>DASTLJ010000245.1:0-20765 GCA_035715125.1 Verrucomicrobiia bacterium
GGCCACGCCAGCCAGCGCCATGCAGAGGCTGAAGAGAGCTGTAAAACGCACGATGGGGTTGTAGCTCGGGTCCAGATCGAGGACGAGTGATGAGAAATGGAGCTCGCCGCCAAGACGGAACCGCACCGCGAGCATGAACAGCGCGACAAACGCCGCGCCCAGGCTGCCGAACAGGCAGTAGTTCCGGAACCGCTGGTAGTGCAATGACAAGTAGGCGCCGAGGATTGCCAACCCATAGCCCAATCCCATCGCGATCATGAAGTGCGACGCCGTGAAGAAGACCCGGTTCAGGTCGCGGCTCTGGCGGTCCGGCGCCGGGTTGAGCAGCCACAGCAGCAGCGCGCTCAATGTGACGTAGGTCGCCGCCAGCCCGATGAGCCACGCCCGCTCCCGCGCCTGCATTTTGCGCAGGAAAAACAGCGGCAGCAGGCCGATGAGCACATAGACGAAGTTCATCTCCTCGAACACGCCGCCGACGTAGAGTTGCACCTGGTCGACGTAGCGGCCGATCTCGGTGGTCGGATGGATGCGCTCGTACTGGCCGCGGGTGATGGCGTGAAAGAAGCCCTGGACAGTGCGCGGGTAGCCCCAGTTCAATGGCGGGTTGGTCATTGATGCCAGGGCCATGTAGACGTAGAACGCCGCCCCGCCCGCGAACGCCCCGCCGCAGCCCAGCGCGGGGAGCCATTCCCGGGGCAGTTTCCAGGTCCTGCTGATCACCCATCCCGTGGCACCAAGCATCGCCAGGCCGAGCATGTTGAAGGCGACAAACCGGCCCGGCTTGTACTCGAAGGCCGTCACGAAGCTCGTGACGCTGAGGAACAGTATTCCAAGATAGACAACCGAGGCCACGAGGAGAAAGTCCCGAAGGAATTCGGGGCCGCTGATGCGCGTGCTCACCAACAGGCTGACCCAGATGATGAACGAGCCAATGCCGATCAAGTGAAAGATCAGCCGCAGCGTGTCGTTGTCTTTCAGCATTGGCACCATGTCAATGCCCATCAGGAACAGGACGCCGACGTAACAAACCGTGTTCCAGAAGAAGAGATTTCGGGCGAGCCGCGGCGCCGCGAACAGGACCGCCATCTCCATGCCCAGAACGATGACAATCAGCGACTGGTGGTTGTTGACACAGATCCCGAACCAGAAAAACGCCATGTACAGGTAGCGCCGTTGGTGCGGCGCGTAGACCCAGCGCAACATGCACGCCAGCACCACCGTCATCGACAGGAAGGTCAACGTGTACACCTCGACGATGACCGCCTGGCTCCACATGAAGCCGTTGAACCCGATCACCACGCCCGCGACGAAGCCGCAGACCAGGCAGAGCGCGTTCTCGAATCGTTTCTCGATATTCCTCAAGTCCGCGATGCCCTCCATGATCATGCTCGAACCGCGCGACACCATCAGCGCCACCAGGCCGCACGCCAGCGCGCCCGCGAACGCCGAAGAGATGGTCACCCGATAGGCGATGTTCCCGATCGGCACCAGCCACGTGAAGATCCAGCTATACACCGTCCACACCGGATAGCCCGGCGGGTGCGGCACGCCCGCGTAGTACGAGCCGGTCGCCAGTTCGCCGCAGTCCTCGAGCGTGAGGTCCGGCGCCAGCGTCCAGAGGTAGCCCGCGAAGACCACCACGAACGTCACGATGAAACTTATCCAGTCGATGCGCCGATACAGCGGCGGGACGTGGACCGGAGCCGCGGGCTGCGCCGGTGCGGCCGCTTTGGCCGGGGGCGCGGCCGGCGTGCCAGGTTTGCCGGTGGGCGCAGCGCCCGGCTTTGTGTCGGCGGGCCGGCTCGAGACGGGCGACGGGCCTTTGGCTGGGAGGTTTTTGCCCAGCCCGTTTTTGGATTTGCCGTTACTCATGAAAATTCAGCCTTGGGAATCGGACGATGGAGGAGCGGGCTTAGCACGGATACTCATACCTGCCGTAGCCGCCGACGTGAGGAGGCGGATGGACCAAGCGGGCGAACGAGTCCGCCTCCTCACGTCGTCGGCTACAGGCTGTGGGTGTTTCATGCGAGGTGTGAAATAACCGGGTTAGGGATAGTGCGTTTCGGAAATTCACCCGAATGAGGTTGCTGGCGCTTGTCCCGAAGGGACATTCGATAATAGCCCAGCGTTTCAACGCTGGGTTGGTTGCAAAGAGTAACTTTCCTGAACGCATACGGGTGCGGAGAAGACAGTCCAGGGAAACCCTCGGACGGGCTCAGACAACAGGGTCGTTTCACAGGCGCTACTGAATCAGCCGGTTCGTCCGGGACACGGGAGGGGCTGTTGTCAGAGAATGGCTGCCGTTTGTCCAATCAAAAGTCATCACCTGAACGGAATTGTTGGCGTAGTGAGACGCCCTCTCCGTCTCCGAATCCGACATCCCGAACTGCGCCAGCACGCCCCCCGCCGGCCCCAGCCCGCCGGGCTGCCGGCCCACGACGAACATGCCAAACAAAAACACCGCCATCGCCGGCGCCAGCCAGTGCCAGGCAGGATGGCCGGCGTCCGCCGTAGTCACCGCGTGGCCGGCGGCGCCGCCAAACAGGTGCGCCTTAACTTTCTCCGACGGGGCTCGGGGCGTCCACGAACGCAGTTGGTTCTCCAGTTCGTTCCAGTTCTTCATATTCATCTCCAGTCAAACAGGCCCGCAGTTTTTGCAGACCGTAACGGTAACGGCCCGCCGCCGTGTTGGGCGACAGGCCGAGCAATTCACCGATTTCTTCAAACGTATGTTCATGCCAAAGTTTCAGGACGATGACTTCGCGCTGCTCGGCCGGCAGCTTCGCCAGGCAGCGCATCGCGGCCCGTTCCTGCGGGGTTTCGCCGTCGGCCCGATCGAACCACCGCATCGACTCCAGCTCGCGCGTGAGCCGGCGCCAGAGGCTGCGCTTGTGGTTCAGCGCCCGATTGCGAAAGCTGCGCAGGCAGTAGTGCAACGGCTGTTCCGGCGCCTCCTCCCGCTCCAGCAGCGCCACGAACGTCTCTTGCAGCACGTCCTCGGCCTCGCTGTGGCCAAGCCCCAGCGCGCGGCCGTACAGAATTATCTGCGCCGCGTGCGACTCGTAGAGGCTCTGGCACCAGTGCGACATCGTCACATTCACCCGATAGACACCGCTCGGGCGGAGTTTGTATAAAGGATTTTCGGCAGGATGGGAAGGGGGATAAGGGGCGGACTCCCTCTCCCCCTCGGAGGGGGAGAGGGCCGGGGTGAGGGGGCAGGACGCCCGAAAGATCTCTTGCAAATAAGTAAGATTCGCCAGGACGCCGGCTCGAGGGCGCAACGTTGCAGAGGCATGATTGTGAAAGCGTCACGGGTCGAATCATTTGGAGTGCGCTGGCAGAGCGAAGCGGCGACAGCGCTTTGGCTGGGCGATCCGCAATCCAAAGCGGCGTCGCGGTGCGCTTGCCGCCGCACTCCATATCTCCCCGCCGACGGCTGTCGCTTGACTGCCCCTGCCCCGGAGGGGCAAATGAAAGTAGCCGGGGGCAAGCGAGGCTGCGAGCGCGGCCCCCGGTTTGGCCGGTCCAGAACCGGGCGCCCCGGAGGGGCGCATGGAGGGGGCATGAAAATCGCGTCAGTTGCGCTCCATTTTCTGCGCCCTCCTGGGCGCTGTACTGCGGAGCCATCGCGACCGAGACGACTCTCGCAGACCAATAAACGTAGCCGCCGACCTGAGGAGGCGGATGGACCGTGGGGTCACCTTGTCCGCCTCCTCACGCCGACGGCGACAAACTGTTGCCTCCTCAAGCTCGTGGTGAGAATTGGCGGTCAGCTCTTCTAACCTTTTGACAAAGGACTTTGGCATGTTCAGGTTTGCCACAATGCAAGAGAATCTGGCCACAGGTTGGTGTTCGAAAACGTGTTTGGCATCCTGGTGATGAAAACGGAGGAATACAACAAAGGGGTCAGCTTTCGAGTGCCTGTCATGAGATTTGCTGCTCTCTGTCGTTCCATCGAGCACTTGCCCGGGCTCGTCTTTACCACGCGTCGGCGGTCCTTTTGGTCTGGAGAGAATGTCAGTGCGGAATTTACGTTCAGAGGGCAAACATTTACGATCAGCACAGACAACTGGGATGATGCGCTTTGGGTGATGACGAAGGACAGCCAGCGCCATTCCGAACAAATGCAGGAGTTGCGAGACGCAGTTGAAGCAGGAGGCCTGGTGGTCGGTTCCGTCGGCAGCTTATGGCGGCGTCTGCTTACAATCATTGTGCTTGGCGCGGCAGCGGTGGCCGCGCTGGTCTTATTCCTGAGGACGCGCCAGCAGGAATCGCAAGCCACCGCCGACGCGAGCGCACCATCGGTTCTTCTCTCCGACATCGATTCGACGAAAACGGGGAAGCCCGAGCCTGTCACGTCGCCACCGGCTGGGACGAGGGACTACTCCACCAGCAACGTCGTCAGCATCCTGCTCGGCCAGGAAAGCGACGAGGACGGCCTGAGGCACGTGGCTGATGAACCGGACGGCCGGACGACCATCGAGACCCTGGACGGTGTGCCCTGCCGGTATCACAATCGCAAATCTGCCAACAAGACGTTCGGCTACGTCTACTTCGCCATTCATCCGGACTTCAAGCGCGACGAGTTGAAGGCTGCCCGGATCGAGATTGAGTATCGGGTTGCCGTCCCGACCTTCATCAGACTTCAATACGACGGATTGGAAGGAGAGACGCACAAGCGTTACAAGGCCGCGCCTCCCAGTGTGGCAAGGACGGCGACACTGGGCACCGGCATCCGCTTCGCGCCCGTCCAAGGATCCAACCAGTGGCAGACCGCGACGTTCAACGTCACGGATGGAGTCTTCATGAACTCGCAGAACGGCGGGGCCGACTTTCGACTGGAGGTCACGCCTGCTGAGATTTATGTTCGCCGCGTCACCGTTTGGCGATCGACTGTTCAACCTGCCCCGCCGCAGCCGAACCATTAGTCGACCGCTGGTCGAACGGAAGATGTTGAATCTGTGGGGATGACCGAGCGGACGAAAAAAGTTTAAGAAAATAGTTGACTGACTAGTAAACTTAGTCCAGATTCGCGTCGTCCGAGCCAAAAACCTGGCAAGCGACACAGAAAGCGAAAGAATTTATGGGCCGAGTCAGTGATGCCAAAGTAAGATTGATGGAAGCCGTCCTCGATTTGATTTGGACGGGGTCCTACGGCAGCACGACCATTGACCATATTTGCGAGAGGGCGGGCGTCAAGAAGGGGAGCTTTTACTATTTCTTCGATTCCAAAGCAGATCTGGCCGCCGCAGCTCTGGATGAAGATTGGCAACGACGGCGGTTGGACCTGGATTCGCTGTTCTCACCCACGATTCCCCCACTGGAGCGCCTGAAAAAATATTGCGACTACGGTTATCAGCTTCAGTCGGAAATGCGGTCCAAATGCGGCTCTGTGCTGGGTTGCCCCCTGTTCTGTTTGGGATCGGAAGTCAGCACGCAGGAAGATAAACTCCAAAAACTGGTCCGCCAGATCTTGGATCAAAAACGCAAGTATCTCGAGTCGCTCATCCGCGATGCGCACGCCGCCGGTCTGATCCACGCGCCGGACGCCGCCGCCAAGGCCCAAATGCTCTTTGCCTATTTTCAAGGCATGCTTACCCAGGCCCGGATTGAGAACAATCTCGATATCCTTCGCAATTCGGTTCGCGGAGCGTTCGAACTTTTGGGTGTCAAAGAACCGGCTTTAGCGCCGGCATGAGCCGCGGTTTTTTTTGGACAGAAATTTGACTAAATAGCCAACTACTAATGCTTTCCGTATGCGATTCAATCTATCCATCATCACCAACAAGAACGATATGAACACGTCCAACACTCCCCAATCCTTCAACGCGTATCCGTTCCATGTAGCTACGACCGTGAGGTCGCAGGCTGAATTCTCGAGCGACTACAAACTCGCTGTCGCTGCCAAATCTTCTGCATCGCCGTCCCGCGACCTCACGGTCGCGGCTACCCCGAACACACACCAAAGCGCCACGAACGCGATTGAAGTTGCGCGCGCGAATATCGAGCGCGATTTCTCCGCGCTCATCGAACAACAACCACGTCTCCTCCGCCTGGCGCTCAACGAGGCGGAGGCCCTTGCCTGGCAGTCGGGCTTTCCTGAACTGGTCTTCCCGATTCTGGCCCAGGAGAAGGCGAGCAAGGTCGCTTCCTGGCACGAACGCCAGCAGTCCGTCCGGCAAGCCCGGCCACTCCAGGCGTTTGCCGCATGAAGCCGCCGTTCTCGACTCAATCGAAACCATCAATCCTTAAATCGTATGTTCCTGAAAAGCTTTGTTCGCTTCAGTCCGCTCCCCCTCGCATTGATTGCCACGACCGCACTGATCGTGGGTTGCGGCCAGCATGCAGCCCCATCGCACCCGCCCGCGCCCACCGTCACCGTCGCCCCGGTTGAACAGCGTGAAATCGTCGAATGGGACGAATTCACCGGACGGACCGCGCCCGTGGAAAGCGTCGAAGTGCGCCCGCGCGTCTCGGGTTACGTTCAGGAAGTGCGCTTTCGATCCGGGCAGCTCGTCCGAAAGGGCGATACCCTCTTCGTGATTGATCCGCGCTGGCACAAGGCCGAGTTCGACCGCACGAACGCCGAGCGTGAGCGAGCCCAGGTGCGCTTGCAGAACGCGGAGCGCGAAGCGAGCCGCACGGCACAACTCCTGGCCAACAAAGCCATCTCCACCGAGGACGCAGAAGCGCGCCAGGCCCGCTTTCAGGAAGCACGGGCCGCCGTCCTGGCCGCCGAGGCGGCGCGTGACTCGGCGAAGCTCGATCTGGAATACACCGAGGTCCGCGCGCCCATCGACGGGCGAGCCAGCCGCGAACTCGTGACCGTGGGCAACTACGTCAGCGGGGTTGCCGGCAATGCCACGTTGCTCACGACCCTCGTGTCGGTGGATCCCGTTTACGTTTACGCCGACGTGGACGAGAACTCGCTCCTGAAGTTCAACACGCTGTTGCAGGGCAAGAAAATCGCCGGCAGCGGCGACGGCCGGATTCCGGTCCAGCTTCAGCTCGCCGACGAGGAAGGCTTCCCGCACAGGGGCTACATCGAGTCGTTTGACAACCGGCTCGATCCTCAGACGGGAAGCATCCTGTTGCGGGCGGCCTTCCCCAATTCCGAGGGCCGCATCGTGCCGGGCCTGTTCGCGCGCATCCGTGTCCCCGCCAGCGAGCAGCATCCCGCGTTGCTGGTCGAGGAGCGGGCCATTGGCACCGATCAGGCGCAGAAATTTGTCCTCACGCTCACGGAAACGAACACCGTGGCCTATCGGCCCGTGCAGCTTGGGCCGGCCGTGCAAGGCAAGCGCATTGTGCGCGCGGGACTGGAAGCGGGCGAACAGATCGTGGTCAACGGCCTGCAACACGTGCGGCCCGGGATGGCTGTGACGCCGCAAGAAACGCTGGCGAGCGGCGACGGTCCAAAACTCGTAAAACGCTAAGCAGGAAGCAAACTTCCGCCATCCGAATCGCCACGAAGGAAACTCCTTATGAAATTCTCCCACTTCTTCATCCAGCGACCGATCTTTGCCGGCGTCCTCTCCCTGATCATTTTCATCGTCGGCGCGATCTCGCTCTCGCGCCTGCCCATCAGCGAATACCCGGAAGTCGTCCCGCCCACCGTCGTCGTGCGCGCGGTGTATCCGGGCGCCAACCCGAAGACCATCGCCGAGACCGTCGCCTCGCCGCTGGAGCAAACCATCAACGGCATCGAGAACAGCCTCTATATGTTCTCCCAATCCACCGCCGACGGCGTGATGACGCTCACCGTCACCTTCAAGCTCGGCACGGACGTCGATATCGCGCAGGTGCAGGTGCAGAACCTCGTGAACCAGGCGTTGCCGAAATTGCCCGAAGAGGTTCGCCGCCTGGGGGTCACCACGCTGAAGTCCTCGCCCGACCTCACGATGGTCGTGCACCTGTTCTCGCCGGACGGCCGCTATGACGATCTTTACCTCCGCAACTACGCCGTGCTCCAAGTGCGGGATGAACTGGCGCGAATTCAAGGCGTCGGTCAAATCCAGGTCTTCGGTTCCGGCGATTACTCGATGCGCGTGTGGCTCGATCCAAACAAGATCGCCGCCCGCAGCCTGACCGCCGGCGACGTGGTCAACGCGATTCGCGAACAAAACGTCCAGGTCGCCGCCGGCTCGATCGGGGCGCAACCGTCCAAGGACCAAGCCTTCGAACTGAGCGTCAACGCGAAAGGCCGCCTCGTGACGGAGGAGGAGTTCGCCCAAATCGTCATCAAGACCGGTCCAAACGGCGAGACGACGCGGCTCAAGGACGTGGCGCGCGTCGAACTGGGCGCCTCGGAATATTTTTTGCGCAGCTTGCTCAACAACAAGGCGGCCGCCGCGATTCCCATTTTCCAACTGCCGGGCTCCAACGCCCTCGATTTGTCGCACAACGTCCGCGCGAAAATGGCGGAGCTGAAGAAGAAATTCCCGCCCGGCATCGACTACGCCGTGGTCTATGACCCGACCGTTTTCGTGCGCGGCTCGATCCGGGCCGTCGTGACGACGCTGCTCGAAGCGATCGGACTGGTGGTGCTGGTCGTGGTGTTGTTCCTGCAAACCTGGCGCGCTTCGATCATCCCGCTGGCGGCGGTGCCCGTGTCGCTCGTCGGCACGTTCGCCGTGATGCACGGTCTGGGCTTTTCGATCAACAACCTTTCGCTGTTCGGCCTGGTCCTGGCCATCGGCATCGTGGTGGATGACGCCATCGTCGTGGTCGAAAACGTCGAGCGCAATATCGCCCGCGGCCTGAAACCGCTCGAAGCCACGCGCATTGCGATGGAGGAAGTCACTGGCCCCATCATCGCCATCGCGCTGGTGCTTTGCGCCGTGTTTGTTCCGACGGCGTTCATCAGCGGCCTGAGCGGCCAATTCTACAAACAATTCGCCATCACCATCGCGATCTCGACCGTCATCTCCGCGTTCAATTCACTCACGCTCAGCCCGGCCCTGGCGGCGGTGTTGCTCCAGCCGCACGGCGCCAGAAAAGACGCTCTCTCGCGGGGGATCGATCGTGTGTTTGGCTGGCTGTTCCGGCCGTTCAACCGGTTCTTTGAATGGGCCTCGCACAAATACTCGCTTGGCGTTGCGGGCGTCATCCGTAAAGGCGCCGTCGCGCTCGTGGTGTACGCGGGCCTGATCGGCCTGACCTGGTTCAGCTTTCAGAAAGTGCCCACGGGCTTCGTTCCCACGCAGGACAAGCAGTACCTCGTGGCCTTCGCCCAACTGCCCGATGCCGCGTCGCTCGACCGCACGGACGCGGTCATGCGGAAGATGTCGGAACTTGCTTTGAAGCATCCCGGCGTCGAAGCGTCCGTGGCCTTTCCGGGTCTGTCCATCAATGGATTCACCGTCAGCCCGAATTCCGGGATCGTATTCGTCACACTCAAGCCGTTTAGCGAGCGCCACGGCGCCAGCCTCAGCGGCCCGGCTATCGCCGAACAACTCAACGGCGAGTTCAGCCAGATTCAGGACGCCTTCGTCGCGATCTTCCCTCCGCCGCCCGTCAACGGCCTTGGGACGATTGACGGTTTCAAGCTGCACGTCCAGGACCGGGCCGATGTCGGCTACGAACGACTTTACGCCGCGTCGCAGGATCTGATTGGCAAGGCGTGGCAGACCCCCGGCCTGACGCGCGTGTTCACCAGCTACCAAATCAACGTGCCGCAGCTCGACGCCGACGTGGACCGCGTGAAAGCCAAGTCGCAAGGCGTGCCGCTCGCCAGCGTGTTCGAAGCGATGCAGGTGTATCTCGGCTCGCTTTACGTGAACGATTTCAATCGTTTCGGCCGCACTTATCAGGTCATCGCTCAGGCGGACGCGCCGTTTCGCGACCGGCCCGAAGCCCTCACGCGGCTCAAGACGCGCAATGCCCACGGCGAAATGGTGCCGCTGGGCGCGCTGGTGAAGGTGAAGGAGACCCATGGTCCGGACCGCGTAATGCACTACAATGGGTATCCCAGCGCCGACCTCAACGGCGCACCCGCCCCCGGCTTCAGCTCCGGACAGGCCGAGGGGCTCATCGCCAAACTCGCCGGCGAAACCCTGCCACAAGGCATCCAATTCGAGTGGACCGACCTGACGTATCAGAAAATTCTCGCGGGCAACACGGCCTATGTGATTTTTCCTCTCTGCATCCTCCTCGTCTTCCTCGTGCTCGCGGCGCTCTATGAAAGCTTCCGGCTGCCGCTGGCTATTATTCTCGTCGTCCCGCTTTGCCTGCTCTTCGCGATCGGCGGCGTATGGCTTTCGCACGGCGACAACAACATCTTCACGCAAATCGCATTCATCGTGCTGATTGGCCTGGCCTGCAAGAACGCCATTCTCATCGTTGAGTTCGCGAAGTACAAACAGGACGAAGGCAAATCCATCGTCGAGGCGGCGCTTGAAGCATGCCGCCTGCGCTTGCGGCCCATCCTGATGACTTCGATCGCGTTCATCGCCGGCGTGTTCCCGCTCGTCGTCTCGACCGGCGCGGGCGCCGAGATGCGCCGCGCGATGGGCACTGCGGTCTTCAGCGGCATGATCGGCGTCACGCTCTTCGGCCTCTTCCTCACGCCGGTGTTTTACACGATTCTGATGAAGCTGGGATTGAAGCAGAAATCCGTGCCGGCCGGCGCGCCTGCGGCGGATGTCGCTCCACCGTCGCTTTCGGCGCCGGCCAACGTTTGATTGCGTTTGAGGCGAAATTCAGTTGAATGACTTTCCAACCTGCATGAATACATGAACGCGACTGCAAAACTCCAAGTCACTTTCGCGCCAATCAGCCAACAGAATTCCTGGACCAAATCGATCGCCGCTAGAAACCACCTCATGAATGGCAGGGCGCGTCGCTCCGCGCGTGCCGCGGCGTCCGATTTTCAAGGAAAGCCAGTCTTTTTTCAGCCCGCTCGACTGCGCGCGCGGAGCGACGCGCCCTACCACGGCATTTTCGCGGGACGACGTTTTCGTGTCCTCAACCACACATTCGAACCACTCTTGCCATGAAAAGCATCACTCAAGCCCTCGCGCTGGCGGCTCTCGCCTCCGGCTGCGCCGTCGGCCCGAACTACCGCCAGCCGACAACCGCAGTTCCTGCGACGTACAAATCCACCAACGACCTGGGCGCATGGAAGGAAGCCCAGCCGCTCGACAACGTGCCGAAGGGCGCATGGTGGGAAGTCTTCGGCGACGAAACACTGAACGCTCTCCAGCGCCGTGCCGACGCCAACAACGAGGACCTCAAAGCCGCCGTCGCGCGTGTCGAGCAGGCCCGCGCCACGGCCCGCGTTGCCCGCAGTGAATTGCTCCCAACGCTCGATGCCAATCCAAGCTGGACCCGCCAACGCTACTCGCCCAATCAGATCCCCAACTTCGGCGACGTGACTGCGAACACCTTCCGAGCACCGCTCGATTTGAGCTACGAGATTGATTTGTGGGGCCGCGTCCGGCGCGGCTTCGAGAGCGCCCGCGCCGACGCACAAGCCTCGCTCGCTTCCTTCCACGGCGTCCTGCTCGCGCTGCACGCCGATGTGGCGCAGAACTACTTCGCCCTGCGCGCGCTTGACGCTGAATTGGCCACCGTCACCGGCACCGTCAACTTGCGCAAAGAGCAAGTGCAGCTCGTTCGCAGCCGGTTCGAGGGCGGCATCGGCAACGAACTCGACGTCGCTCGCGCCGAAACCGAACTGGCTTCCACCGAAGCCGAAGCCGCCTCGCTCGCCAAACGTCGCGCGGAATTGGAAAACGCGCTAGCCATCCTCGTCGGCGAGATCCCGGCGACCTTCCAATTGGCCGCCAGCGGCGCGGACGCCCCGCAATGGAATCCACCGCCACCGGCCATTCCCGCCGGCTTGCCCGCCGATCTGCTCGAGCGCCGGCCGGATGTCGCCGAAGCCGAACGCCAACTCGCCGCGGCGAACGCACGCATTGGCGTGGCGAAAGCCGCGTTCTTCCCGGTGGTGCGCCTCACCGGCTCGGGCGGTTATGTCAGCGGCGACATCGATTCCCTGTTCAATTGGGAAAGCCGGGTCTGGTCGCTTGGGCCAAGCCTCTCGCTTCCCATCTTTGCCGGCGGCCGCAACGTCGCGAATTATAGCCGCTCGAAATCCGCCTACGACGAATCCGTCGCCCGCTATCGCCAGCAAATCCTCGTCGCCTTCGGCGACGTGGAGAACAGCCTCGCTGGCATTCATCACCTCGGCGAACAGTTTGCCGCGCAGAACCGCGCCGTGACCAACGCCCGTCGCGCCGCCGAGCTCGCCGGGGACCGTTACCGCGCCGGCATCGTGAGCTACCTCGAGGTCGTGGACGCCAACCGCGAGGCGCTTCAGGCCGAGCGGGGACGCGCCCAACTCGCCGGCCAGCGCCTGGCGGCCTCCGTTCAACTCATCAAAGCCCTCGGCGGCGGGTGGACCGTACAGCAGCTTTTCGCCGAGAGGCAATCCGCTCTCTACACTCAGCCAGCAACCAGACCGGGTGAAAAGCCATGAAAGAAAATCTGCAAGTCGCGCCTCCGACGCTGCAGCGGCAGATTGAGCACGAATAGCGGCCAAGCTCATCCCGTCTGACCTTGAAGCTCATGAAAAAGCGCCTCAAGGCGATCACTCGTCGCCATTTCCTGACTGGTTCCGCCGCCGCTCTTGCCACCATCTCCATCGTGCCGCGTCACGTGCTCGGCGCGCCGGAGATTTCTCCCAGCGACACGCTCGGCGGCGCGCTCATCGGTGTGGGTGGACGCGGCCCAGGCACCTGGAGCGAGGCCGTCAAAAGCTTCCAAGGGGTCGGGATGGCAGTGACGAAGCTCGCCGAGTGCGACGTGAAATGGCTCGACCGCGCGGACAACCAGAAGATCTACACCGACTTCCGCCGCGTGCTGGAGCGGAGGGACCTTGACGTCGTGGCCATCGCCACGCCGCCGCATTGGCACGCGCTGATTTCCATCGCCGCCATGGAAGCCGGCAAGGACGTGCTCTGCGAAAAACCCATGACGCGCTTCATCGCCGAGGGACGAGCGGTGGCCGAGGCATCGAAGCGATACGGGCGCGTTTTCCAAATCGGGACGTTTGGCCGGTTCGGCGCCAGCCGCGACCCGAAGAACGTTCTCACTCGCAAAATCATGAAGAGTGGGTTGCTGAAGCAATGCGAGGCAGTCGTCACCAAGAGCGGCGGGTTGAAGGTCAAGGAGTGGAGCGGCCTGGTGAACGCGAAGCCGCAGCCCGTGCCGGCCAATCTCGATTGGGACATGTATGTGGGGCCTTCGCCGATGAAGCCGTATCATCCGCACCGCCACGGCGGCACGCACCGCGGCTATTGGGATTACGAAGGCGGCGGGCTTTGCGACATGGGACAGCATTATCTCGATCCGCTCACGTGGACTTGGGGCAAGGACGACACGGCACCGGTCGAAATCGAGCCGCACGCCCCGCCCGCCCACCCCGAAGCATGCGGCGTGTGGGGCTGGGTGGAACTGCGGTACGCGGACGGCTTCACGCTCGTTTTCGACAGCGGCGAATGGGGCAAACCATACGACCGCAAACAATCGCGCGGCGTCAGCCTGAGCGACCTTGATGAGGAGAGCCGGAAAAAAATTGCGGAGATCCCCGACCCGGAGCCGCTGCGCTCGTTTGCGGAAGCGGTCAAGGCGCGCAAGCCTGCGGGCGGCAATGCCGAGGCGGCCTATCGCACTGTGACGATTCTGCACCTGGCCAACATCGCCATCCGCGTGGGACGCAAGATTCGGTTCGACCCCGTCAAGGAAGTCATCGTCAGCGACGAAGAAGCGAACCGATTGGTCAGCCAACCCATGCGTGCGCCCTGGCACTTGTGAGCGCCACGCAAACGCAGGAAAGGAACTAGATATGGCCGCCACGAAACCGAACGTCCCCGCGCTGGTCGAGCAAATGCCCGACACAGACAAGCAAATTCAGGCGAAGGCAGAGGAAGCGAAGCACCAAGCCCAGCCCGACGCTCCCGACAAACCTAAACCGAAGCCAGATCGAGGCGACGCCGCGAGCAAATTCACCGGCCCTGACTTTGGCGCGGCGGAGAAAATCTTCACCACGATTCTGTCGGGCGGACGCGACAGCATCGTGGAATTGCTCGAACTCGTGCGGGAACCAAGCGATGCCGACTACAAGAATTACAAGCCAGGCTACGTGCTCCACGGGTTGGTCATTTACGCCGGCCGCGCCGGGCAGGAAAACCAGCGCCGACTCCTCGCCACGGCCCTCGCCTCGCAACTCGACAGCGACAAACATTCCAAAGCGGTGAAGGCATTTCTGGTCCGCGAGCTTCGCGTCCTCGGCGGCAAGGAATCCGTGGACGCGCTGGGCCAGCAGTTGCTCGATGACGAGCTGTGCGGGGATGCGGCGCAATCGCTGCTGACCATTCACGACGGCGTGGCATCCTGGTTCCGCAGCGCTCTTGAAAAGTCCAAAGGCAGGAACCGCGTCACGCTCATCCAGGCACTGGGCGTCCTGCGGGACGCCGATTCAATCGCCGCGTTGAAGAAGGCGCTCACCGATGAAGATCGCGACATCCGCCGCACCGCCGCCTGGGCGCTGGCCAACATTGGCGACGCCAGTTCAGCCGATGCGCTCCTCAAATCCGCCGACCGCGCCGAGGGCTGGGAGCGAACCGAGGCGACCAAAGCCTGTCTGCTGCTGGCCGAACGGCTCGCCGCGGCCAACCAAAAGCCCCAAGCCACCCGCATCTACTCACACCTGCGCGACACGCGGACCGACCTGAAGGAGCGCCATGTCCGCGAGGCCGCGGAACGGGCGTTGAGCGAATAAAAGAGGGGTCACCCATTAGCGTCATTAATTTATTTCCCTGGTGGCTTGCCATCTGCGTCGCGGCTTTGACGGGAACAGTTTTAGCCCTCAGCGGTCAGTCTAGCATGGCTGTTTGGGTTTTCGCAATGGCCGCCGGAATTGCTTCGTTCGCGGCGTATTGGCTTGCGCTAAAATCGCTCGCCTCCTGGTCGGAGCGCCAAAGGACGCGGAAAGAGAAATGGGATAAAGAACATCGTGAATACCAGGGCTTTGATTCGGCCAAGCCTCATCCGGTTGGAAGCAATCTGTTTTACGAGTGCGGCGTCTGTGGACACGTTGTCCCGTCCACCGCGACGAAGGACGTTAGCTGCAAATGTCAAAACGTCATGGTTGATGCCGACGCCCACCGCATTGAAATCCGAGACGGCGCAAAGGTGAAACTGTTTTCGTTGAGCATATGAGCTTGATTGACATTCTAAAAGGGGTCTCATATTCGACAATCGGCCTCAGCCTTTCCCTCCCGCGTGCATTCTTTCAATCACGCTGGCATTCTCGCAACGTGAAACCGTTCTCCCTTCCTCTCCTGTTATTAGCGGCGACCACGGCGCTGGCGGCGGATGACGATGGTTTTGTCCCGCTCTTCAACGGCCGCGATTTGACCGGCTGGGTGAATGCCAATTGCGCGCCGGAGACGTGGAGCGTGCGCGAGGGCGTCATTCATTGCAAGGGCCGGCCTACGGGCGCGCTGCGCACCACGCGGCAATACGAGAACTTCATCCTCGAAGTCGAGTGGCGGCACTTGAGCAGCGGCGGCAATTCCGGCGTGTTCATCTGGGGCACGCCCATCGCCGCGCCGGGCGTGCCGTTTCTGCGCGGCATCGAGGTGCAGGTGCTCGACCACGGCTACGCCGAGCAATACGAGAAGCAGACCGGGAAGAAACCGGACTGGTTCACGACGCACGGCGACGTCTTCCCCATTCACGGCGCGACGATGAAGCCGTTCGGACGGTACAATGGCGACCGCAGCTTTCCATCCGAGGAGCGGAGCAAAGGGTCGCCGGAATGGAACCACTACCGCATCATCGGCAGCAACGGCGTCCTCCGGCTGCACGTCAACGGCAAGGAGGTGTCGGGCGGCGAGGACTGCAACTATCGCAAGGGCTATCTTGCGCTGGAGTCGGAAGGCGCCCCGGTGGAGTTCCGCAACATACGCATCAAGGAACTGCCGTCGAGCGGTGCGTCGGCGGAACTGACTGCGCCATTGGATCAGGGCTGGAGGACGATTTTCACGGGACTCGATTTGCGCGGTTGGAAGACCAACGCGACAACGGCCTCGCGCTGGCGCGCGAGCGGCGAACGGCTGGCGCTCCGTGAAGCCGAAACAATCGCCGCCGCCACGCTGTGGACCGAAGTGGAATTCGGCGACGTGGAGTTCGTGCTCGACTGCCGGCCCGCCAAGCCGGCGGCTGACAAGAAATTCGCGACGCCATCGGTGCAGTGCCGCGGCGTCGAAAGCTCGGAGGTGCGGTTGGACGGAGCGACCGCGGGCAACTCTCAGCGCTTCGTGATTACCATGATTGGACGCGAAGTGATCGTGAAACGCAACGGCAAGGAGACGCATCGTATCACGCTCCCCGCGGATGCGCCCGCGCGCGGCGCGTTCGGCCTGCGCGACACCGGCGGCGCGGTGGAATTCATGAATCTTTACGTGCGGGATCTATCTTTTTGAGCCCCATGCGATGGACTTTCGAGGATAGAGTTGTCGGCTTGAGTCCGAGCAGCGCGGCGGCGCCATCGGGGCCGTAAATTTTGCCGTGCGTCCTGGCGAGTGCGTCGAGGATGAAGGCGCGCTCGTGTTGCTTGAGGTCGTGGAGAGACGCAGGTTCGGACATCGGAGCCGAGTCCGCTTTGCGCGGCGCCCGGACGGCCGCGGCGCCTGACGGACGCAGGCCGAGCTCAAGGTGGCCATTGCGGGAGCGGATGACCGCGCGCTCGATGACGTTCTGGAGTTCGCGCACGTTGCCGGGCCACTCATAGGACTGGAGTTCCTTCACTTGCGCGGGGGTCAGGCGCGTGGCGGCAGCCCCCAGCTTGCGGGCGGATTCCAGGAGGAAATGTTGCGCGAGCGCCGGGACGTCCTCGACGCGCTCACGCAGCGGAGGCAACTCGATGGGGAACACACTGAGCCGATAATACAGGTCCTGACGAAAGCGGCCCGTCTTGACGTCGGCTTCGAGGTCACGGTTCGTCGCGGCGATGATGCGCACGTCCACCGTGCGGGTGCGGTCCTCGCCAACCTTCTCGAACTGGCCCTCCTGCAACACGCGCAGCAGCTTGCTCTGCAGTTCGAGTGGCACTTCGCCAATCTCGTCGAGGAAGAGCGTGCCGCCGTGGGCGAGCTCGAACCGGCCGACGCGATCCTTCACCGCACCGGTGAACGCGCCGCGGACGTGCCCGAAGAATTCGCTTTCGAACAATTCGCGCGGCACCGAGGCGCAGTTTACGCGCACCAGCGCAGCGGCCTTGCGCGGGCTGCGGTCATGGATGGCCCGGGCGACCAGTTCCTTGCCGGTGCCCGACTCGCCGAGAATGAGCACGTTCGCATTTGTGGGAGCGACCATCTCGATTTGCGCGAGCACCTTCTTGAGCGCCGGGCTGTCGCCGAGGATGGCGCTGTAATTGCCTCGCAACTCCTCCTGCAGATACTCGTTCTCATACTCCAGCGTCTTGCGTTCCTTGATGCACGAAACCAGGCCAAGAGTGCCGACGATGTCGCCCCGGGCGTTGCGATAGGGCAACGCGCGCACGGACACCCAGTGCCGCCCGCCGTCCTTGCGGATGTGCTCCAGCTCGTAGGCTTCCTCCTTGCCGGCGAGGCGTGCCTTGAGACGGCGCCGCATCGCGGGCCATTCCTCCCGCGGCGAAAGCAATTCGTAGCTGACGGCGCCAATCAGCTCGGCGCGCGTGCGTCCGGTCAGGCACTCGATGCGCGAATTGGCGTACAGAATTCGGCTTTCGCGGTCGGTGATGATGATCCCTTCGCCGAGGCTTTCGAGAATGGAACGGTAAAACTCCTCCCGCTCCTGCAGCCGGCGGCTCATGTCCTGGGTGCGCGCCAGCAACGCGGCGGGATCGCCTGGGTCGGCAACGGGTTTTTCGTGGCGGGTCGGGGCGGCCGTGCTCATGAAAAACCTCCTACCACCGGGCGGGCCATCGCGCAACTCCGATGCGTTGCGAGACAACGCAGAATGGGTGAACAACGCAATCGCGTTGCTGTGTTGCTGAATCGGCTGATGGCATCGAAATGCGCTCAACCCATTGTCGACATGGGGGTTACAAAGTATCGCGCATGCCCGCGTGCGAGTTGGCACGACGTAAGCGATAGAGTTTCCAGCTATGATGACAATTCGACGAGCCAACGAACGGGGCCACGCCAACCACGGTTGGCTGGACGCGCACCACACCTTTTCCTTCGCGGACTATTACGATGCGAGCTGGATGGGCTTCCGCAGCCTGCGCGTCATCAACGACGACACCATTGCAGGCGGCGGCGGCTTCGGCACGCATCCGCACCGCGACATGGAAATCATCACCTACATCCTCAGCGGCGCCCTTCAGCATCGCGACAGCATGGGCCACCAGGCCGTGCTCAAGCCCGGCGACATGCAACGCATCAGCGCCGGCGCCGGCATCGAGCACAGCGAGTTCAATTATTCACCGGTCGAGCCGGTGCACCTGTTGCAAGTCTGGATCAAGCCCGAGCGCAAAGGCGTGACGCCAGCCTACGCTGAACGTTCGTTCGGCAATGGCGGAGCGAACCAGGGACTCACGCTCGTGGCATCACGCGACGGTCGCAATGGTTCGGTGTCCATCCACCAGGACGCAGACGTGTGGCTGGCGCGACTCGGGGAAGGCACCGGCGCGACTCACGCCTTGAAGCCCGGCCGCCATGCCTGGTTGCAGGTCGCCGAGGGCGAATTGACGTTGAACGGCCAGAACTTGCACGCTGGCGATGGCGTGGCATTGAACGAAGAACCGACGTTGACCCTGAGCGCCAAGGCTCCAGCCCAGGCGCTCCTGTTCGATTTGAACTGAACTCCATTCGCAGACAACAACAACAACATCAACCCATCGAAATCATGAGCACGAAAAAACTCGCAGGCAAAGTTGCAGTCGTCACCGGCGCTTCCAAAGGAATCGGCGCCGCCATCGCCAAAAGTCTGGGCGCCGAAGGCGCCTCGGTGGTGGTGAACTACTCCTCCAGCAAAGACGGAGCCGCCCGCGTCGTCAGCGACATCACTGACAATGGCGGTCGGGCGATTGCCGTGAAAGCCAACGTCGCAAAGAAGGCGGAGATCGATCATCTGTTTGCCGAAACGAAGAAGGCGTTCGGTCCGATCGACATTCTCGTGAACAACGCGGGCATCTACGAGTTTTCGCCCGTCGAAGAGATCACCGAAGAACACTTCCGCAAGCTATTTGATCTGAATGTGCTCGGACTCACTCTCGCCACACAGGCGGCGGTGAGGCAGTTCAATCCCGCGGGCGGAAGCATCGTCAACATCAGTTCAATCGTCAGCACGATGGGCGTACCTGCCGCCGCGGTGTACAGCGGCACCAAGGGCGCGGTGGATGCGATCACGCGCTCACTCGCCAAGGAACTCGGGCCGCGTGGCATTCGCGTCAACGCCATCAATCCCGGCATGGTGGAGACGGAAGGCGTCCACGCCGCCGGCATCGCCGAAAGCGACATGCGCAAGCAGGTCGAGGCGCAGACGCCGCTGGGCCGCATCGGCCAGCCGCGAGACATCGCCACGGCTGCGCTTTTCTTCGCTTCTCCGGACTCTGCGTGGGTCACTGGCGAAACCCTGACCGTTGCAGGAGGCTATCGCTGAACCTCAGCCAAGTTTCAACAGAACCAAACCAAACATTATGAACACAGCACGAGATCTCTCGAAAGAAGCTCCACGCAGTCCGCGCATCCGCATCGGTGGTTACGCCATCCTCGTCCGGATGGCCGACAAAGGCCGAGCGTTCCTGAATGGCACCGCCGGCGAATACCACTTCGACTGCCCGGTGGATAACATGCTCTTCGGATTCAAAGGAGTCACGGGCGCTGAAGTGAAGCCCTTGCTCGCATCCGGCGCGAGCGACGAGCAAATCGCGGCCTGGCTGAACACGCACGGCACGCCGAAAACCGCGGCGGAAATCAAGGCGTGGTCGGATTCCGTCGAAGCAAGGCGGCCTTACGATGACCCAGAGAGCAGGGATTGGTTTGCCGGCGAGTGCTCCCGACTGGGACTCAAACCGGAGCGCACCACGCTCTTCGATTATCTCGAAGCCGATGACCGCGACAGTTTCAAGAAGTGATTGAGAACGACGGTCGGAAGACCTGCCGTAGGTCCGCATTGCATCGAACCATGACCACCGCCATCCATCCCGAAGTCCGCATCGGCCACATTCACCTGACCGTCTCGAACCTCGAACGCGCTTTGCGGTTCTACCGCGACGCGCTCGGGTTCGAGGTCACGCAGCGCTACGGTTCGGGCGCGGTCTTTCTCTCGGCGGGCGGTTATCACCATCACATCGGCCTCAACACGTGGGCCGGCGAAGGCGCGCCGCAACCGCCGCCCGGTCGGACGGGGCTTTACCACTTCGCGATTCTTTATCCGAGCCGCCGCGAGCTGGCGCGCGCGTTCAAGCGCCTGTTCGATCATGGTGTGCCCATCGAGGGCGCCTCCGATCACGGCGTCAGCGAAGCCATCTATCTGCGCGATCCGGACGGCAACGGCATCGAACTTTATTGCGACCGCCCGCGCGACGAATGGCCGCGTGCCGGTGGACAGTTGCGAATGACCACCAGGCCACTCGACCTCGACGGATTGCTGGCGGAGTTGCACGATTTTGAACCAAAACCGGAACCCTCACTGGAAGGACACTGAATTATGAAACCAACCATCGAACTCAATGAAGCGAATTTCGACCGCGAAGTTCTGCAGTC
>DASTLJ010000246.1:0-3365 GCA_035715125.1 Verrucomicrobiia bacterium
CCGGCGCCCAGGAAGCCGCCGATCATGATGTAGCGGGCTTTCGGGAGTTCCGAGTTCCGGGTTCCGGGTTCCGGGTTGGCGGTACTGGCCACCTCTCCTTGCCCCGGAGCGCCGAGCTCCTGCTCGTCCCGTTGAGACACCGCAAGTTCGCGCCGAGCGGGAGCTCGGCGCTCCAACTCGGAACTCGGAACTCGGAACTCGGAACTCATTCGATTGTTTCTCCCTTCCGTTGCGCGAGCAGGCGCTCAATCGTTTTGTCCAGCAGGTCGCGGTAGGCTTGCACGTCGATGCAGCGGGCATCCGGACGGCCTTCCACCTCGTACACCCAGCCTGCGCCGAATGGATCTTTTGTCATCAGCGCCATCCGTTCCTTGAGCGCCGGATTGCTCCCGAGGAAGCGGCCGTCGGCGACGCAAAACAGGTCCGAAATGGCCTTGAAACCCTCGACCCAGCCGATGATTTGTCCGCACTCCACCGGCGTGCCGGGTTCAATCTCCAGGCCGTGATCGACCATCTCGCCCAACATGCGCGTCGCGAACTTCGTCAGCCCGACGCGCCAGCGGCCGGGGCCGGCGGCGGCGAGCCAGGCGTGGGACGGGGTGTAAAGAAAATCGACCGGCAACTGCGTGGCGAAGTTCGACCGCTTGTAATGCAAAGTTTTTGGCCGCGGAGGTTGCATCGGATGGGGCGAGTATCGCGTCTGCCAGCGCCTTGGCAAGAGGTGGATGTTTGAATCGAATCCGGCGGTTGATTCCAACCTGAGCGAGGGACCGCGATTCGGCTGGTCGCGTGATGCCCGGTCTACCGCAGTGGCGCAGACGCCTCGTCTGCGCCAGTCTTGCAGGCGACCCGCCTGCAAGATACTAGAGCAACGACGAACTGACAGGCCAGTCGCCGGTCAGAGACTACGGCAGGCGGGTCGCCTGCCCCACTACGCATCACGGCGCAACTTTCGGCTCGTCTCGGGCCCTCGCCGGATTATCTTTTCTCCGATGCTTTACTTCGACCACAACGCGACGACTCCGCTTCTGCCCGAGGCGAAGCGTGCCTGGCTTGAGGCGGTCGAGACGCTGGTCGGCAATCCGTCGAGTCCGCACCGGCTCGGAGCGCGAGCGGACGCGGCATTGGAATCGGCGCGCGACCGGCTGGCGAAGGCGCTCGGCTGTGACGCGCGAGACATCGTCTGGACCAGCGGCGCCACGGAGTCGAACAATGCCGTCCTCAGTCACCTGGCGGGGATGTCGACCGGACGGCCGGACGCGCTGCTCGTCAGCGCCGTGGAACATCCGTCGGTGTTGTCGCCCGCGCGGCGGCATTTCGGGGAAAGTGTGCGAACGATCCCGGTCGATGGCCGCGGCGTCGTTTCGCTGGACTGGCTGGAAGCGCAACTGGCCGGCCGCGGCGCCCGTGCGGTGGCGGTGATGGCAGCCAACAATGAAACCGGAGTTCTGCAACCGTGGCGGGAGATCGCGGCGCTCTGCCGTAGCCGCGGCGCGCCCTTCTTGTGCGACGCAACGCAATGGATCGGCAAGTTGCCCGCGTCGGGCCTTGGCGCGTGCGACTTTGTCAGCGGCTCGGCCCACAAATTTGGCGGGCCGCGCGGCGTGGGCTTCCTCAAGTGCCCGACCGGGTCAGCCATCGCGCCGCTGCTGTCCGGAGGAAAGCAGGAGGAAGGGCGCCGGGCCGGGACTGAGAACGTAGCCGGCGTGCTGGCGATGGTCGCGGCGCTGGAAGCTCGCGAGTCGGCCCTCGCGCGCGGCGCGCAGCGCGAACGGCTCGAGTGGCGCGAGGAATTCGAGCAGGCGCTCACCGGCGAACTTTTTGGCGCCTCGATTGTCGGGGCGGGAACGGAGCGGCTTTGGAACACGGTCTCGGCAATGATGCCGGAGAGCGATTGCCGGCAGCGTTGGGTGGTGAAGCTGGACAAGGCGGGGTTCGCCGTGTCCACGGGATCAGCTTGCGCCAGCGGACGCGAGGACCCGTCGCACGTCCTCGCGGCAATGGGCCTGGAAGCCGGGGAGGCGGGCCGCGTGTTGCGGTTCAGCAGCGGCTGGGAAACCACGCGCGGCGACTGGCAAAAGCTGCTGGCCGGGCTGCGGGACGTGCACGGCGCGATGCTCGAATTGAAGCCGACATGAGCGGACGCAATTCACTTTATCGACCGGAGCGCCGAGCTCCTGCTCGGCCTGCCGACACAGAGCGGGTTCGAGCCGAGCGGGAGCTCGGCGCTCCAGTCGCGATTCAGGAGTTCAAGGTGCGAACACGTTCGGAAGATTGGCAGGCCTTGATGTCCCGCCGCGCGGCCCTTTGGCGGCTGGGCGCGGGCGCGCTCCTGGCGCTTGGCGCCTGGCCCGGCGTGCTGCGGGCTGAAGGGCGGGGGAGCGGCGGCACTTTCCGTTTTCTCGTCGTGAATGACACGCATTGCGTAAGCCCCGAATGCGAAGGCTACATAGAGGGGCTGGTTCGCCAGATGAAGACAGAGGGCGCGGATTTCTGCCTCCACGCTGGCGACGTGACGGATAAAGGCGAGAAGAAGTATTTCGGCATGGCGAAAGAGGTGTTCCGTGGATTGCGCCGGCCGATGTATCCGGTAATCGGCAATCATGATTACCTCAACCAAACGGATCGGCAGGCCTACTCGCGAACTTTTCCACTCCGGATGAATTACTTCTTCCTCCACGAGGGCTGGCAATTCGTCGGGCTGGACACTTCCGAGGGCCTCAAATACGAGAAGACAGAGATTCAACCGGCGACCTTCCAGTGGCTCGACGACTACCTCTGGCGGCTGAGCAAACGCAAGCCAACCGTCATCTTTACCCATTTTCCCATGGGTGCGGGCGTCAATTACCGCCCGCGCAATGCCGACGCGCTGTTGGAGCGGTTCCTGGACTTCAACCTCCAGGCCGTTTTTTGCGGGCACTTCCACGGTTTCACCGAACGGTTCGACGGCGCCGTGACGCTGACCACGAACCGCTGTTGCTCCCTCAAGCGCGGCAACCACGACGGCACGAAGGAAAAAGGCTACTTCGTCTGCGAGACACGGGAGGGAAAAGTGGTCCGCCGTTTCGTGGAGTACAAACCAGATTGATCTTTGAGCTTGCCCCGCCGGCTGCTACTCCAACGCCATGAGCACGGCTCTCAGCTTTCCGACCGAGCTTTTCATCGACGGCGAATTTCGTCGCGGCAGTGACGGACGCAGCCTCCCGCAAACCAATCCGGCCACTGAGGAAGTGTTCTGTGAAGTTGCCGCCGCCGGCGCCGCCGATGTCCAGTCTGCCGTCGAAGGCGCCCACCGCGCTTTTACCCAGGGCTGGCGCGATCTGGCGCCCCGCAAGCGCGCGGACATCCTGTTCGGCATCGCGAAG
>DASTLJ010000247.1:0-25250 GCA_035715125.1 Verrucomicrobiia bacterium
CCGAGATTTGATAAACGGCCGGCGTCAAGCGAGGATGCCGGTGCATGTTGAAGTGCGCGCTATAGGGCTGGCGCCTGGTTTCGATCAGCGAGGAGGGATTCTTCAGGAACGTCACGCCCAGTTGATGCGGGCCGGCGGTCACCGGCACGCGCACCTTGAGATGTGCATCCACATTCTCGAAATTCCTGTCTCCCATTGGAGGCGCCACCGTGAACCGCGTCAGACGCTCGCGATCCAGCAGCACCTCCAGTTCGTGCGCCTCGCGCAAGCCTTCGACTTCTTCATTACGGTCGCGGGTAAGGCGGATTTGGATCTCATACTCGCCATCGCGCGGAAAGGTATGCAACAGCAACGCGCCTCCGCGCGTGCCGAGCGGCAGCCCTTCGACATGCTCCTCCTGCGTGAGGTCCGGCCGGAGGCGGAACGTCTCCCCGCCGGGCGCGCGACTGGGCGCCCCGACCGCCAGCCGGCTGATCTTCTCCGCCGCGGAGATGTAGCGATTCAAGAGCGTAGGAGACAGATCGCCGGCCGCCACGTTGTCGAAGCCGTGGTTCACATCGTCCTTCGGCAGCAGCGCCGCCGGGTCGATGTCCAACGCCAGAAGATCGCGGATGGCGTTTCGGTATTCCGTGCGGTTCAGCCGCCGGAATGTCGCGGTCCGGCCCGGATTCGGATGTTTCGAGGAAGCGCGATCGAGCGAAGAAGACAGCCGGGCGACCACGTCATCGTAAACGCGTTCCGCGGGCCGGTCCTTTCCCAATGGCGGCATCTGGCGGGTGCGCAGTTTTCGGATGACCCGTTCCCATTCGTCCGGATGCTGGGCCACGTCATCGATGGAGATGCGATCCAGTGCCAGCCCGCCCTTTTTCATTTCGCTGTCGTGGCAAGTGATGCAATACCGGTTTACGCTCTCACCCACCACCGGGGACAAATGAGTTGAGAGACCCGCAGGCGGCTGTTGCGCTACGATGGAGTGAGGGCCGGAAAACAAAACGGGAATGCCTGTGAGAACACGAATTCCCCAGCGAATCCTCCGCGTAAAGCATCGACCGATGGGAAATGGTCTTATCACAGCACCACACAGTTTGACCGTCCCTGAGGGCCGGGACAAGCGCAAAGCGTCCAATCAGCGCAAGACAATGACGGGCCGGCAGAAGGCGCCGGTATGCCCGCGGAGGTTGATTGGAAGACTCATGAACTCGAAAGGCTGCCTCAGCCGGAAGACTTCATCGGGGAAGCAAAGTTCCTCGACGATCCAGATATTCGCGCCGAGGAGAATGGTGTGTGTGACCGGGTTGATGTCGTCCCGCGAGCCGGCGATCGAGAAGTGGTCGATGCCAACCCCACGAATCTTCTGGGCGACGAGCCACTCGGCGCCGTCGGGCGAGACGTAGGGAGGATGATGAAGCCATTCGTCCGTCCGGGCTCTTTTGCGGCCCCAGCCGGTGGCCAGCAGAACGATATGCTCGGCCAGCGCGTGGCCATCGAGCCGTTCGGCGAGGAGCGAGGCATCAAGCGGGCGGTCGGGTTTCGAGTCGCGCAGGTCGGCGATGAAGGCAGGGCCGGTCCAGCGTTCGAGGGAGATTTGGTCCAGGTTCGGGCCATGGGCCAGCTTGTGGAAGGGCGCATCGACGTGACTTCCGGAGTGGCTGGCCAGAGTGAGGAGTTCGACCCGCCAGCCCGTTTGCGGATGGTCGGCGAGAATTTCCGACTTCACGGGCGGATGCGCCGGGCAGTTGGGCGCGCCGTCGTAGAGGGGCTGGCTGAGGTCGATGAGTTTCATTCGCGTTAAATCGTTAAATCATTGAATCGTTAAATCGTTGAATCGTTGAATCGTTAAATCGTTGAATCGTTGAATCGTTGAATCGTTGAATCGTTAAATCGTTGAATCGTTGAATCGTTAAATCGTTAAACCGCTGAAGCGCGAGCACGCCAGCACGATTTAACGATTCAACGATTCAACGTTTTAACGAGTCAGTTGTTCTCCTTCCTCCCACTCACCCACATCCCATTGCGGATGGGCGCGAGGATGTCCTGCACTTCGGCAAGCAGGCTGTGGTCGAGCGGCCGATCGATGCATTTAGCGCTTTCCTTAATCTTCTTCGGGTTCGACGTGCCGACGAGCGTGGTGCTGAGGTCGCGGTGCGACACGGCGAATTGCAGCGCGAGCTGCGGCAGGCTGACTTTCTTCTTCCGGCAATGTTCGACGGCCCGTGCGCAAGCGTCGCGAATGGCGGCGGGCGCGGGATGCCACGGAGGCGGTCCTTTCTCAGTGAGCAAACCCATGCCCAGCGGGGCGGCGTTGATGATGCCGGTGCGCTTCTGGGTCAGCTCGGGCAGGAGTTGCACCAGCGTGGTGTTGATGAGACAGAAGTGGCAGTAGGAATGAATCGTGTCCACGGGTGCCCGCTCGAGCACTTTGCGGAAGACCTTCAACGGCAGCCCGGTCACGCCGACGTGCCGGACCTTGCCCTGGCGCTTGAGTTTCTGAAGCGCGGGGAGAGCTTCGTCCACGATGCGCCCGGTCGTCGCGAACTCGATGTCCTGGCACTGGATGAGATCGATGTGCGCCACGCGCAGGCGCTTGAGGCTCTCGTCGACGCTGCGGATGATGCGCCCGGCGGAGAAATCAAAATCCTTCTCGTCCGCGCCGTAGCGGCCGACTTTGGTGGCCAGCAGGAATTTCTCGCGCGGCAGCTCCTGGAGCGCCTTGCCGAGGACGGATTCGGCCATCGTCAGGCCATAGTAAGGGGCGACGTCGATGAAGTTGATCCCGAGATCGATCGCGGTGTGGACGGCCCGAATTCCGTCCTTTTCGAAGAATGCCCCGTGCATCCCGCCCAGTGGCGCGGCGCCGAACCCAAGCACGGAAACCTTCCAGCCTGTCTTGCCCAAGACCCGGTACTTCATGCAAATTGCAAGTCGCGAAGATAGCGAAGTGGGAGGAGGGGCCAAGAAGTTTCCGAGCCTCTCGCGAAACTTCCGCAGGAGATCGGCGTTGAATCGGTGGTCCAGGCTGCTCGTCTGATTCCTACGCCATGAACACGGACAATGCGTCGCTCGTCAGCAAGCTGATCTTGCTGGTCCTCTCCCTCATCCTGGTCTGCCTGGTGCTGATCGTGATCCGGGCCTACACGGATCGGACATTGGGAAAACGCAGGCAGGCGGCGGCCGCTCAGGCGGGATCCACGGTGGACGAGCCGGCTGAAGCGGGCGTTGAACCCAGCCCCCCGCCGCCAATTCGCCGCGCTCTGACGAACCAGGTCCGTTCCACTGCCCGCGTTCCCCAATCGCCTCGGGCGAATTCGGATAGTCCGGTCGCCCAGCCGCCCTCCGAGTCGCCAAACTCTGGCGCCGTCGCCTTCCAAGGCATCTCCGGCTTCGGAGTTGCGCCAGGAGCCGGCGGAGTGGAGGGAGAGGTCGCTGGCACATTCGACGCCGAAATCACCGGGGTCGCGACGCTGCTCGGCATGCCGAAGCCCGAAATTCCAATCGACCTCGGCCCGAGTTGCGGTCGACTCAATCGAAAACGCCCCACGACGCGCCACTACGTCGTGAACTCCGCCGGTCAGTTGGCCAACGTGTTCGTTTACATCAGCCAGGGACTCACCGGCCACGGCGCGGCATCAGAAAAACCCGTGCTGCTCGACCAGGTGGGTTGCATGTTCGAGCCGTACGTCTTCGGGTTGCAGACTAGTCAGACATTGCAAATCAGGAACTCCGATCCCGAGCTCCACAACGTGCACATCACGCCGCGGCTGAATCCGGAGCAGAACATCGCTCAGCCGCGGAGAGGATCGGTCAACTCCTTTGTCTTCAAGAAGCCGGAGATATTCCTCCGCATCAAGTGCGATGTCCATCCCTGGATGTTTTCCTACGGCTGCGTGGTCGACCACTCGTTCTACTCGGTCACCGACACCAACGGCGGCTTTCGCCTTCCGGCCGGCCTGCCGGCAGGCCGCTACACTCTCACTGCGACGCACCTCAAAGCGGGCGCGCTTGCGCAGGAGTTCGAGTATCGACCCGGCGAGCCGAGGGCGTTTGCGTTCCAATTCGTCGTCCCGGACGCTACTCAAGCGCAGAGCCGGAACGTTGAACCGGTGAGCCGTTAAATCGTTAAATCGTTAAATCGTTAAATCGTTAAATCGTTAAATCACTGAAGCACGACCGCACGAGCACGATTCAAAGATTCAACGTTTCCACGTTTCCACGATTTAACGCTTCAACGTTTCAACGCTTCCACGTATCGCTTCCTTTCACCCCGCGAAGTCGATAAAACTTCGCCATGCCGATCCCGGTCCTCACCGTGGCGCAGATGCGCCAATGGGAAAAAGCCACCTGGGCCGCCGGCGCACGGGAGGAAACCGTCATGCGCCGCGCCGGCCAGGCCGTGGCCCGCGCCGCCGAATCGCTCACCCGATCCGACGACGTCGTCCTCTTCCTTGCCGGCATAGGCCATAACGGGGACGACACGGCGTTCGCCGCCGAGTTCATTTCGGGGCGGCGAAAGGAGGTGCTCCGCGTGACGGAACCCGACCTCGCGCAACGGGACCTCGAGCCGCTGCTGGCGCGCCGTCCCGCGCTCATCGTCGACGGGCTGTTCGGCATCGGGCTGAATCGTCCGCTCTCCGCGGACTGGTCCAGGCTCATCGAACTCATCAATCACACCGACCTGCCCCTGCTTGCCGTGGACGTGCCGAGCGGGTTGGACGCCGACAACGGGCTGCCCTTCGGCGCCGCCATCCGGGCCACGGTCACACTGACACTCGGGGCGGTGAAACGGGGCTTGATAAGCACTGCCGCCGCGCCGTTCGTCGGCCGGCTGGAGATCGCCCGCGACATCGGATTGGTCCCCTGCCCTTTCAAGTCGGACTTCGCCGCCGTCGTGCCTGAAGACTTCCAGGATTACCCGCCGCGGCGTCCTGTGAGTGGACACAAGGGCGCGTTCGGTCACCTGGCGATCCTTGCAGGCAGCCGCGGCTTCCACGGCGCGGCCGTGCTCGCCGCGCGCGGCGCGCAACGGGCGCAGCCGGGGTTGATCACGCTCCACGTCCCCGAGTCGATTTACACGCCGGTCGCGGCGCAGCTCCAGGCGGTGATGGTCCAGCCCTACACCCAACAGCCCGAACTGCCAGGCAACGTCACCGCGGTGCTCGTGGGACCCGGGCTGGCGGCGAAGGACCTTGCGCAGAGCGTTCGCGACGCGGCCCGTTCGCTCTGGCAACACTCGCAAGTCCCGGTAATCGCGGACGCCAGCGCACTGGACTGGCTTCCGCCCGGCGCGACGGCCGAAAAGAGCCTCCGTGTCATCACGCCCCATCCCGGTGAGGCGGCACGGATGCTCGGCGGCTCGACGGCCGGCGTTCAATCGGATCGTCCGGCAGCATTGCGGGCGCTGTCGCAAAAGTTCGGCGGCTGCTGGGTCGTTTTGAAAGGCCACCAGACGCTTGTCGGGCGCGGCTCGGAGCCGATTGCCGTGAATCTCTCGGGCAATCCCCGCCTCGCCCAGGGCGGCAGCGGCGACGTGCTGGCTGGCTACATCGCGGGGATGCTCGCCCAGCCGGAGTTTCAGGTGAATCCATCGCAGGCGCTGCACTTCGCCGTCTGGCAGCACGGCGCCACCGCCGATCAATTGCTCGCCTCGAAACGAAACTTCACGATGGAAGAACTTGTGACTCGGTTGGGGTGCGCTGAACCGCTGAGTATTGAGTTGGTTTGACTCAGTTCGACTGGGCTTCAAGTGGTTTCACCGGGTTTGACTTTCCTTGATTCTAGGCGCTAGCAGCAGCTTGTCCTCTGAGCTAAGATTGACCACGGATTACGCGGATTGCACGGATAGGCGATGCTGACGTGGCTTCATCCGTGTTATCCTCGTAATCCGTGGTCAATAACTTCGTGGCTATGGCTTTGCCGAATCGACCGCCCAAATGGATCGAATCGTCTCCTCCGTATTAAAGCCGGCTGGACATGCCTCGCTGCGCGTGTTGGCCCAATACCAGCGCGGCTTGTCGGGAGTTCCCGGCGACATGATTCGGCTGCCGGGCATCTGGAGATGGCCATTGGGGTCGGTGTCTTTGACCCATTTCCATGCGTAGCGCAGCCAGTCGTTGCGTTCCGGTTCGGGCAGCAGCGCGAACCAGGTGATTTCGTCCCAACCCCAGATGAACGGCGACTTGCTCGGCTTGCCTGGATTGCTTCTGCCAAAATTATCGAACTCCACGAGGAACGGCAGGTGCTCGCACGACCATCCGCTGGGCGTGGTGCCACCTTTGCTCCTGGTGAATATGGAGTCGGAGTAGCCAACCTTCAGGACTCCTTTGTAAGTCTCGTTGGTCACTTCGACGATGCGCAAAGGGAAGGAATGAAAATCGAACAGCAGTTTGCCGCCTTCCACGTAACCTCCGGTCGGCGTGTGGGCGTCGCAAACCAGGAAATGTCTGCGGGCATGTTTGCGGGCGTAGGCGCGCACCCGGCCCAGCAGGTCCAGCCAGCCGGCGTGGCCGGGATCGTTTTTGTCCATCAGGCCGACCTGGCCGAAATGGATGGCCTCGATTCCCACATCGATGTAACTCGTGACGAGAAAATAGAACCACAAGCGCGTCTCCAGCCGGCTCATATCGGGGACAGACCCGTTGCCGCCCCAGTGATTCACGAAACGCCCATTGGCGTAGAGCATGTCCTCGTAACGAAAAGTGCCGTGGGTCACGGGTTGGCCGAATTCCCGAAGCACGGCCTCGGGAATCGAGATCGATTCCACGCCTCGCGTGACGATTTCAAAGGCTGCAGCCTGAAGGATGATCTCAGGATCGGCCTTGTGCAGCGCGGCCGCGTAGGGTTTCGCTGTTTCCAAAAAGGCGGACAGGTTGCGCTCCCGGCCCCAGACCATGAGCGCGCGGCCCACGAACTTGGCGCGATTGCCGAGTATCAATCGCATGTTGTCCCGGGGGTCCACACCCCGGTTGTTGCGTGGTTTCGTCAGATCGTCGTGGAGCAGTTCGGTGAAGGAGATCGAGCGGGAAAGATAATTCTCCAGCACCGGGCGGGACATGGAGGCATCGAAATGGAAATCCTGGGACACAGCCAGGCAAGCCGGAAGCAAGCAGGCTGCAACCGGAAAGCCGGCGAGTTTTCTAATTTCCATTTTGATGGTCGGACGCGAAGCGCTATTCGCTCCGCCCGACCAGTTGCGGTTGTTTGGTCGGGCCGAAGGCCACGTTGTATTCAGCGTCATAGAGCAATTGATCGCCGGAGAATTTCAGGTTGGCGGTGACGCAAGTCGGAGTTTCGTGGAAACAGAATTTCGCGGTGTAGGTGTCGTCCGCCGTCCACGCGCCCGCGACGGCGACGGGTTGGTTCGTCAACGAGCCGTAGGCCATGCGCCCCTTCTGCCACGCGCCGTGACTGCTGGCGAGGCGATGGTCCGCGCCGTTCACGCGCACCACGAGCGTCGTCGCACGGCCTGAAGCGGAATCGTAAGTGATGGCTTCCAGTTTCTGAGCATTCGCCGGAAAGACGAACCTGTTGCTGGAAATCTTCGCCGCCAGCAGAGACGAAGCCGCGCCTTGGGGCATGGGGAGGATCAACTTTGACAAGGCGCGCTCCAGTTCCTTTCGCGCGCCCTCGTTGGCCGGCAAGGGCTCGGACTGCATCGCCGGGAGCAGTTTGTCCCAAATCAGGTTCAGCACCCCTTGCATGTCGCGCGTGCCGCTGGTGATGGCGATGACGGCATCCTGTTCCGGCATCACGAGGCAGTATTGGCCGAACGCGCCGTCGCCGCGGTAGGCCCCGTGGCGGCAGCGCCAGAATTGATAGCCGTAGCCTTGGTCCCAATCGCTCTTTGGATTGCTGCCGTTGGAGGTCTGGCGCGCGGTCGCGGCCTCGACCCACGCGGCGGGCACCAATTGCTTCCCGTGCCAACGGCCCTTTTGCAAATAGAGCAGGCCGAACTTCGCTATCTCCTCGGTGCGGATATTCAGTCCATAGCCGCCCAGGGAAATGCCCTGTGGGCTGGTGCCCCAGGTCGGATTCTCGATGCCCAGCGGGTCAAATAGACGCGGGCGCAGGTAGTCGAGCACCGTAAGCCCCGTGACCTTCTGCACAATGGCCGACTGCATGTACGTGCCCGCGGTGTTGTAAAGGAAGTGGGTGCCCGGCTTGTGCGGCACCGGGTGCGCGAGAAACGCCTTCGTCCATGGGAACTCGTTCGTCTCCGACAGCCGCACTTCCGTTTGATGCCCCGTGGACATGCAGAGCAAATCGCGGACGCGCATGGCCTTGAGATTGTTGGTCGACGCGGCGGGCGCGTCTTCCGGGAAGAACTTCAGCACTTCGTCATCGATGCTCAACTTACCCTCGCTCACCGCCAGACCGACCGCTGTGGACGTGAAGCTTTTGCTCAGCGAATACAACATGTGCGGCGTCTCCGCCGCGTAAGGCGTCCACCAACCCTCGGCGACGACGTGGCCGTGGCGCACGAGCATGAAGCTGTTCATCTCCTTGACCTGCCGGTCGGCGGCCTGAACGAACTCCAGGATGGCCGCGGACGAAATCCCCTGCGCCTCCGGCGCGCCGCGCGGCAGGGCTGAGGATGATTTCTCCGAAGCGGCGGCGGCGGCGGCGGCGGTGAGGCAGAGGATTAAGGCAAGAGTTTTCATGGCGCGGTGCCATTGGACGTTGTGTCGCATAATGTCATTGGGAAGCGCGGGCCAATCACATACGGACTGCTCCTGATTAATCCAGCCTGAATTCGCACGCCGCCGCCAAATGGGCGCCTCCCAGTTTGTTGCAACTGGCAGGCGCCTCTCATTAGCACCCGGCTTCAACCGGATGGGAGCGTTGGCGGCAGCGGCTCAACCGCTTTAGCGGTTTTGCACAAGTTGCAAACCGCTAAAGCGGCTAAAGGCGTCCGGTCCCGCGATTCACCCGGCTGAAGCCGGGTGCTAATGAGAGGAAGCGCGACAAGAGGGCCGGCGTCCAGCAGCACTACCTCCGCCATTGCCCGAATCCCTCCCTGTGTTTCGGGTTCGTCGCGCGATCAGTCACGCCGCTCTCCATGCAACCGACCAGGTCCTGCAGCGCCTCCAGCGCGCTCGGTTCGCCGTTTGTACAGCGTCCCGTGAGGGACGTGTTGAAAATAGCCCAGCGATTCATCGCTGGGTTGAGGGAGTCGGCGTTCGGAGTCCCGCAGGGACGGCAGAGCGAGAAGTTCCTGAGCAACGACCTGACGATCGCCGGCGTGGACGCCGCCAAGGGGTTGTTTGCCAAGGCGAAGGCGGACGGCGTGGAAGTGCAGAAGTCCATGGATGCGCTGATCGCCGAGTTGAATTCCGTCGCCGCCACCATCACGCCAGCCAAGGCGGCTGCCAAACAGGGGACGACAGTTCGCAGTCAAATCCCGAATAATACCGGCAAAAGGAATCCAGCCTGCCGTCCGGCCGGATGACGTGAGTGCAGCAGCGATCGATGCGGTCCTGGTCCCAGGTATAAGCGTCCATGAACGGTTTCACCATGAGGCGGAAGGTCATCGAGGCCTTTAACTCCAGTCCCTTGAGCAGTTCGCCCAGTGGCTCGTTCTCGCAGCCGCAGCGCACCAGGTCTTCGACGGTGTAGTGAACCTTGTTCTGCAAGAAACCTTGCACGCGCCGGAAATCCACGAAGTCGCTGACCGGCCACGTCCGCCCGCCGTGCCGGATGAGGTAGCCGATGGTCGCGCAATTCGGATCGCCGCAAGGCAAGGGAGTGAAGTCGTCGAAGCGCAGCCGGCCGCCGGACTGGCCGACAGCGGCGAGGAGGATGTCGGCGGTGTTCAAACGGGCGAATGCAGAAGTATTCAGTTTCCAGTGTTCAGTATTCAGTGGATGTGCGTCGGACGACTCGCGTTTCCTGCGTTCCGCTGAAGACTGAATACTGATTACTGAAAACTGATTACTCGGAACTCTCCCGCTCCCGAACATCGGCTGGAAGGTCACGCCGTGGACAATCGGGCGGGCGAGTCCAAATTCGATCGTCTCCCACAGGTGCGGCAGGTTTTCCATCGTCACCGTCATCGCGAGCGTCACGGGAACGTTCGCGGCGGCGCAGCGGTCGAGGGCCCGCTGGCGCAACTCCCGCAGGTCCGCCCCGCGCAGCCAGCGTTGCCCTGCTTCCTGCACGCCGTCGAACTGGAGATAAACCTGCAACCCGCCCTGGGCGAACAGTTCCCCGAGCCGCGCCGCGAAGCCCGGCTCGTTGGCCAGGCGCACGCCATTCGTGTTCAGCAACACGTAATCGATGCGCGGATGGGCCCGCGCCCATTCGAGCAGCTCGAAGAGTTGCGGGTGCAGCGTCGGCTCTCCGCCCGAGAGCTGGAGAATCTCGATGCCGCCTTTGCGGTCGATCACGCCCTGGATGCGGCGCTGGAGGTCCGCCAGCGGCACCGCGTCCACTTCCGCGCCCGCGCCTTGCGGCGAATCCGCGTAACACGTCGGGCAGGCGAGATTGCACGAGTTCACGATTTCAATCAGCGCCAGGCAGGTCGCGAGCTGTTCAAACGGTCCGGCACCGCGGCCTGCCGCGTTGCGTCCAAGCGTGCCGGCGGCCGAGCCATCCGACGCGCAACAGGCGCTGCCGCCGCAGGCGCCGCCCCGGGCGTTTTCCGGGTTGCCTTTGGCCAGCCAGTAGAACCGCGCGTCCGATGCGATGCAGACGCTGGCCTCTCCGTGCGACGGACAGGTGCGCTTGAGAAACACCTGGGCCGGCCCACCACCCGCGCCCTCCACTCGCCACACCTCGGCCGGGCATGCAGTGTGGCAGACGGGACAGCGGCTGGTGGTGCGCTTGAGCAACGACTCGGTCCGTTGTGGAAGGAGCTGCGTCTCGTTCATTGCCGCCCTTACCTTTTGAGCTTGTTAACGAAGATGTAAACGATGGCGCAGACCACGGCAGCCAGGACCAGGTACGCGAAGAACAGCAGGCCGGCCATCGCCGCCCCGAACACCACCTGCGCGCCGAGCGACCGCCGCGGATACCGCATCCTCGCCAGACAGAAACCCGCGCCGCCCGCGCCGGCGAACAAGGCAAGCAGCGGCTCCGTTCCGGTCGGGGCAAACGGTTGCAGGGCTGCGGGCAGCAACGAGGTAATCTGGCCCGCGAAGCCGAGGGCCAGTCCGGCCGCGACCGGTCCGCCCAGGAACAACACCCAGAACCACACCTTCAGTCCCCGCTGTTCCTGCGGCGTTTCAGGAATCTCGTCAGGCTCGGGCGGCTCGTCCGGCACGTCGTACGCGCTGCACGACTTCCCGCAATCCGGACACCAGCTCGGCTCTGGCGCGCCGGGCGGGAACCGGTGGCCGCAATTCAAGCAGGACGTCGGAGAAGCAATCATTGGCATACCAGCAAAGTTGAGAAAACGTTGTTCACGTTCCTTTGGGTCGCAGTCAGCGGAGATCGATCCCCCCTCCACCCAGCGTGCAGCCGACGCAACAAAGCACCGCGCTGACGGGAAACAGCACGGCTGTAAATACGACGGCCATGAACACTTGAAGCGCCCACGCGCGTCCCGCGAACAGGCGGCGCGCCAGCCAGATGCCGCAGAACAACGCCGAGGCTCCGCCACCCAAACCGAGCACGACGCCTTGCGCATCGGAGGAACGGGCCATCAGCGCCATGATCACCGCGGGCGCCAGCAGCGCGGCGAGAAAAACCCACCATCCCCACGCTCCGCGCCGCGGAGGTGGGACCGGATTCAGGGCTGGAGGCACAGCGTCATTCATAAGAGTGATGATTTAAGGTCCGACGGCCGTTTGCCGCACTGGCGGAGCCCGGCGTGGAAAGATATGCGCCTGACGGTGGACAAAGTGAAGCCTTTGCTGGGAGCGCCGGCATCCTGCCGGCGAGTGGCCTGGCTGTGAGTCGAGGCGCTCGCCGGCAGGATGCCGGCGCTCCCAGGATTGACGCCGCGTTGTGGATCATGGACACGATTGCTTTGCATGGTCCCGATTCGATTCTGGCTGGTATGCTTCACGGCCTCCATTGGATCCGCGGCGCTGGCTGCGGATTCTGACTCCGGCTCCGTGCCCGCCCCGCCCCGCCGCGCGGCGATGGACTACAGCTCGATGCTCACTTACACAGTGGGCCTGCGGGATGCGCCGGGGAAGAGCAACGCCAACCTCGCTCTCAAAGGAGTCTGCATCCGCCTCGGCCCGTCGAACGCGGCGGCCGTCTGCTTCGACACGGACCTGCTGCGCTATTACGCCGGGTGGACGGGCGGCTTTCTTGATCTCTCGAAGACGCATTTGACGAGCTACAAAGGAAGCTGGCACGCGGAAATCCAGGGCGATGTGAAGTTCAGCACGGCGCTCGGACCCGGATGGGCAACGGATGATTTCAACGATCCGCGGCCGATCACGGCCGGCCCGTTGCCGCGCGAATGGGGACAGTTCAAGGGCGTGTATCGGCAGGGCGATCTGGTGACGCTGCATTACCTGGTGCGAGGCGTGGAAGTGCTGGACCATCCTTCCGCCGTGGTTTCCGATGGCGTCAGTTTTTTCAGCCGTACAATTTCGGTTGGGCCGACCAGCCAGCCGCTGGCGCTCCGGGTGTGTGACGTGGAAGGTGGAGATGGCGCGCCTTTGGTAAATCGCGAAGGCAGCGTTCAGTGGCTCTCAGCAGGCGGGCCGCACGAGACGTGCGTCGCCGTGCGGACGGCGCGCCCGCCCAAAATGTCAGGCGACGAACTGCGCCTGGCTACGGGCAAGAGCGGGCGCGTTGAAGTGACAGTTCCGAAATCGTCCGAACCCACGGAGTTCGAGGTCATCGTCTGGCAAGGCAACGCCGGAGCCGCGGCGCGATTGCATCAGATCCTTCCGCCGCTGGTGAGTCCCAGGGAGCATTGTCACGGCGGGCCTTCGAATTGGCCAGAGTGGCTCACGACCAAAGGCCGTTTCGGCACAGGCCCCGGCCCCTACGTCGTGGACACCGTCACGCTCCCGGAAAACAACCCCTGGCATTCCTGGCTGCGCCTGACGGCCTTCGACTTTTTCTCCGACGGCCGGGCGGCGGTGTCCACCTGGAATGGCGACGTGTGGCTGGTTTCCGGCCTCGATGACACGCTGGATCGAGTGACCTGGAAGCGCTTTGCCGCCGGGCTGTTCGAGCCGCTCGGGCTGCGCATCGTGAAGGACGAGGTCTTCGTGCTCTGCCGCGATCAACTCATGCGCCTGCGCGACTTGAATGGCGACGGCGAGGCGGACTACCACGAGTGTTTCAACAACGACACGTGGGTCAGCCCGAGCTACCACGCCTTCGCGTTCGATTTGCAGACCGATCGCGCCGGGAACTTCTATTACACGCGGTGCGGCCAGCGGGTCGATCCGGCGCTGCCGCTCAACGGCGGGCTGGTCCGGGTGTCAAAGGACGGCAGCCGCGCCGAACTCCTTGCTACCGGTTTGCGCGCCGCCAACGGGCTCGCTGTCGGGCCGAACGACGAAATCGTGTGCAGTGATAACCAGGGGAACTGGACGCCCTCCAGCCGCATAAACTGGGTGAAGCCCGGCGGCTTCTACGGCTACGTCCCGCACGCCCGGCGCGCGACACCCCCGACGGACTTCGATCCGCCGCTGTGCTGGCTGCCGATGAAAGCCGACAATTCCAGCGGCAGCCTCGAATGGGTGACGAGCGATCGCTGGGGTCCGTTGAAAGGCCAGTTGCTTCACACCTCCTACGGCCGCGCGGCGCTGTTTCTCGTGTTGCACGAGGAAGTGGACGGCGTGCGCCAGGGCGGCGCCGTGCAATTCCCATTGCGATTCGACTCCGGAATCCAGCGGGCACGGTTCAATCCGCGCGACGGCCAGCTCTGGGTGTGCGGGTTGAAGGGCTGGCAGACCAGCGGCGCTCGCGACGGCTGTCTCCAGCGCGTCCGTTACACGGGCAAGCCGGTTCACATGCCGGTGGCCCTCAACGTGGTCACCAATGGCATTCGCATGACGTTTTCCTCACGGCTCGATCCGACCTCCGCGACCGACGAGCAAAACTTCGCCGTCGAGCAGTGGAACTACGCGTGGACCGAGAAATACGGCTCACCGGACTTCTCGGCCGCCGACCCTCAACGCCAGGGCCGCGACCCCGTGGCCATCCGGTCCGTGAAGCTTTCGCCGGACCGCCGCGCGGTCACGCTCGAACTGGCTGATGTCCGTCCCGTGATGCAGATGCGCATTCAGTTCCGCCTCCGCGCGGAGGACGGAACGGCGATCGAGCAGGAGGTTTACAACACCATCAACCGCGTGCCGGCCCGCTGATGTCCTGGCGCAAATAATTCCCTTGACTCATCGGCATGGAGTTAGCACAACGGCATTTGTCAATGGAAGCCATTCGTTACGACATGTAAACCAAACCAACCACCCATTTGCGGCTTCGGCTGCTGTCCAACTCGAAACTGGCACTTTCATTCACAGGACAGCGCTTGGAGGCACGCCGCCTCGGGCGTGCCCGAAAGCCTTCCTGTGAGGGCGCGCTAGTGCCTGAGTTGGCGTGTAAGTAGGTCACGCCCCTTCGCTTCAGCCTGCTGGAGGGGCACAAGGAGAACCAAACTATGAAGAAGAACACACGCCCGCGCGCACTGTCAGGGATCATCGCCCTCGCGCTGTTTGCCTTCGCTGCCCATGCACAGGACCAGTTGAGTGAACCGACAACCGAAGATTGGAAGATCCTCCGCACCGGCACCTTCTGGCCAATGACGAAACAAATGCCGCCACTGCCCTACCACCCCTTTCCTGATCTTCCAACATTCAGTGCCGGTGCGGGCAGATTCATCTACGACGACACGAAGGTGGACTACCAAGCGTTGCGGGAGGAAAGTGCGAAGCTTGCGGCGGGGCAAACCGAGCAGTCAGCGCCCGGGGGCAACGGTCCTGAAGGCGGTGGGAACGGCCCGATGGAGGCCAATGGCGACGAAGTGCGCCTGTGCATCGAGTTCATCGACGGCGAAATGAAACGCATCTCGTTCAACACCCGGAGTTCGTACGTTTACTACGTCGAACAATCCACGAACCTGGTCGATTGGACTCTTCTCAAACAAGTCATCACTGACGACACCAACGCGGTTTTTCATTCGTTCGACCAGGAGAACCGGTTCTATCGAGTGCGCAAGGGGGACGAACGCCTGCAATTCCCGTACTGGAGCGACGCCATCGAGATGCGCATGTATTTCGCGATGGCAACCACGATTACTGGCGGCACAATCGATCTGGAGCTTTTGGCCGATGGAGAGTTACTGTACACAAACAGTGTGCCTGTTCCTGAAACCCAGTTTCTCTTGCTCTTCGACGCCAACTACGGCACCAATGACTGGCCCTACGTCGAGGGTTACTACGTCAATCAGTGGCAACTGACGGTGACCGTGACACCCCCCTCGGGAGGCGGACTTGACCCGGCAGAGGCGCCGGCGCAGGCGACGATCATCAAGAAAGGAAGGCGCAGGACCCGGTGGCCATGGACCAACGTCGGAACCACTGTTCAGCAGTATGGCGTCGTGTCGGATGTTGGCCCTGCCCAGGCCGATGTCGATAGTTATATGGAGCTCTACTTCCTCGGCAACTTCCAGGCGGCCGACCAGGTTGACCTCGATGACGCCGCGCTCCAGGAATCCACCCAGCCTACCCCCGCTATTCACGGGACGAACGATTGGACGAAACTGCGCAACCTGCTCACGGACACCAACAGTCTGATCAACTACTTTCATTACTTCGGCCACGGCAGCAAGGCCCTCATTGGAGCCATAGGGGCGCCAAATTCCTCCATCACAGTGGCGCAGTTAAAAAGCTCCCGCCTCACCAACGATCCCTTGCAGTATTGCATCATTGACGGTTGTCGAGGCGCCGAGAATCCGGATCTGCTGGAATCCCTCATGTTTTACCCGAGAGTGATACCCGTACAGACCTTCACCGAACGCGGGTGGATACCGCGTTTCGGCGCCAGTTGGGACAAGACCAAGGGGGTCGAGTTTATCGTTCAGGGCGAACTGGTCTTTAGGCACTTCGATTTCTGGGTGGATTTTTACAGCCACCTGTCAGTTCGAAGGCCGGACGGCTTAATGTTTCATACCTACCACGAAGCGTATAATTTTGCCAAAAGTCCAATGGGACAAGGCATAAATCCGAACATTGACCAGAACGCGGAAGCCAATGGGTTCGTTCCATTCGGCTGTTATGATTGTGTCTTCGACTGGTGAATCCTTGATTGTCGAATGAGAACTGACAAGCGGCTGATAGTTCTTGCCGCCATCATTGCTCTCGTGGCATTGGGCGTCCTGCTTTGGCGCGGCCCGCGGCGGCAAGCACAGACAAGTGCGCCGCCTGAGTCGGACCTGCCAGCGGCGGCTGCGCCTTCTGAGCCGATGAAACGGAAGTCCGCGCAGCCGACCAACGCCCCTTTGGTGTCAACAGAGGCCATACCGGCTTTTTTTGAAGCAATCAATGAGTTCATCGCAAACGCCCGGCCTTTCGGGTTGGACAACCCGATAAGTCGTGACCAGATCAAATCGATATGGACCAACGGCACTGGAAGGATTGTCTATCTGGAAACACAAGGCCATCTATTTGAGTTCCATGGAAAAAAATTGGCGTTCTTTATGTCCATCGACGACGGACTTCACACCCGCCGCGATCCGACCGCGCGAAAACGCTGGTATCAGGCGAGCGCACCTTGGACGAAGGAGGAAGCGCTCAAGGAAACTTACGCCATACTGGAGCGCCTGGAGATAAAGGCTACGATTGACAAAATTGAGTATGAGGCAACCCCAATCCACGTCTTGACCCCCACAGGAGAAACGGTCGAGGTGGCTCCTTTCCACACGGTCTGGCTCCACGGGACCAACGACATTGGCGCATTGGAAGCGCAATACCGGATGAGCAGTTCAGGGCCAGGTCGGCTCGTCAGGTTCTTTACCACCATGCCTTAGCGAGTTTTGCCCAAGTGAAAATCAAATACAACCTGCCTTGGATCATCATTTTCCTTTTTTTGTTTTCCACTTTCGTTCGGGCAGGCGAGGCCGATAACTACGCGGAGAAAATCGCGCCGCTTGCGGACCCGGAGAACCACAGCGAGGCCTTGACCGTCCGGCTGCCAAAGATCATTTACTGGCTCGCGGTTGCGAAGCAGAACAACGTGGACGTAACCAACGTGCTGAACATAGCGCTTGGCCGTGTCATGACCAACAAGTGGGCGGGCGAACCGGAGATAATCCGGCTTCGGGGCGGAAAGGTTTACACCAACGATGCGCCCATCCGGAATTTCACCACAAGCTCGTTGCTGGGGAACCTTTACCTCGCGGAGCAACACGGCTGTGTGGACGAGGAAGCGCTGGAGCAATTGCGTCGTGGCCAGGCGCCAACCATCAAAAAGACCAGATACGCTGGGGACCGGCTTTCAGCGGACTACGTGATTCCCATCACTGTGTTGCCTGAACTGGAGAACCTGTTCATGAACATCCAACTGGCTCCGTCGCGCACAAAGCCAATCGACAGGCGGATGCGTCAATCCGCTTATGCCATCAGGTTCAACGAGCTTGGCCTTTTGCCTGACGCGAGCTATCGCAAATTCTTGCAATGGATTCAGCCGGCAAAGCCTCACGGTTAAGAATCATGTTGGAGTGGCACGCTCAGTTGCCTCTCTTCCAGGCCAGCCCACCTCCACGGGTCACCAGTCCCGAGGCTACCTCAGGACCCGCCCCAGCCCGAATTGATCGCCCGTGCGGACCGGCTTCCCGCCCTGGAAATGGATCTCGACAATCTTCTCGCTCTGCACCTCGGCGCCTTTCTCGTCTTTGAGCGTCGCGACGACCTTGCGCGACTTCACATCGATCACTTCGCCGGTGGACGGCCACGCGTGCCGACCGTCGAGGCTGAACGTCACCCATCCCGGCTCGTCGCGCAGGAGGACGCTCGTGAGCTGCCTGGGCGGCATCACGGTCGCGTCGAACACGTGCAGCCGTTTGTTGGTGGCGTCGGTGACCCATATTTCCTTCTCGTCGGGCGTCATGCCGACGCCGTGACTGGGGCAGCCGTGGCGTTTCACGAGGCCGCGCTGGAATCCTGCAACCTCGACGCGGTGAAGCTTCTCGCCGGTCGTCAGGTCGCCGATCTCGAATCCCAGCAGCCCGTTGACGTTCACGAAGCAGAGCGTGCCGCGGCCGTTCACGGTGAAGGGCCGGATGGCCGAGGAGAACGGCCCAACCTCGCGGATTATCTCGTGCGTCCTCGTGTCCGTCACGCGGAGTAGCGGGGACTTCAATCCGGCAAGGTAGGCATGGCGGCCGTCGAGGCTGACGATCGTGTTGTGCGCGCCGGAGTCGGGCACGAGCTTCTTGAGCACGTCGCCGCTGCGCGCGTCGATGACGTGCCAGTGCGCCTTCTCCAGCGAGGGGAGGTAGATGAATTTGCCGTCGGGGGCGATGCCCATCCGGTCGCAACCCCCTTCGTATGGTTTTTCCCAGAGGATTTTCTCCGTAACGAGGTCGAAGCACAGCAGCGTCCGCAGCGTGCTCACGTACAGCCGGCCGGTAGCCGCGCTGGCGCAGACGCCCTTGACGTTGAGCGGCGCGCCCTTGTCATCGAAGCCGGCGGAGGGGATGCGCTTTTCGAATCGGTAATCGCGCTCGATGTCGAACACCAGGACGCCGTGCCCGCCGTATTCGAGGTCATTGCGAACGCCGGGGGCGGCGACGTAAAGCAGTTTGCGGATGGGTTCGGCGGCGTGGATGGAAACCGCCGCCAGAACGACGAGCAGCAACAAAGCGAGGCGCGCCGACGACAAGGAAAGTCGGCGCGGCAAGAGCGTAGGGCAGGCGTCTCGCCTGCCCTGGCCGCGTAGCGGCCCAGGAGTTTGGGCATTTTGCACCGGCGGTTCCGATCTCCCGGAGGGAGATTTGAGAATAGCCCGGCAGTTCACTGCCGGGTTCAGATTCGACATCCCACGAGTCCCGAAGGGACGGCTGAATCCATCGAATGTCATGCGTCTGTTCATATTTCAGTTCTCGTGGCAGGAATTCAGCCGTCCCTTCGGGACTTGATGTCCCTCTTGGACAACCCCACCCTTGAAAGGGTGGGCTATTTTCAATTCTCCCTCCGGGAGACGGCAAACCAACACCGCTTGTTGGTCGGGCATCGGAGACCCAAAAACGTCCAGTTTCCAGGATTGCGGTACGGCCAAATGGAGACGCGCCTTCGGCGCTGGGCAGGCGAGACGCCTGCCCTACTTTGGGTTTGCGTTTTCATTTGGCTGCGGGCCGGCACTTGGCCAGCGTCATCAGCGCGAAAGCCGCGCCGTATTGTTGGTGGTAGTTGTAGAACGGGAAATCGAACCAGGAGCCGTCCTTCTCCTGCAAGTGGGTGATGATCGTCGCGATCCGCGGCTTGAACTGCTCGGCTTTTTCCGGCCCGAGATATTCGATGCACAGCGCCGCGTAGTAATGCCCGTAATAATAAAAGTAGCCCGCGACCTGGAACCACGACTCGTGCGGAATCGGCCGCTTGCGCCCGTAAGAGAGCCATTCGTTGCGATCAATCAACTTCTCGAGCCAGTTCGTCATCACGGTGTCGGTGATGTTCGTGTCGCCCCAGATGCGCAGCGCCAGGTTGCACGCCTGCGAACGGCCAAGGCTGCCGCCGGGCCGGTTGATGGGCATCATCGGCCGGAATTTCAAGTACTCCCCGTAGGCGTAAGTGAAGTCCTTTTTGCGCTGGCGCACGATGGAATCAATCGCCCGTTTCACCACGTCCTTGGGAGGTTCGATGCCCGCGTCCTTGGCCTCGCGAAACGCGACCAGCGCGGTCGCGGTCGTGAAGCTCGTTGCGTCGCTGGACGGCCGGGCGGTCTGGGCGCGGAAATCGTAGTAGCCCCAGCCGCCATCGACGGACTCATAGTGGCGCAGCATGTCGAATTGCTGGACGATGACGCCCTTGATCTCCTCGCGGCGCATGGGGTCGGCCGTTTCGCGCTGGTACATTTCGACCAGCGCGTGAATGCCGTAGCTGTGCGCCCAGACGTTGTAAATGGCGACGCCGTCGGCGCGGCGCACGTGCGGCAGCTTTTTCAACAGCCACGCTTCGGCCCGCGTGAGCGCCTCGCGGGCGGCGGAGTTCGTGTCCGCCGCGCCGGTCTCGATGAGCGCCGAGATGCACATCGCGGTGACGGCCGAGCGAAACGCGTCGTGCGCGCCGGGCGCTGGGGCAAAGATATTCAGGTCTTTGGTCTTTCGCGCCGAACCCCACGAGCCGTCTTTGTTCTGGTCCTTGAGCAGGTAATCGATCCCGCGTTGGATCGATTTTTCAATTTGCTCGGGAGTCGCCGGCGGCAGGTCGCGCGCCTTGGGAGTTTTTTCCGCGGCGAAGGAGGTGGTGGCACAAAGCAGGACGACCAAACCAATGGCGCCGCGGAAGCAGCTCTTTGAGCGAACAGGATGAGGCGTTCGACACGACTCAACTCGGCCAGCGGTTCTCCCTCTCCCCTCCGAGGGGAGAGGGCAGGGGTGAGGGGTTAGGCCCTGGAAGATCACGCGATGCCCTTGCCTCACTCCGCTTTACTGTCCGGTTTGCTGATCAGAATCTTGTCCCCCTCTTCCAGACCGTCGAGGACTTCGACCATTTTGCCGTCGTTTTCTCCAATCTTCACGGTGCGCTTCTCGGGTTTGGCGTCTTCCCTGGAGAGATAGACGACGTGTTTTTTGCCTTGCGTGAAGACAGAATCCTTTGGCGCCAGCAGCGTATCGGCACGGGTGGATTCGCCGAGGGAAACCTTCGCGTTCATGCCCGGCATCAGGCGCAGGCCCGGCTCCTTCTGGAAGGAGAGTATGGCCTCGTATCCGCCTCCCGGTTGAGGGATGAACCCGATCTCTTCGAGCTTCACGGAAAGCTTCTTGTCCGGCGCGGAGACGGGCGCGGCGGTGCCCTTGAGGCCGGACTTGAGATTGGCAAGGTCGGCTTCGGTCGCGACGGCGCGAAGCTGGAGCTTCTCCGGGTTGACGAGGGTGATGAACACTTCGTTCGCGGAAAGCTTGCCCGTCGGGACCAGTTTTTTGGCCACGGACCCGCCGGTAGTCCACTTGCCGTTTTCGCACGCGCCGTAATAGACCATGCCTCCCATCGGGGCCGTGATGCTCATGCCGTCGAGGTCCTTCTTCAAGTCGGCCAGCTTCTTTTCCGCCTTTTTCTGGTCGCGCTTGAGCTTGTCGAGATCGAAGCGCTTTTTGGCGAGTGCCTTTGGGAGCGTCTGCTCGGAGAGGGCGAACGCCTGGTCCTGGTCTTTCTTGGAGGCCTTGAGCGCTTCGTGTTCGCGGGGGATGAGCGTCTTGAAATCGCGCTCGTTGAGCAGCTTGCTGGACTCGAGGGCCAGCTCGGCGGCTTCGACGGCGAACTTCTGGCGCTTGAGAATGATCTCCTCGGTCTCCTCGGTGAGGTCGTCGGCCTTGTACATCTTCTCGAGCTGTTGCAATTCCTCCTTCGCGTTTTCGAGCCGTTGCTCGGCGCTCTTGAGGTTGAACTTCGAGTTCCTCTCGCGCTGGGCGCGGCCGGTGGACTCGAAATAAGCCAGCTCCTCGTTCGCCACGCGGTGCGTGCGCTTGGCAGTATCCATCTTGAGGGGCGTGGACTCTTCAAGGTTCGCCATCTCCGCCACGGCGGTGTCGAGGGCAATCGTGGCCGCCGGCTGCTCCTGCTCCAATTCCTTGATCTGCTCGAGGAGCTTCTCGGTGTCGAGTTTCACCAGCGGCTCGCCCTTCTTCACGCGGGCGCCGTGCGCCACGGCCTCGAGCACCGTGAGGTCGGTCCACGCCTTGGTTTCGAGCTTCACGGGCGCCATCTCCGCGGACTCGAAGACGGCGTCGAACTGGGCTTTGGCCTTGAGCGCGCCTTTGGCGATAGTGTGCGTGGCGGGCGCAGGGGAGGAGCCGGTCTTCGATTCCGCCGCGAAGCCGGGTCGAGCGACGAGCGCTCCGGCCAGAAGACTGGCAAGGATGTGCGGGATGCGTTGCGTGTTCTTCATATCCAACTCCGACGGGTTGTCATGTTGCGAACGGCCTCCGAACGGCTCGGGGGCGACGCCCGCCGTTGTAGCCGGGGGCGACGGTGTCGGACAAGCCCCGTTTTGGACGTTCAGTGCGGCGTAGCTGCGACCGTGAGGTCGCAGGTTGATCCCCCGATAGCTCAGCGTTCGAGCGCGGGTCTGCGATCCCCTGCAGCGGCAGCGCGCGGCAGTGGCGCAGACGACTTCGTCTGCGGCAGTCCCGCAGGCGACTCGCCTGCAGGACCTCGTGGCAACAATGGATCGACAGGCGGGTCGCCTGTCGGGACTACGGCAGGCGAGTCGCCTGCCCCACTACAGCAGGCGACTATCTCGCTGCGGCGGGGTCGAGATACGCATGAATACGCCTTAATTGGCCAGGCACAGTCACGCAATTTCTCCTTCTAGCCCCGGTTCCGCCATGCACAATGCCGCCGCTGAACCATGAACCTGTTTGACCTTAAGGACCAAGTCGCGGTCGTCATCGGCGCGACCGGCGTGCTCGGCGGGGCGCTGGCGGAAGGACTCGCCCAGGCCGGCGCCAAAGTCGCCGTGCTCGGCCGCAACTCGGAGCGCGGTCAAGCACGCATCAAGGCAATTACTGCCACGGGCGGCGTCGCTTCCTTCTTCGCCGCCGACGCCGTTTCGCGCGCCAGCCTCGCCGAGGCGCACGGACAGATCGAAGCGAAGCTGGGCCCGCCGGCGATTCTCGTCAACGCGGCCGGCGGCAATGATCCGAGGGTCACCGTCACGCCGGAGAATTCGTTCGAGCAAATCAAGGTCGAAGATTGGCAGGCCAACTTTGACCTGAACCTCGTGGGCGGCGTGTTGCTGCCGTGCCAGGAGTTCGGCCCGGCGATGGGCCGGCGCGGCCGGGGCAGCATCATCAACATCGCCAGCGTCTCCGCGCACGTGCCGCTCTCGCGGGTCGTCAGCTACTCGGCGGCCAAGGCGGCCGTGTTGAGCCTGTCGCAATTTCTCGCGCGCGAATGGGCGCCGAAGGGTGTGCGCGTGAACACCATTACGCCGGGGTTTTTCCCCGCTGAACAAAACCGCAAGCTGCTTTTCAACGACGACGGCTCGCCGACCGCGCGCACGAAATCCGTTTGGGCCCACACCCCGATGGGCCGATTCGGCGAGGCGCACGAACTCGTCGGCGCGTGCGTCTTTCTCGCCAGCCACGCCGCCAGCAGCTTTGTCACCGGCACGGACATCTGCGTCGACGGCGGGTTCCTGAGCCAGACGATTTGATCGCTCAAGCCGCCTCGCGATGTGCCGACGAACCTGGCAGCGACATCATGAATACGTTTGAAACTGCCAAAGTGTTCCGCGCCAATCCGAGCAAGTTCAAGAAGCGCGCATTCCTGGCCGCCGGGTTGATCGGGGCTTGCGCCCTGCTCTGGGGAATTTTTGGCAAAGGCGGCGCTGACGTGCGCCCGTTCGCCTTCGCCGGCGGAATTGTGACGGTGGCTTTCAGCATACGATTCTGGAGCATGCAGGTCTGGAAAGGCCCGTCCGAACTGACCTTCGACAGCGCCGGCGTGACGCTCGCCGACAAATCGTCGCGGGTGACTGTTCCCTGGGCCGAGATCCAATCGATCCGCTATTGGGTGTCCCGCGGTGGACACTATTGGAGAATCCAGTCGCGGACGCGCGAGGACTCCCTGGACTACTATCTCGACGGGTTGACGCACCGGCAACGGGAGGAGTTGCGCGAGACGATCGAATCCATCCAGCGGCCGGACGTGAAGGTCGTGGCGTACTACAATCCGTTCGAAGCAGCCGCCTAGGCGGCACTATCGCGCCATGAAGACCAGCCTCCACCTTGTTTTGTTCATGTTGGTGTCGAGTGCAGCATTCGGGCGCAGTACGACTCATGGTTCGGCGGAAAATGAAATCAGGATGTTCTCGGGCGCTTTGGAAACGTTCCGTTTGGAGTACGGGCGCTACCCAAACCAGAGCGAGGGCTTGATCGCTTTGGTTACTCGGCCCGCCGACGTAGCAGAGTCGAAGTGGCGACCGTATTTTACACAATTGCACGGGACTGATCCGTGGGGTCACGATTACGTGTATCGCTTTCCTGGCATCCACAATAAGGGCTCGTTTGACCTCTTTTCCCTGGGAGAAGATGGAGTGTCCAAAAGCGGTGGCGTTGATGCCGACGACATCAACAGTTGGGATGCTGCCCGGACTTGGTCGCGACATTACACAGGCCGCCTCACTCCACTTGGGCGGTTCATTATATGGGGTATTGGATGTTTCGGACTGGCCGGCCTTGCACTACTCGCGTGGCGTAGCCTAGGCACTCCTAAACAAACAATACATGGAGCCGCCGCCTAGCAGCCGCAAGCCACATTCTGTTGCTGGGGACGAGGCGGCTCGCGAGTAGGCTTGCCCCACGCTCGGAGCGGCGAAGTTTGTTCGACTGCGGCGTCCTGTGGCCTCAAGTTGTCGGAGAAAATGCCGTTTCAGGGGGCATGGAAACAAAACGTCCGTTCGCGCGTGTTGCGGCCTGGCTGGCGCTTTGGCTGGCCTTTGCCGCCGTTGTGCTGTTCCTGGTTCCCATCGTCACTCGACCCACGCGCTCCTCGATGCCAGCCGCGTATGGGATTGCCCTTGTCACCCTCTCGGCGCTGGGCGTGTTTGTTTGTCTGGTCGCGTCGCTGCTTTGCGCCATCGTGGCGCTTCTCGGTGTGCGCAAGCACGGACGCAAAGGCATTCTGGCGCCAGCGATTGCAGGCCTCGTGATCGCGGTGTTGATGCTCATTCCAGTGCTCGTCGGCATGGCTTCCGGCTTCGCTGAGTCTGCGCGACCTGCGAAAGCGCGCGATGGGGCGACAAATCAGTTCACGACTCCCCGGCTGGCACGGTAAGCCCCTCGTCCAGGCTCTGTTCGATCCGGCTGCGGGCATTGGCCTGCTCGAGCGCTGCCTGCGATAGGAGCGGATTCGAGGAAGGAGCGCGGACAGCTTTGTCCGCGTGTTCCTTGGCTTAAGCTTCAGCTTTGATTCGCGCGGACGAAGCTGTCCGCGTTCCTATATGGCGCCAGCGCTCGAATTCGCCTTGCCGGCAGTCCACTTCAACGCTTTAACGCTTTAACGCTTCAACGCTTCAACGTTTTAACGCTTCAGCGATTTAACGCTTCAGCGATTTAACGCTTCAACGTTTTAACGCTTCAACGCTTTAACGCTTCAACGTTTTAACGCTTCAACGTTTTAACG
>DASTLJ010000248.1:0-9833 GCA_035715125.1 Verrucomicrobiia bacterium
ATGGCGCGTGCTCGGCACACCGGCGCCACGAGTCGGCGCGATTGAAATCGTCACCGGCGCTCACAAGTTTCCGTCGGACATCTCGCGGCCGGGAATGCTTTGCGGGAAAGTGCTTCGCCCGCCTTGTTACGGCGCGCAACTGACCGAGATTGACCTCGCCCCCGCCCGCGCGATGCCCGGCGTGACGGCCGTGCGGGATGGGGATTTCGTCGGCGTAGCCGCGCCAACCTCGTTTGCCGCGGAGGCCACCCTCAATGCAGTAGCGAAGACTGCCCAATGGAAAACGACGGAGCATCCTTCGAGCGACGAGCTTTACGCCCATCTTCGCGCCAAGGCTTCCGGCCGCTCGCGCCCGGACAAACGGGGCTCGCCCGAAGAAGCCTTCAAGACCGCCAGCAAAGTGCTCCGCAAGAGCTACCAGATCGCCTATATCCAGCATGCGCCGATGGAGCCGCGCGCCGCCGTCGCGGAGTGGGACGGCGAGCAACTCACCGTCTGGACAGGCACACAGCAACCCTCAGGAGTGCGCAACGACTTGGCCAGCAGCCTGCGCATAGCGCGCGAGCAGGTGCGGGTCGTGGTGCCCGACACTGGCGGCGGCTTCGGGGGCAAGCACTCCGGAGAAGTCGCCATCGAAGCGGCCCGCCTGGCGCAGGCGGCGAAAAAGCCGGTCTCCGTTCGCTGGACCCGAGAAGACGAATTTACTTGGGCTTACTTTCGGCCCGCTGGTGTGGTGGACGTGGCGGGCGGCCTCGACGACGCGGGCAAACTCGTCGCCTGGGAGCACGTCAATTTCAACTCAGGCCCCTCGGCCATCGCCACGCCCTACCAGGTGGCCAACGTGGCGACCGAGTTCAAGAGTTGCGACCAGCCGTTGCGCAGCGGCTCCTACCGCGCGCTGGCCTCGACGGCCAACACCTTTGCGCGCGAATCCTTCATGGACGAACTCGCATCAGCGGCGGGCGCGGACCCGTTGGAATTCCGACTGCGCCACCTGTCGAACGACCGGCTGCGCGCCGTGCTCGTGGCGGCGGCGGAGCGGTTTGGCTGGCGCGCCGCCTGGAAGAAGAATTCGTCGCGGCAGTCCACGGGCGTCGGTCTGGCGTGCGGCATTGAAAAGGGCTCTTACGTTGCCTGCTGTGCGCGGATCGAATTGAACGAACGCGACGGCACGTTCAAGGTGGTGAAGGTCGTCGAAGCCTTCGAGTGCGGCGCGATTCAGAATCCGGCGAACCTGAAGGCGCAAGTCGAAGGCTGCATCATCATGGGACTGGGTGGCGCATTGACCGAGGAGATGAAATTCAAGGATGGCCGGATTCTTAACGCGAAGTTCTCGCGCTACCGCGTGCCGCGATTCAAGGACGTTCCGGAAATCGAAACGATTCTGATCAACCGCCCCGACCTGGTATCGGCCGGTGCGGGTGAGACGCCGATCATCGGCATCGCGCCGGCCATTGGCAACGCCCTGTTCAACGCCGTCCAGGCGCGCATCCGCTCGATGCCGATTCGGAACGAGAACTTCCGAGTGGCTTGAGAGGAATTTCCGGCGTCGGCATAAGTCCTCATCGGCGGCGGCGCTCCCGTTCGGCCAGCACGGGATTGGGCGTTTCGCCGAAGGAATCCATCTGAGCGGCCCAAACTTCGGCCATGATTTCTTTCCACTGCTTGGTGACGGCCTTGTCGGCCGGCTGGAGCGTGCCAATGAGCTTGCCTTTGTGGACGATTTGAAACGTTTTGCCTTTGGCGACCTCGTCCATGATGGCGCTGGTTTCGTTATGGAGCCGTCGGGCATTAAGCACTGCCATATGCAAAGAATATCCCAAGGGCTGTGACGACTCAATAGGGAGCCCTCCGCCGTAGGTGCGAAAGGGCGCATCTTAGAGGTACCACCACGATCAAGGTCGCGCCGGGAAATTAGGGCAGGCGTCTCGCCTGCCCAGCCGCGCCGGAAGGCGCGACTTTCACACTTCCAAGGCCTCGCTTCGCTCGGCCGGGCAGGCGAGACGCCTGCCCTACCTTGGTGGTACTGGCAAGATGCGCCCGGTGCGAAAGTAACCAATCGCCAATCCGCGCGGTCACATGTTAAACTGTCGGCGATGTGACCACCTCGGCCCATGCCCGGCCTTGTAAAATGAACCGGCTGGCGACACACAGCCGGCGCCAGCGACGCGGAGTTACACTCCGTGGCGGCCTTTTGTTTGTCTGGACCCTCCTCGGGTCGACCTTGGCACTGGTGTGTCCGGCGTCATCCTATGCCGCGTCCAACGCCGCGCCGGCGAGCTTCGCGCGCTTTCAGTCGGACATTCTGCCCATCCTCAAAGAATATTGCTTCGATTGCCACGGCGACGGGATGGACAAGGGCAAAGTGGCCTTCGACGAGTTCAAGACGCCCGACGAGTTGCTGGCCAGGAAAGAGCTTTGGCTGGCCGTGCTGAAAAACGTTCGCGCCGGTCTGATGCCGCCGGAGAAGAAACCTCGTCCTTCAGAAGAGCAGAAGCTGACCTTGGCAAATTGGATCAAGCGCGACGCGTTCGGCATCGATCCGAACGACCCCGATCCCGGCCGCGTCACGGTCCGCCGGCTCAATCGTATCGAATACCGCAACACGATACGCGATTTGACCGGATTCGACTTCAAGGTGGAGGAGGAGTTGCCACCCGACGACACGGGCTACGGATTCGACAACATCGGGGACGTGCTGACGCTCTCACCGCTGCTGCTGGAAAAATACATGCAGGCGGCCGAGACGATTGCGGCCGGCGCGGTGCCCAGGGTCACGCGGGTCGTCGCGGAGAAAAACCTGCCCGGCACGGCCTTCCGGAAGTCCGAGGGCAAAGGGAACGGGGAGCGGCTGTCGTTCTACGAGGCGGCAAAGGTCGGCCACAGCTTCAGCGCGCCCCACGCCGGGAGCTACCGGCTGATGCTCGAAGTGGAAGTACTCGGCCAGTTCGACTTCGACCCGGGCAAGTGCCAGGTGCTCTTCAAGGCGGGCGACCGCGAGCTGTTGAAGAAGGAGTTCGGCTGGCAAAATGGAAAGAAATTCAAGTTCGACTTCGAGCAGCGGTGGGAAGCAGGCGAGCATCCGTTGTCGCTGGAGTTGGCTCCTCTAACCCCGGCAGACCAGAAGAAAAACTCGCTCGACCTCCGGATTCTCTCGGTGCGCGTCCAGGGGCCGTTGGAGGAGAAACACTGGGTCCGGCCGGCCAACTTCGAATTGTTCTTCTCGAGGGATCCGCCAACTTCGGCCGCCAAACGCCGCGACTACGCGCGCGAAGTGCTCGGCCGCTTTGCGAAGCGGGCCTACCGGCGGCCAGTGGACGGCCGGACGGTGGAGCGCCTGGTGTCGATTGCGCAAAGCGTTTACACCCAGCCCGGCAAACGTTTCGAGGACGGCATCGCGCAGGCCATCGTGCCGCTGCTCGCTTCGCCCCGATTCCTGTTCCGCGTGGAGGAAGCGAAATCGAGTAGCCGCCGACGTGAGGAGGCGGGTGCGGCGAACCGCCTCCTTACGTCGGCGGCTACGACTCATCCCTTCGTCGATGACTACGCGCTGGCCTCGCGGCTCTCTTACTTCCTGTGGTCCACCATGCCGGATGACGAACTGTTCCACCTGGCCGATCGGGGGACGTTGCGCCAAAACCTCGACGGGCAGGTGAAGCGCATGCTGGCCGACCGCCGTTCGCGGGCGCTGGTCGAGAACTTCGTCGGCCAATGGCTCCAGGTGCGCGACGTCGAGGGCATCGACATCAACGCCTTCGTCGTGCTGGCGCGGGACCGGGGCGAGGAGCGGGACTTTGCGCGCCGGCGTCAGCGGTTCCAGGAACTCATCGGCATTCCCGAGGAGCAGCGCACGCCAGAACAAAAGGCGGAGCTTCAAGAGATGTTCGAGCAACGGCGCCGCCGGCAAGGCAACCGGAAGAACATCGAGCTGGACCGCGAACTGCGACGGGCGTTGCGCGAGGAAACCGAGCACTACTTCGCATACGTGGTGCGCGAGGACCGCAGCGTGCTCGAGTTGCTCGACAGCGACTATACCTTCCTCAACGAGCGCCTGGCCCGCCACTACGACCTCACCAACTTGAACCTCGCCGGGCCGGAGTTTCGCCGTGTCACCCTGCCGGCCGACGGCCCGCGCGGCGGCGTGCTGACGCATGGGGCGGTCTTGATCGTCACATCCAATCCCACACGCACTTCCCCCGTGAAGCGCGGCCTGTTCATCCTCGACAACATTCTGGGAACGCCCCCGCCGCCGCCCCCGGCGGACATCCCGCTGCTGGAAGACTCGGAAAAGGAGTTCAAGGACAAGACGCCCACGCTTCGGGAGACCCTCGCGGTGCATCGGGGCAAGCCGCTGTGCAGTTCGTGTCACAACCGCATGGATCCACTGGGCCTGGCGCTGGAGAACTTCAACGCGCTCGGCATGTGGCGCGACAAGGAGCGCGGCCAGCCGATCGACGCTTCCGGCAAGCTCATCACCGGCGAACCTATCAAGGACATCCGGGACGTGCGGCGCGTTCTGGCCACCAATCATCGGTTGGAATTCTATCGCTGCCTGACCGAGAAGCTGCTGACCTACGCGCTGGGCCGGGGTCTGGAAACTTACGACGTGGAGACCGTGGACCGAATTGTGGATCGACTCGACCAACAGAACGGCCGGTTCTCCGCCTTGCTGCTCGGCATCGTCGAATCCGCCCCGTTCCAGAAACGTCGAAACCCAGGTACTTCGGAAACCCCCGAGCCACCAAAGTCCGGTGAACAACGAGCCGAACTGAAATGATCGCCATGAAAACGAACCAACCGCTGCAAGGGACCCTCGCCGCCCAACGTTTTGCCTGCCTGAGCCGGCGCCACTTCCTGCGCGGCCTGGGTGCCTGCGTCGCCCTGCCGGCCTTTGAATCCCTCCTGCTTGCGGGACCCGCCGCGGAAGCGAAAGCAGCAGGCGACCTGGCCAGGACCGCCACGGGCGCGCCGTTGCGGATGGGCTTCGTCTATTTTCCAAACGGAGCGATTCAGTCCACCTGGTGGCCCAAGGGCGAAGGCAAGGACTTCGAGTTGAACCGCACGATGCAGCCGTTGGAAAAGGTGAAGCACCAACTCCAGATCCTTGGCGGCATGGACCACGTCAATGCCACCCCCGGCCCGGACGGCGCCGGCGACCACGCCCGCGCCAGCGGCACGTTCCTCACCGGCGTGCGCGTGAAGAAGACCGCCGGCTCGGACATCCGCGCCGGCATCTCGATCGACCAGGTTGTGGCGCAGCACATCGGCCATCTCACCCGGTTCCCCTCGCTCGAACTGACGTGCGACGCAGTGCGCAAGTCGGGCAATTGCGACTCCGGCTACTCGTGCGCCTACCAGTACAATCTGGCGTGGCGCTCCGCCTCCACGCCCGTGGCGCCGGAGCCCAATCCGCGCCTGGTCTTCGAGCGGCTCTTTGGCACGGGCGCGCACGGCGACCGCGCGGAGGGCTTGAAACGCCGCCGCCAACAGCAGCGTTCCATCCTCGACTTCGTGCTCGATGACGCCCGCTCGCTCCAAAGCCAGCTCGCCTATCGCGACAAGCATAAGCTCGATGAATATCTGGTCAGCGTGCGCGAGATCGAACAACGCATCGAGAAGGCCGAACGCTTCGGCGCTTCTCCGGACCCGGCGATCACGACGCCCAGCGGCATTCCCGCCGGTTTCGAGGACTACATCCAGGTGATGTTCGACATGTTGATCCTGGCGTTCCAAACCGACTCGACGCGCATCGCGACCTTCCTGCTCGCCAACGAAGGCAGCAACCGGGCCTTCCCGGAAATAGACATCGCCGAAGGCCACCATTACCTCACCCACCACCAGAGCAAACAGGACATGATCGACAAGGTGGCCGCCATCGACCTTTGGTACATGCGCCAGCTCGGGAAGTTTCTGGACAAGATGGAGCAAACCAAGGACATCGACGGCCACTCGCTCCTGCACAATTCGATGATCGTCTACGGCAGCGGCAATGCTGACGGCAACCGCCACACGCATGTGAACCTGCCGGTGATCCTCGCCGGCGGCGGCGGCGGCACGCTCACACCTGGCCGTTTCGTCAAGCACGGCGGCGTGCCCATGAGCAACCTCCTGCTCAGCCTGGGTGACCGAATGGGCGCTCGAGGCGTGGAGCAGCTCGGAGACTCCACTGGCCGCGTTGAGGGAATCTAATATTCGCATCAGCCAAGCCCCGGTTAAGTTGGCCACCGTGCCAGTCCGAACCTGTCGGGCTCGTGGCTGGGAAATGCCGTTACCGGTCTGAAGTACGAGCAGGAGCCGGGCTTCGCGCGCTCAATCCGCCAAATACATAGGCCGCGCCCGCGTCCTTAGCACTGTTGTCGGTCTGATTGCCATTGACTCCGGTGGCCTTGCTGGCTTCTCCAATCGCCCCAACGATTACCGTGTCGCCCGACACCCCTACCGACCACCCGAATTGGTCACAGGTTCCCCGGCTGGAACTCTTCAACCGGCCCACGAAATCCAGATAAACACGGCCTACACATCCGTCGGGGTTCGAGGCTTTGAGATAGTATCGTTGGATCCAGTTGGTTCCGTTGCGCACAAAAACATACGCAGCGCCGGAACTGGGAGCATCAGTGTTGTTCTGGTCCCCGTTGATCCCACTGGCCGCGCTGTCTTCGCGAGTGGCGCCCACAACCACCATCTCGCTCGAAATCGCAACGGAGGTTCCGAACGAGTTCACTTTGGGCCTGAACGCCTTGAGATAGGCTTGTTGACTCCAGTTGGTACCATCGCGCACGAATACATAGGCGGCGCCCGATCCCACGAGGCTGCTGCCGCTCTGGACGCCGTTCACTCCGGTAGCCCCGCTGTTCTCGAACTCGGCTCCGATTACTATGGTCTCACCCGAGATGGCTACCGATTTGCCGAAGGACTGCTGCGGCCGTGTATTCGATGCTTTCAGGTATGCTTGCTGACTCCAATTGGTCCCGTGGCGCACGAAAATGTAGGCGGTGCCCGCATCCGGTGCGCTGTTATCGCTCTGCTCGCCATTAATTCCCGTCGCGTTGCTGTCTTCCCACCATGCCCCGACAACCACTGTGTTTCCGAATACCGCAACGGAGATCCCGAAACGGTCCTCTTTGTCAGGGTTGGAAGCCTTGAGATAGGCCTCCTGCGTCCAGTTCGTGTCTTTCCGCACGAAGACGTAAGCCGCGCCAGCGAACGGGGCATTTGTATCGCTTTGATTCCCATTCACGCCGGCGGAACTACTGGAATCGTTGATCGCTCCAACCACCACGATGTCACCTGAGACGGCGACGGAATGGCCGAACCCATGCTCCGGTCTGGCATTGGAGGCTTTCAGACAGGCTTGCTGAATCCAATTCGTGCCGTTGCGCACAAAGACAAATGCGCTCCCGGACTCACGAGCGCTGGTATCGCTGCGAACTGGATGGAATCCGCTGCTCCCGTCCCATTCGGCGCCGACCACCGCAGTATCGCCCGAGATTGCGACCGAACTACCGAAGGCGTCGCCCGGTCCAGGGTTGGACGCTTTGAGGTAGGCCTGCTGCGTCCAGTTGGTCCCGTTGCGCCCAAAGATATACGCTGCGCCGGAATTCGTAAGGATTCCGGCCTTCGGATTTCCGTTTACCCCGGTGGCGCCGTTGGACTCGCGTTGGGCGCCAATCACCACTGTGTCACCGGAAACCGCCACCGAGTAACCGAAATAAGCCGCGGCTTTGGTATTGGAAGCCTTCAGGTAGGCCTGCTGAGCTGGAGCGGCTTGTGCCCTTTCGCAAGCGAGTGTCGCAACTGCGAATGCTGTTAGCGATGCGATGCGCCTTGCCAATGGCATAGAGTCGAGAAAATGGCATGTCGCGGCCGGCGCAGCAAGCACTCCGAAAGTTCGGAACTATTTCCCGTGCGCCTTCACGAAGCCAATGCACTGCTTGATCTCGGGCACATGAAACGGAGTCATCGTTTCATCGGAACGCATCGGTAAGCAACTGGGAAATGTCCGAGCAGGCGAAGGGGGCGGTGCCCGCCGCGTCCACAATGTTCGTGCCCCAGTTGTTGGCATTCTCCCCTTCCGGGCTTATCTACCATTCTTAGAACGGACTCGCTTCAGTCTTCGGAAAAGTAGGGCGCGCCACAGTATGGACAGCACGCCCACTCTTCTGTAGAAATCAACAGGTGCGACTTCTCGCAGCTGTTGCAAGTGAGTCGGTTTTTGCCGATGATAAAACCTAGCACTGCCAAGATAAAGCATAGCAGTGCTGGCAGAGCCCAGCGCAGCACCGACAACACCATGAACAACGCCCCTCCAATCCCGAATAAGAATTTGGAGATGTTCAGTCGATGCTTTGATATGCGACGATTCGCCATCCGATTAGATCAATGAGCGAACACCAGTTTCATCGCCAGAGGGCGTCGTGCAGGTAGTGGTCGTGGTGGTGGGCGAAATCGGACGGCAGCCCTTCTGCCGTCCCGGCGACTTCAAGCAACGCAGCTCCCCAGCTTTTCCCGGATGCGCCCCCGTTAGTTCGCAGCAACTGCTGGAGTTTGGCATCTACTTGCTCGAGTTCCGGCCTGGTCAGGCCCGACAACTCAGCGATGATTTCTTGAGCGCTCATACCGTGGTGAAAATGCCATGATCGAGTCGACCCGGCAAGCACTCCCAATATCAAGGCTCTACTTCCCGTGCGCTTTCACGAAGTCGATGCACTGCTTGATTTCGGGCACCGAGTGTTCCCAGTTGTATTCATACTCCACTGAGATGTTGCCCTCGAAGCCCTGCTTCTTGAGTTCGTCCAGAATGTTCCCAATGCGGCCGACGCCCGTGCCGTAGGGGACGTCGTGCTGGCCGCCGCCGATCTCGGTTTTGTCCTTGAGATGGCTGCTGATGACGCGGCCCTTGAGGGTCTTGATGCAGTAAAGCGGGTCGAGTCCGCTGGTCTGCCAGTGCCCGGTGTCCGCGCATGCGCCGATGCGCGCGTCCCGATTCTTCGTGACCTCGAGGATGTAGAGCGGATCCCAGACCCGATAGTTCGGGTCGTTGGCGCGGCGCGGGTGGTCATGGATGCCGACACGGATGTCGAACTCCTTGACTAGCGGTTCGATGATGTCCAGCCGGGAGACGTCCTCCGTGGTGATGCCGTACAGCCCGAGGCGTTTGGCGAATTCAAAAATCTGGCGCCACTCGGTCTTCGCCTCAGCCTCGCTCTTTCCGTCCCCGACGCCGACGACGCCGTAATTCACCGCCTTGATGCCGTGCTCCTTGAGCTTGGCCTCGACCTTCGCGACGACGTCGTCGGAAGCGTGGTGGTTCCAGACCGCCTTCGGATCTTCCTTTGTGAGTTTCTGGCCGGGATAGAACTCGATGACCTTGCCGCCGGCTTCGGCCGTTTTCTCGATCGCCTCCATGACCGAGTAGCGGTTGAACGAGTAGGCCTGGCAGCCGATGGCGAAGCCGTTCTGCTTGAATTCGGCGGGGATGGGTCCGGCGCTCAATCCGCAGGTGAGGACGGCGAGGGCGGCGACGACGATGAAGAGTGCGTGAAGCAATGGGCGCATAGGCTTATGCGCGAATGGCACCCGGAACCACGGGGACTGTCAAGCACTCTGCGGAGACGTAGAGGAGCATCGGTGACAGGCTCAAATCAGTTTTTGAAGGGTGGCTTCTGTATGAATCCCAACGGGATTCCGCAACGAAGCCCCAGGGTTGCGAGAACGAGCTACCCTGGGACAATCGTCGAGAGAGCAAAACCCCAACGGGGTTTCGTCTCCGGTGAACACATCGCGCGTAGCCGCAACCCCGTTGGCAGAGATTTTTAAGGGGCAGATAATTTGAC
>DASTLJ010000249.1:0-22878 GCA_035715125.1 Verrucomicrobiia bacterium
CACCGGGACCGGCGCCGAGAGGCGCACCGAGCCGCCGCCCGCCACGACTCCCGCGCCTTCGGAGAAGCTGGCCGGCAGGAAGAGCGCAAGCGGCGCAAGGCTGCAAAGTGGATAAGCGCTGAAATTGCTCTCGATGAAATCCGCCGGCGTTCCGCCCCCGCGCGAAAGCCCGACGAGCCCCCCCGTGCTGCCCACCGCCAAATAGGTCAGGCGAATCCTGCCGTCGAAGAACATCTCCATCTGGAAGCTGCTCGTCGTCGAGAACCCGAAGAAATTGGGCGCGTTCAGGAACGTCACGGCGACGCGGTTGCTCAACCGCCGCCAGGTCACGTTCGTGGCCGAGAGGTAGTAGTCGTCGAACAACCCCGAGATGCGGCGCTGGCTGAAGTGGATCGGGACCGACTCGAAGATGCTCGTGTCACTCCCGTCGAAGGTAATCGTCCCATTGCCGTTGATGAAAAACGAGTTCGTGGCGAAGCCGTAGAGCGACACCGATTCGCCGTTCGTCAGGGTGACCTGCGCAAAGCCGAATGTGCTGACTCCCGCGTTCGTGCCGCCCGCGGGGTCGGTCGGAAATACCGCCGCCGGCGCGCGGCAGACGGAATAAAAGCCCGGCGAGCCATCCGGCGTGAACGTGAAGCTGACGAAATCCAGGTCGTTCGCCGTCGAGTCGAATTGCTCCGTGAACGGGTCCGCCCCGATTGCCACCAGCGTGGCCAGACGCGATTGAGCGACCTGCGTCGTGGCGTTCGAGAACTCGACCGTCGCCAAGTGCCGGCCGGCCGGCAGGCTGCCCGCGGAGTTGTCGAGCCTCACGGTGACCGACGCCGCGCCGCCGGTCGGGATCGTGCCGGAGCCCGGCGTCACGTTGATCCAGCCCGCCGTCCGCGATGCGCTCCAGACGACGACGTTGGAGCCGACATTGGTCAATGTGAACACCTGCGACGACGGGACGAACGGCCCACCCACGTACCCGCTTGGCTGGAAATCCACCAGGGGCAGCACCCGCAAGGCATCCGGCACGTCGTGCGACTCGCGCACGCCGGCGGTCGTCGAACTCGCCGGGCTGGTCGCGCTGAAGCCCAGGCCGCGCCGGGCGAAAGCCGTCCAAAGCTCGCGCTGGTTCGCCCCGCCATTGTTCACCCGGTCCGCCAGCAGAATGGCATCGCGCGCCTGCAAGAAGTTCGGGTTCGCAGGCGACAGACCCATGCCGTCCGTCACGAGCTGAAGGATGAGCTGGTTTCCCGCCGCAAAGCCGTGCTTGCGGATGAGGTTCGCACGCGCCTCCCAGAGAGTCACGCACCAGACTTCGCCCTGGCTGTGGACTTCGTCGGCGAGGAACGGTGAGAAGGGCTGATTCACAGGACTGAGCGGCACGCCGGTGTGCGGGCTGATCTGCCCGGGGTCGATGTCTTTGAACGTGAGCGGATTCTTCGCAAGGTCGGTCGAATAGGGATAGCGCCGGATGCCGAAGTAGTAGTTCTCCCGCAGCCCGTCGAATAGGAAGCTCAGATAGGCGCCCGCGGCGTAAACGCCGTCCACGTCGTCGCCCGGTTCGCTCAACAGCGCCAGCCCGTAGAAGTCCGACCACCCTTCGCCCATTCCCGCGCTCTGCAACTGGGAAATGCCCACGCCCCCACCCACGCGCCGGTTGCTCAGGCCGTGGGTGTATTCGTGAAGGATCACTTCCGCGTCGAAGTCACCGTCCCGATCCGGTTCCGGGCCGGTGAACAAAAACATCTGCATGCGTGGCGACAGGCCGTCGGGCGGGGTGGCCATGTTCGCGTTGTTGAGGCTCTCGCCATCCTGCGCGTCGGCCTGCAAGGGGTCGTTGCCGAGGCCGCCGCGGCCGAAGTTGTCGGCCTGGAAATTTCCGGCCGCTTCGGTGAAGCCCAGCTCGTAGAGCCGGTCGTGCATCCAGTTGCACCAGTAGAAAAGCTGGACCGTGGCCGCCGGCGAATAACTGGAAGGCGCTTGCGTGAGGTCGAGCGGAAAATCGAACACGCGGAACGGCGTGCCTTGCGGGCGCGGCAGGTCGGGCTCGTCGTCGGCATCCGAGTCCGTGTGCGCGTCCACGTTGTTGCCGCGCGTTTCGTTGTCGCCGTCGTTGATCCAGCCGTTGGGCGAGGCGTTCGTGTTGAGCGCATTCGCGATCACGAACGCGCGCGCGGTCAGCGGCGGCTGGTTGGTGGACGGCGCCGGGTGTCCCGGAGAAAATGGCGACGGACTGTCGTTCGTGAACACGCGGTAGCTCACAGGGCTGATGTAGGCTGTCAACGAATGCCTGAGCCACGCGATGCCCGCCTGCGCGTCGATCAGCACGCGAAACATCTCGCCGCGCGACGCGCTCGTGAGGATCACCTCCCAGCACAACCGAATCCGCGCGGCGGAGACCGGCAACCAGACCAGCCGCGCGTGCGTCGTGCCCGACAACGCGCGGGCCGCCACCCGCTGCCAGCGGTCGGGCCCTGGTAGCTCGCCGAGACGCCGCACGTCCGCCGCGGCCAGCTTTTCACCCACCTCGGCGGCCGCCCTGGCCACCGCTTGCTCGAGGGGGATCGGCGGCGCCGCCGCGAGGGCCGCGCGCTTTGCCGCGTCCGCGCCCGAAGCCCCGGCCGGATCGGTGACGAACTGGCTGGCCACGCTCACCAGTTCCCCGTTGCGCGTCGTGTGCGAACTCAAGACCGCCTCGAAGATCGGCAGCCCATCCAGCTCCTGCTGCCAGACGAGCGACCTCGCTCCGTTGTGCGGGGTGACGTAATCGCGCGACACCCGCGCCGCTTCGAGCGCCTCCGCCCCATGCCCGAACAGCCCGCGATGCTCGTTGACAAACGCCTTTGTTGCGCGGTGCGGCTCATTGGCGGCAAGGCCCGCGTGCGCCGCCGCGGGCACCGCGCGCCCCACGCCATTGGCCCCGCTCAGAAAACCGTCGTGCGCGCGAACGAACTTCGCCGCGCCGGTCACCTCGTCGAACTCCACGCGCGCCTCGGGCAACTCGCCCTGGAGCCGCGCCAACGCCTGCGCCCTGCCGGGCGGCACGGCGGCGACGCGCTCGCGCCGGTCAAAGTTTTCCAGCCGGCCGCCGAACGGCTGCCGCTGCCCGCTGGCAAGCGGCGGCAGCAACGCCACGGCCATGACGAGTCCACACCACACCGGCCAGGCTGATGTTCGCATAGTATGCCTTTGTGCTTGTAACGCATTGAGTGGACTGCGCCGTGAGAAACCGATGCCCGCGAATTCAGGCCGCCTCCCCCGGCGGCCCACTCGCATGAGAACAGAATTCTCGTCCCCAGGCAAGAAACATGACGGACAAACTTTTCCTTTCGTTTAGCAACAGCGCCGCGCCTGCGATGCCGTCGCGATTCTGTCAAAAATTGTTACAAGACATGCCTAACTTTCGCCCAATTTGCCCCTGATTATTGCAAATCTTCTTCCTTGAGCGAGTATTCGCGATGCGGTTTTGCGGCCAATTTTTTTTCCTCCTCGCTGCGCTGATCTTTCCCGCGCGCGCGGCCGAGCGCATCAATCACGCCGGGCGCATCCTCGGGCCGATGCCCGTCGTCACCAACGCCATCCTGTTCAACACGCCGGAAGCGGATGCCGTCATGGCCGGCTTGCAGGTCTTCCCGCGCGACAACGCATGGAACGAAGACATCTCGCGCCGTCCGTTGCTCGCAAACTCCGACGGCATGATCGCTCAGATTTTTTCCGAGCTGAATGCCGTGGGCACGAACAGCCCGAAGCTGCGCGCCTTCAAGGAAATGAATTTCATCTTCGTCCCCAACAACCAGCCGCTTCTGCCCATTCAATTCGTCACCTACCCCGGCGAGTCCGATCCCAGTCCGTATCCCATCGCGACGAATCTGCCCATCGAAGGCTGGCCCTCCGAAACCGGCGCCCAGACCCTCACCCAGGTCCAGTGCGATACCTTCGGCAACGGCGGCGATCGCCATTCCATCCTCATCCAGCCTGGCACGGGGTATATCTGGGAAACATGGGAGACCCTTCTCCAGACCAGTCCCACCAATCACTGGCAGGCCGCCAACGGCGCAAGGTTCAATATCACCAACAATACCCTGCGCCCCGCGGGCTGGACCTCCGCCGATGCCGCCGGGTTGTCCATGCTCGGCGGACTCGTGCGTTACGACGAATGTGAGCGCGGCGAGATCGAACATGCCTTGCGGATGATCGTCAAACACACCCGCCGCGAATATATCTATCCTGCCACGCACTACGCCTCCTCTCCCTCCACGACCAATGCGAACATCCCGGCGATGGGCCAGCGCCTGCGCCTCAAGGCCGGCTTCACCGCCCCGGCGAACTGGACGAAGGAGGAGAAGGCCATCGTCGCTGCACTGAAGAAATATGGCGGCCTCATCGCCGACAACAGCAGCAGCTTCTTTTCAATTTCCGTCGTGCCCGATCAACGCTGGCCCTCCGGGGCGTTCGACCACATCACGGGCCTTTCCGTGACGAACTTCGAAGTCATCCAGACGACCGGGCCGACCGAAGGTCCGCGTTCGCCGGGCGCGCCCGTCACGGACGCCGGCCCGGATCAGACCGTCCCGCGCGGCACCCCCGTGAACCTCGCTGGTGTCGTCCACTACACCAACGCCGCCCCGCTTACACTGCTGTGGAAACTTTATTCCGGTCCCGGCAACGTCACGTTTGGAAACACGAGTCAGACCAACACCACCGCCACCTTCACGAATACGGGCCAGTTCATCCTGATGCTCAGTGCGGACGACGGCATCCATACGCCGGCCTATGACGCGGTGAGCATCACCGTCACGGACGTGATTCAACTCAACATCCAGCGCAACAGCGGCAACGCGATCCTCCGTTGGATCGGCGGCACGCCTCCCTTCGAGCTGCTGAGCTCCCCTGCCCTGCCCGCCATCTATTGGACGCCCTCCGGGCTCTTCACCACCAACATCGCCACCCTATCCATGACCGCCACGCAAATGTTTTTCCGCGTGCGCGGCCAGTAAGCTCGCCCATCTTCTCGCCTTGCTTGAAGCTCCCGAATTGCACGTTCTCCGGGATGGACGGCGTGTGGAGCAGTGGAATCTCAACTGGCCAGCGGTTTGGTCAACTCGGTGCGCCACCTGGCTGGGTCGGGACCGGACTCTGGTCCTGCGACATAACACTGATAGAGGTCCTGGGCCGGTGAATGCCCGTTGGTGGAAATCCAGTCGAGGAACTCGCCCCAGGCCTCGCCGAGACCCTCGTAAGGACCGTGATAAACCGTTTGCGCCACCTTCATGGCGGGCCGCTGGCCCGGCTTTACCCGGCCCGCGGCAGCCACCGGCGCGCTGACGGGCGCGCAGATTTCAAAATCCCACGAGTCGTCGGCGATCTTGAAGTGGTGGTCGAACCAGGCGCCCGCCGGCTTGATGCCCTGAGCGGCAATCGTGGCCATCAGTTCACCGAGGCCGGGACCCATCACATTCTGAATCTGAGCCTTTGGAATCTTGAGGTGAATGACAGCGGCCTGTTGGGCGGTGGTCTGGAGAATACGGGATGTCTCGATCATAACAGGTAATGTTTTGGCACAGGATTCGCGTGGCAACGGCTGACGACCCAATATAACGCAGCGACGGCGGCCACGAGGCGCGCCGATTGCAACCGCGACGGCCCGCCGCCGTTCGCTGCGCGCATGGTTAGGCGGCCAATGTGTCATGCTCTCTCCAGTATGTCCTCCAGCTCTGATAGCGGACAATCCGAGTAGCTGGAATCTGAAATAGAACCAAGCCTGCTCCCAGCATGTCGCCGCAAGCCAAAAAAGCGTTGAATGCAGAAACAAACGCGGCCCAGCCAGATGAGACTTGTGTAACAGCCGACACAAGAAGCGGAACTATGCTGATGATGAGTAGAGGCATGAGCAGGATGGCGACAAAACGATTACGGCTCAACTCGCCGTCATAGTGTGCGTAGAAAAGCACCCGCGATGGCCAAAAGCCCAGAATGGAGTGCGGCGAACGCCCCGCCATCGGGTGGACTAGCGCATGGATAAGCTCGTGGACGACTACAATACCCGCAAACGAAAGTAGAAAAGCCGGCAGGGACACTGCGGGCGTAACGTCTCGCAACGGCGTAATGAGAAACCAAAGCACTGCCACGACTACTGCCGCGACTACACCGATCGGTAGCGCGAGAAGTTTTTCGAGCCAAGGCGACGGCTCGCGCAGTGACCTCCACGACGCGTCAGGCACGAAGTCTGGCGAACTAGGTATGGCTCCAAGATGAAAGCGCATGTGCAGTGAGCGTCGTGTGGCCGCCTAACGACCCAAGCTCAGCGACCCGGCCCACGAGACGCACCGATTGCAACCGCGACGGCCCGCCGCCGTTCGCTGTAGCGCATGGTTAGGCGGCGTCATGCACTCCTTTTCCAGATAGCAGTTTCTTCGATGAAAGAACTCCTGCTGTTCCGACAATCAGGAGCGTCACCACCGCAACGTAATCCGCACGGAAACGCGTGGTGGACCGTGTGTGAGAGCCAAAGTAAATGGTTGTGACTCTGTATCCGTGAACAAGGTCAATAGTATAGACCTCCTGCTGAAGAAGTCCGTAGGAATTAACACCCACGGAAACCCGCCAATCGTGCTCCGTGCGACTAGTTGCCCACTGAGCGTGCGCTGCTATGGGCATTGCGAAGGCTGCCAATATCACCAAAAAACACTGTCTAATCCTGCACATGCGAATTGTAGCCGCCTAACGACCCAAGCTCAGCGACGGCGGCCACGAAGCGCACCGATTGCAACCGCGACGCCCCCGCCGGGTTAGCTGCAGCGCATGGTTAGGCGTTGCGGTAAATGCGAAGATGACTCTCATAAAGGCGGTAATGCAGTAGTGCGTGGATTCTCGCCCATAAAAAGCCAATAAGCGAGGTCGCGTAACCGCTCATATGCGGCGGCGTAGAAGTCAGGGCTGTGCTCGCGTGGGAAGTCGGCATGCGAAGACCACTCCTGCACGAAGTAGCCGCAGTACCAGAACCCTTCAGCAATCCAGCGCGGCAATGCGGGGACACCAACATGTGCGACCGCACAAGCCTCCATGCAAGAGACGAGGCGGGAGAAAGCAACCCTGTCCCAGACAAGCTCGGAGCGTAGCCGAATAAGGAAGGTGTTCGGCTCGGCAGCAAACTCAGCCCGAAGAATTGGCTCATAGTCATGTGCGTTCATGTTCGTTCCGGGATGGGGCAGCGACGCCTAACGACCCAAGCTCAGCGACCCGGCTGGGTGAGGGCCAGAAATGAAACAAGAGCGCCCCAGCCGGGTTAGCTGCAGCGCATGGTTAGGCGGCATCATTCGGCTTTCAACTTGGGAGTAATGCCAATCAGCAGGTCTCCGACCGAAACGGTGTGATGCACACCTAGACGGGCTGTAAATCGCGTTTGGCACAAACGCGTGGCCTTGCTGTCAGCGATCGGAGTCTCGACTGCCAATTCGAGCTGAACATCGCCGCCAGGCAGCAATGTCGGCGTGATTGTGCAATTCGTCCAAACGCCGAGACTCACAATCTTCGGGATGCGTGCTGATAGCTCAATGACTCCCAACTCCGCCGTGGGGGCGGGGCAAGACCCTGACGATGCCTGACGCGGACTCGTCGAGCAACTGGCTGAAAGCAGCGCGACCAAAACGATGACTGTGTTGATTGCGAGTAGCTGTAGCGTGGAGTTTTTCATTCGATGGGGTGAAACACCGTCATACGTGCAAAGTTGCCGCCTAACGACCCAATAGCTCAGCGACCGGCGCGAATCACGCAAGTGCTGAAACACGAAATAAAACGTCCAGCCTAAATCGGCTCCGCCGGTTCGCTGGAGCGTCTTGTTAGGCGGCATACTGGTACATTCAAGTTATTGGTTTTTTGGAACAACCCTTGGTTCAACATCCGTTCCGTCCATCAGGATAATCGCCATTGATGGAACGCAAGCATCTAAGTCGGACGGCGGAGACTTTGTGGTGGCGCCGCAGAGCACCTCGTAGTACCAGATCGGTTTCTTTGCATACGTGCTCTTGCGGATTCTGACCGAACCGATGGTGATGTCCTCCAATTCCGGATTCCTCAATTTGATTGCTGCCCTAGCGAGGGTACACGCTCGCTTAAGGCTCAAGGGAGGCGGCTGATCACTCTCGGGATGCCACTGCGAACTGGGCAAGGCGTCCACACGGGCCGTCGGAACCTCGAAGAGGAAGTCATTCGCCCCACAACTGGTGCGGACAAGTAGGAGAGGAGGCTTTTCGAGGGAGGGCGCTCCGAAGCTTTGGAAACAAGATACAAAAAGAATGACGCTTAAGATTCTCATAGAGGTGGTGCCGCCTAACAGATATTCGGCCAAAGAGGAGATTGGCCTAGCGCGGGGCGGTTTGGCCTAGCGCGTCTCATGGGCGTCATTTTGAGCTTGTTCGGCGCTCCATGGCAAGGAACAGTTTGGCCTAACTCATGCGCGCGCCTTTCGCCCAGCCCCGGCCAACCGGGGCGCAAGCCCGGTTCATCCCCAATCCGAAGCCGCGGTTCATGGACCAGTGCCGAGAGGTGATGCGGTTCAAGCGACTGGCGCTGCCCTGCGAGCATGCCTGCGGAGCGTGGATTAAACGGTTTCTCCTGTTTTGTGGTGGCAAACTCGTGGTGCTGCGAAGCAGCGAGCCAGGCGGCCCCTCGCCCCAACCTTCTCCCCCCTCGAGCGCGGGACTCTAGCCGTGAAGCATTTGACCACGGATGACACTGATTTCACCGATGTGACTCGTTCCATTCTTGCCATCCGCGAAATCCGCGCCATCCGTGGTCAGAGATTAGAAGCCATCTCATAATTGGCAGGGCGCGTCGGTCTGCGCGCGCCGAGGTGTCCGATTTTCAAGGAAAGCCAGTCCTTTTCCAATTCGAGCGACGGCGCGCCCGGAGCGACGCGCCCTACCACGGCATTTATGAGATGAGCTCTAGCTAGGTGCGTCTGGGGATGATCTTCGCCAAGGAACCACCCACGCACGTGGTGCGCGTCATCGGACTGGTCAATCCTCTCATTAGCATCCCGCCGGGCGCGGACAATCACGAGGAACACGCGGGCATCCCGATCCTCAAAGAGGCAAAATTACTCGCGCTCATGCCGCACATGCACGTTCGCGGGAAGGCGTTTCGCTACAAGGCTGTCCTCGCCGACGACACGAGGAAGACGTTGCTGGACGTGCCGCGATACGACTTCAACTGGCAGCTTGCCTATCGTTACGCCAAACCACCTACGCTCCCCCGCGGCGCACGCCTTCGGGCCACCGGGTGGTACGACAACAGCGCGAACAATTCCGCCAACCCGGACCCGACCAAGACCGTCCGCTGGGGTCCGCAAACCGCCGACGTGATGTTGCTCGGCTACGTCGAGTATTACTTCCCCGACGAGAAGCCCAAATCGATGACAGGCCGTTGAGCCGTCGCTGGGTGTCAGGCGCCGGACAGCGACTTCGTCAGCTTTTCGACGAGGCGTGCTTCGGCCAGGTCTTCGGAAAACGTCGCGTCGGCCTTGGCAATAAGCCCGGGATCGAGCGAATCAACCGCGCAGCCCGCGGGCTGGACGAACACTTTCACGGGAAGACGATGCCGGCGAATGAAATCGACGAGACGCGGTGTCTTGATGTCGTTGGGCACCGCGCGGACCAGAAGGGCGTCAATGTCGTGATCGGGAGAGGAGAGAAGTTCGAGTGTCGTTTCGTCGGCCATGACAACCCGGAAATGGTGCCTCTTGAGGAAGTCGGCGGTTTCTGCCAGCAGGCCGGGTGGCTGGCCGGCGAGGAGAATCGAGCAAGAGCGCGTCGCGAAGTCGCTTGCCGCCCCGTCGGCCTCCGTGAAATCGGATTGAGGCAGCCAGAGGTGTACCGTGGCCCCAACTCCGGGCACGGCTTCCACTGAAATGGCCCCGCGATGCCGCTCGGCGAAACGCCGGGCGTGGAGGAGGCCCAGTCCAATGCCCAGGCTCGCGGGGCGCGTCGTGAACCCAGGCTCGAAAATCGCCGCCAACTGGGGCGGCGCGAAGCCGGGACCGGCGTCCTGCACAGACAGCCAGACGGAGGGAGACTTGGGCCAGGTTCCAGCGAAGCGATCCGGCGGCCGAGGCTCAACGAGCGAGCGCGTGCGCAACACTACCCGTCCTCCGCCGGACATCGCCTCAGCGCCATTGAGGACGAGGGCGACAATGACGTGTTGGAGCGAGACGGCATCGGCGTGGATCGGAAGCTGGGCCGCGGCGAGTTCTGTGACGATCTCGACGCGCTTCGACAGGCCGCGCCGAAGAAGTTCGGCGGACTCTGTCACGGCGGCGTTGAGATCGTGATAGGCGAGTTGGCCGGCATGCGTCAGATGGAGTTGCTGGAGACGCTGGACGAGTTGTCCCGCCTGCCGGGTGTCGCGCTTCATGAGCGCCAGGCCCTCATGGAACGGATGCCCAGGTTCGATTTGGCTGAGAAACGAGTCGCTCAAGCTGTGGACAGCGCCGAAAACGTTGTTGAAGTCGTGCGTGAATCCGCCAGTGAGCTCCGAAAGAGCTTCCTTCCACGCCGCGGATTCCAACCGCCGTTCCGCGAGCGCCAGGCGCGTCTCGTCCTGCCAGAAACCCTCCCAGCCTCCCGCGGCGCCGGCGGGATCGAACATGACGCGGCGGAATTCAGAGACGTGCGTGACGCGCCCCGTCGCGAAGTGGCGGAAGCGAAACCGCGCCGAGCGGCCCGCTGGAGAGCCAGCAGGATTTAAGTGCTCGCGAAGCACGTCGGCGTCGCGCCAGTGAACGCACTCGAAGAACAGCGACGGCCGGGCCAGGAACGCCTCGGGCGGATGGCCGGTCCAGTCGGCGATGCGCGGGCTGAGGAACTCGAAGCGCAGGTCGGCTGCCTGGCGAAAGAGCACGCCGGGCCAGTGCTGGAGGAGAACGTCAGTCGGGGCGTCCATCTAATGCTTCCGCAGGCCTCGGACCACCGGGAACGCGGGGCGCCGGGTACTTCGGCCGCGGCGCACTATCCCTTTTCGGCTTTGAGGCTGTCAACGGCGCTCTGCCCGTGAACCGCCAACGTAGGGCAGGCGTCTCGCCTGCCCAGCGCCGAAGGCGCGTCCCGGTTTGGCCGCTACGCGGCCAGGGCAGGCGAGACGCCTGCCCTACGTTGGAGGCGCGCCGGTCTTGACCGGTGCTCAAAAACTGAATTGCGTCCAGAAGCGGGGAGTGAGGAACTGAGGCTAAAATATGAGTTTAACATGAGTTTGAGATTGAATTGAATTTGGCTAGGTTTGAATTGTCATGAAACCCGGCGCAACGCCCTCATCCGCCCGCCGCGAGCGCATTCTGGTCGCCGACGACGAAGAACTCGTGCGCATGGCCATCAAGGCAATCCTGAGCATTGGGGGTTACGACCTGACGATGGCGGAAGACGGCGCGGAGGCGGTCGAAAAGTTTCGCGAGGCGTCGCCGCGATTCGACCTCGTGGTGTTGGACATGCACATGCCGCGATTGGACGGACACGGCGCGCTGCTGCGGATTCGCGAGATCGATTCTCACGCCCGCGTCGTGCTCTTGAGCGGCGGCCTGCACGACTTCGCCAGCGAGGGCGTCACCGGACTGGAAGGTGTGGCGTTTCTGCACAAGCCCTTCGATAACGAGGAACTCCTCGGGCTCGTCCGCCAGATCCTCGACTCGCGGCGCGCGCCCGGTTGACAGTCTTTCAAAACGCCGGCTCGCCGGGCGCTCGCCCCACGTTGTAGCGGCGGTCTGTGACCGCCGAGAACACCCGAGGAGTTTGGTCGGCCTGCGGCGCTCACAGAGCGCCGCTACAGTGTTTTGACTGGGCCGTTGGCAGGCCGTCCGAAAGAATCAATCGCCCGGCCGCAAGTGCTTGGCGAGCAGTCGGGCTACGGAGTCCAGGACTTTGGGGGAGGGGTAATTCGGATCAGCCAGCAGCCTGCGGGCGCGGGCAACCTTGGCCTTGCGGACCGCAAGCCACGGTTTGCCAGCGGTTGGCTGCCCGCCGCGTTTGGATGGCGGCGGTTTCGCGGAGAGGCGTTTCCGCTTCATACGCGGGATCGGTGCGTTTGCGACACTGGGTGGCATATTTATTTGTAGCGTACGAATGGGCGGCTGCCAAGTGCGGCAATGCCCAGCGCGAACACTGGGCGCATCAGGGGAATTTCTTAGGGGATTTCCTGGACCCCGAAGTCCCCTCGACAAAGCCAATATCCCTTGTTTGGAGACCTCTGTGAGCCTTACGGGTTGTAATCCTCGAATGGGGGTTGAGGCCAAGTCTCAGGCAGTTTTATTGCCTCCAGAAACCGCTAGACATGGCCGTCCTCCAAGCCCAAGCTTTTCACTACAAACAGAATTCAGACCGTGAAAACCTTGCCGAATTCCTGTTGCCCTCCCTTTGCGCGACCTATGAATTATCGGCGTCTCCCGCTCTGTGGCTGGATTCTGACCGTCAGCATGGTTAGTGCGTTTTCTGGGCTGGCCGAGGTACCGAATAAGATTCAAGCCGACATTGACCAGTTGCTTGCCGGATTGGAGCACAAGTGGAACCCTCAGGATCGCATCGCCCGGATCGCCAAACACGGATCAAACGCGGTGCCTTTCCTGATCGAGACTTACCGCCGGGCCGAAGCGGAGAAACGGTGGGCCCTGGTGGACTGCCTGTGCCGCATTCCCACCACAGGCTCACTGGAGTTCGTCAAGAGCATCCTGCGGAACCACGAAGACCGCTCGCCGACTACCCGAGCCATCCAACGTTTCCCGTTGGAACGCGAGGACGAGATTACCTTAATCCTTGTTGACTTGCTGCAGGTGCAAAACCACGGATCCGATGCGCGAGAGCGCTTGGAACAGATGATTCTCAGGAAACCGAGCAGAGCGGGAGAACTGGTGTATGCGATGCAGATTTCCGACAAGTCAGGCACCGGCAAGAACTGGGAAATCGGCGAGGTTCTGGCTGCGGTTTCCGGGTACAGTCACTCCTGGTGTTGTTTTGGACAGAACGGGACTGACTGGGGAACTTTTCAACGAGAGTTCTGGCGAGAGTGGTGGAAGCGGAACAACGAAAAGAAGCCTTTTGACTGGCTTGTTGAGACATTGAAGTCCGATCCCCGGAATGATGGCAGAGAAGCCCAGGCGCTCCAGCGCCTCGGGTACCTGCGTGACTCTCGAGCCGAGCCTTATTTCGTGAAAGCGTTGGATGATGAATCGACAGGTGTCCAATATTGGGCCGTGATAGGGCTGCTGGCTTTGGAGGGCAGCCTGTCGCCCGGTGGATACCGATGGGAGTCTTTTCTGGAAGAGCGAGAGCGGGTCATCAAACGGCTGAAGCAGAAGTTTTCAACTCCCGTGAAGGATGACAGCAGTCCAGGTGCGCCAACGAACCGTGCCCCGAACCGCTAGATTTTCGCCTCAATTATCGGGATTTCGGAAATCAGCTCGAAATTGCATGAAACGCACGCCCCCTGGATCCTGACCGTGTGCCCGTCAGGCCGTATTGCTCATGGACACGCCAGCACCACCGCTACGGTCGCAATCGCCAGACGCCGAGTTCCCCTCGGGACGTCCGGCCCTGTCGCGCGAGACCAAATGGCGGCTTGCCATTGTCGGTGGCGCCGCGCTCGTGGGCCTCGGGCTACTCGTAACTTTGCTGCTCCTGTTCGGGCCGTTGCGGACCGCCCGTACGGCAAACACTGAGCCCGCCTCGGGCTGGGTTCGACTCGGCAAGGAAGTGACCCAGGATGGCTTGGTTCCGGCCAACCAGCAGCACGATGGCGCCACCGAACCAAGCCTTGCTGGGGGCCTCGAATGTCACGCGCTGCAACTTTACCCGGGCCGGCCCGAGCTCTATGCCTACTTCAGGATCGATCCGGCGTTCAAAGGCCATCTCACTAACCTCGTCATCGTCGAGGTCGAATACTTCGATGCTGATGCGGGTGGGCATTTCCGGCTCGATTATGACAGCCACGAAGAGTCGAACCGGTCTCTTGGCGCCTACACGCAATCCAAGGAACGAGTGAATCTCAAAGGCACGCAACGCTGGCGCAGAGCCAGGTTTCTGCTCGATGACGCGCGTTTCGAGGGTCGGCAAAACGACCAGTCGGATTTCCGGGTGACTGCCGTGGGTGCCCGATTCTTCCTGCGTTCAGTGAAAGTCCTCCAGGAATGATGAATGAGGAGGCGGAGGATCCCGCCAGCGTGGGCTTTGTGGTTGAACTGGCTTGAGGGCTGAAGGCCCGTCCTGTGATAGCCTGGGCTGAAGCGAGTCAGCGAGCGCAGGCCCAGGTCAATGGCACCAACACCCTCTCCAAGGCCTGAAAGGCCGGCCCTTGGCTCTCCGATTGTGGTAACGCCCTTACAGGGCTGAGGAGTTCTCGGCGTCAGCGGACCTGGGGCTGCGCGCTGCGCGCTCCACCCCAGGCTGTCACATCCCAGGCTTTCAGCCCGAGCACTGCTGGAATGACGCGTTCTGTTCGACCGAAAACATCGAGGCACCGTTACTCTTCATCCTTCTCCCCAGCCACTGCCTACGGCACCTTCGCCGCGAGCGGCTTCTCCATGAACTTCTCGAGTTCCAGGTTGCGCGGGATGCCCCCGGCGATGGCTTTCTTGTAATGATATTGCGCCAGCTCGGGAAAGCCGGGCTGTTGCGTCGCGTAGAGCACGGCCAGTTGATAATGCGGCTCGCCCCAGCCGGGCTTGAGCTGGACGGCCTTGCGCAGCGAAGCTTCGGCGGAGGCGCGGTTGCCCTTCTCAATCAGCGCGCGGCCCAGCATGTAGTGCGTGTCCGGGCGGTCCGGCCGAAATTTCGCCGCGAGGCTCAAGGCTTCGATGGCTTCGTCGTATTTCTCCTGGCGGAATTTCAAGGTGCCCATGCTGTACAGGCTGGGCGGATGCTCGGGGTCGGCGGCGAGGGCCAGCTTCAGGTTGGCTTCGGCTTCGGCGAGCTTGTCCTGGTCGAGCTGCAAAGCGGCCAGGCGCGAGCGGAGGTAAACGTTGCTCTCATCCTGGCGGAGAATCTCGGCGAACCGCCGCTCCGCTTCGTCGAGACGGCCGGCATCGACGGCGCGCTCGGCGGCAGCAATGAGCGGGCCGCTGCCCGGCGGCAGTTCATCGCGCTTCTTCGCGGCGGATGGCGTGCTGGCGGCGGCGATCGCCGGCTTGGCGGTCTCGAAGGTGGTTTCCTTCGGGAACGGCTGCTTGAAGAGGGCGAGTTCCTCGGTCGTGTAAGGCGCGGCCTTGGCTTCGAAAATCTGGACCTTCGCGCGGAGCGCTTCCAACTGGCGCTCCAGTTCGGCGTTCGGGGGGCCGGAGGGCTGGGCGGCCAGGCGCTGGTTCAACTCGCGGGTCACGGCGTTCAACTTCTGGATAAGTTCATCCCGTTCCTTCTTGGCAGCGGCCGCTTCGGCCTGGGCGGCGGCGAGCTGGGTTTCCCATTGCTTCTCGCGCGCTGTCGCAGTTGTCCCGTAACGGCGCACCCAGTCGAGCAACTTGTTTTCCATCGAGACCTGCTCGGATTGCATCACGCGGTTGCTGGCCTGGAGCATCGCGACGCTCTCCTTCAACTCCATGATTTGCGCAAGCGACGCTCCGGCGCCACCGCCCTGCTTGAGCCTTGCAAGAGCGTCGGTCAATTGCTTTTGGAGATCTTCGTTCTGCTTGCGGAGCACGTCGGCCACCGCGGACTGGGTGACACGCTGTTTCGAAAGCTCATCCATCCTTTGCCGCTCCTTCTCGGAGGCCGTGCCGGACGGCGCGGGCGGTTGGGTGCGGGACTGTTCCAGCGTCGCGGCGAGGAGGTCGCGCTCCTTCTGAAGCTGTTTGATGCGTTCCTCGGCCCGGGCGAGTTCCCGCGGGTCGGAGGAGGCCGGCTGGACGGTGAGCGCCTCGCGCAGCTTGGCTTCGAGCAGCGCGTTCTGGCCGGCGAGGCGGGTGATGTCCTCCTGCAATCCAAGAAGCTGATTCGTCAGGGCCTGGCCGGGCGAAAGAGTCGCGGGCGTCGCGCCGGCAACAGCCGTCGCGGGCTTTTGCGTCAGCGGCTCCAGATTGGACGCGATGTATTGGATGCGAAAGTGGACGATCTTCGGGTTCCAATCGGGGAAGGCGGCTCGCAGGTTCTTCAAGCCAACCTGGGCTTCGAGATACTTGGTGACGGCAGCGCGCGTTTGGCCGGCCGCATTGAATTTGTCGGCTTCCTGGATGAGTCCGTAAAGCTCGACGTATTGTTCGTCGGGCGCGGCGGCGCGCGCGCCGGTGCAGGAGACAAGGAGAGCCGCGAAGGCCACTGCGAACAGTCGTTGCATGTGAGGAGTGTAAGCTTGCGGGAAAATGTTTGGCAATGGTTACGTGGTCGCGGTTTCATCGCCGATCGCGATCGCGCTATCCGCTTGATGTAGCTGCGACCGTGAGGTCGCGGGCTGGATGCTCCTGTGGGAACGAAGCCGATTCCAGCGCCCGACGCCCAATATCGCCGCCCCGTGACCTCACGGTCGCAGCTACACTGGACCGCAGCGTGCCGCGCTTGCCAGTCCGCGGGCCGCTGTGATTTAGTGCCCGCGCATGCCCGACCGCCAACCCAGCCAGAGCGCAGAGGATTACCTGGAACGCATCCATGCGCTGATTCAGGAGAAAGGCTACGCGCGGGTGGTGGACATCGCCGATTCCCTCGCCGTCAAGCGCGCCAGCGTGACGAGCATGGTCCAGAAGCTGGGCGAACTGGGCTACCTGAAGTACGAAAAATACCGCGGTCTGATCCTGACCAGCAAGGGCCGCCAGGTGGCCGCGGGCATCCAAAAGCGCCACGCCACGCTCGCTCGATTTTTCTCCGTGCTCGGTCTGGACGCCCGCACACAGCAGCGCGACATCGAAGGCATCGAACATCATTTGAGCCCGGAGACGGTTGACGTGCTGTCGGACCTGGCGTCGTTTTTCGAGGAAAGTCCCGAGGCGTTGCAGGCATTCGTCAAGTCGCGCAAAGCCGGCAAGGGCTGAATGTCTGGAAGCTCCAAGTTCAAAGCTCAAGATAAGCACCAATGCCAAGTTCCAAAACCGGGTTGCGACTCCTTCTGGAGCTTGAGCCTTGGACCTTGGAATTTGTATTGAACTTTGAACTTTGAACTTCGAACTCTGAACTTTGAACTTTGAGCGTTGAGCTTTGAGCGTTGAGCTTTGAACCCGTTGCTTCAGCTCCCTTTCCCCGCAAATCCGTGACGAATCTATTTTTTTCGTGCCCCTGGGCTCGCCATGCTGCTAAGTTGATTTCGTTACGCACTTCGAACGCGACATGAACACGATCTCGGGCAAGATCATCGACCGGACCTGGAAGCGCATCAACGAGTCCACTCCCGAAGACATCCAGCAGCTCACACAAAAGATGCTCGCCGAGCAGCCAATCGCCGGCGCCTACCTGATGGCCGTTGAGGAGTTGCTCATGCCGGAGGAGGAGCGCGGCAATCTCCTGCTCATCGGGCTGATCCTGTGGGAAATCATGTCTGCTGGCCGCGGCCCGATGCGCCAGGTCACGCAGGAGGAAATCGAGGCGGCCGAAGCCCTCAACGTGCAATTCCTCGAAGAACTCGAAGCCGGCTCCGAGATGGACTATCAGGAGGGCATGCAACGGCTCGCGACGACTTACAACCAGTGGCCCATCCTCAGCGCCGTCGTCGAAGCGCTCATGGCCGGCAACGAAGACGATCCCAACTCGGCCCCCGAGTCCGTCGGCATGGCCTTGCTGCACTTGAAGACGATCCTCGATTGTTTCGACAAGGCGTAGCCGACCGTTCAGTACATTCGTTCTCTGGTTCCTCGGAATAGCCGAATCAACGCATGGGCCTTGCAGACTCGATTGAGCACACTTCTCGAAGTGTGCTCTGAACGGGTGCGTGCCGGGCTGGCGGCCAGTGCAATGAGGCGGAGACACCGTTATTTTCCCTCAAGCCCACTCAGGTACGCGAGAATCAGTTCGGGCAGCGTGCTGCTGTAGCCGCCCTCGAGCAGGCTGAATGCGGGCACGTCCAATTTGCGCACCGTTTCGCCCAGCCAGTGGTAATCCTCCGCCTCCAGCGTCTCCTGCGCCAGCGGATCGCGCGCGTAGGCGTCGAAGCCGGCGGACACGGCCACGAGGTCGGGCTTGGCCTTGCGCAGTTCGGCGAACGCGCGCTCGAACGTCTTGCGATACTCCTCGCGCGGCGTCCGCGGCGCGACCGGGTAGTTGAAGCAGTTCTTCCTCACGTTGGCCGTGCCCGTGCCGGGGTAACACGGATGCTGGTGAATTGAAAAGAACACCGCGCCCGGATAGTTGACGAGAATGGCCTCCGTGCCGTTGCCGTGGTGAACGTCAAAATCGAACACGGCGACTTTTTTCGCGCCGGTCGCCAGCGCTTCGAGGACGGCGATAGCGACGGAGTTGAGATAACAAAAGCCCATCGCGCGATCGCGCGTCGCATGGTGCCCGGGCGGCCGCAGGAGGCTGAACACGCTCTCCCCCCGTCTCGCGCCGGCCAGCGCCTGCAACCCGCCGCCGACCGATCGACGCGCGTGCTCGAAGATGTTCGGATGCGCCGGCGTGTCGCCGTCGAAATCTTCGGCGGCGGCTTGAACGCGAGCCAGAAATTCCTGGGTGTGTGCGCGAAGGAGGGCGGCGTCTTCCACGGCGGCGGGTTCCGCCCAGGTAATCTTGAGGCGTGTCTGCGCGCGCAGCGTTTCGAGCGTGCGGCTGACGCGCGCGGGGCGTTCCGGGTGTCCCGGCGCCGAGTAGCCGGTGCAACGCTCGTCGGTGATGATTTTCATCGCGCGGATGCCGGCGGAACGTTCCGCCGGCGCTGCATCGACGTTATCGAAGGGGCTTCCGACGGGCAAGCCGGCGCCTGCGCGTTGAAGCAGGGGCGTTTTTGCCGGGCTGCTACGGCACGCCTGGGACAGGCCCGTGGTAAATCGTGTATTTGATATTGCGGTTCACGCCGTCGGTGCCGACCAACGAACCCCGGCCGGTGGACGGGTTGAACGGCCCGGCGTAAACGGTGACGAAACGGTCGTTGACACCCTGCACCTGGTAGAACGCGGCGTATCGCTGACGGGAGATCAAAAGTTGGCCCGTGTATTGGTAGGCCGGCCCGCTTCCCTGAACGTGGTAATAATTGGTCGGGTACGGATTGTATTTCTGCTGGAGAACAGTGTTGGTGCTCAAGCAGAATTGACGGGTGATAGTCACTTCCGTAGTGGACGAGAGATTCGTCGCCACCGTGGTGTTCGTAATTACGCAATAGTTTGTGGAAAGGGGATCGTTGATCGCGATGCACTCGTTCGTAACGACGGTGGTGCTCATGGTGAAGAAGTAGTTCGTGATGATGGTGACGTTGGTGGTGGAGCAGTCGAAAGGCGTGACAATGGTGTTGCTTACGTTCTCGAACTCCTGCACTGCCCTCAGGTCCAACGCTTCTACAAAGGGGGCAGGGGCGCCTTGCTTGCGCCCGATGGCATAATAGCTGCCGCTAAAGTCGTTGGTCTGTTGCAAGGGGATACCGAGGAACATCACCTGGCCCGGGTACCCGCGCGCCAGCAGCGTGAGTTTCGATGCTCGCGCTGTGCCATTGAAGCTCAGGGCATTGGTGATGAGTTGCGTGCTGCCAGCTTGCGTGGACAGCAGGTTGATGAAGCCGACAATGCGGTTGGTGGTCGTGGGACTCGCGTACGACCAATTGCCCTCGATTTGGGCTCCGCCGAAAATGTTTGTGTAGAGCACCCCGCCATTGGTGAAGATGCCGGTCGTCCGCCCGGAGTAAGTGTAAAGGACGCGTCCAGTGATCGTGCCGCGCCCAGCGAGGGTGCCTGTAGGGTAGAAGAAAAGGTGTGCCACGCCTTGCTCCTTGCCGCTGAGCACACAGTCCCACTGCCCAATAGGCGGCCCTTGGGCTGCCAACAGGACGGCAGGAATGAATGACAACAAACAGCCCAGCGAACACGCAAGGGCCCGAAAAAGCGGGTAGTGGTGGAGACTCATAGCGTGCGTAGAGTGTGGCAAATCGGGCGCGCACAGGCAAGCATCATTGAGACTTCATGCGCGGCGCGGTCGAATCGGGACCCTGCCACAATGCCGCGGACTTGGTAGCAGTGCAGGCGTCTGGCTTCGCTCCGCAGGCATCTCGCCCGCGATTGGGGTTTGGACAGTTTTAGCCGACGCTTCCCGTCTCCCGGAGGGAGAGTCGAGAGTAGTCCGGCAGTTCACTGCCGGGTCCAGATTCCCTGTTGTATAAGTCCCGAAGGGACGGTCGAAGACCTCGGATGCCTTAGGTCTGCTCCCGTTCCCAGTTTTCTGGCAGTCATTCAGCCGTCCCTTCGGGACGGGAGGTCTCTCTCACACAGTCCCACGCTTGAAAGCGTGGGCTATTTTCAAATCTCCCTTCGGGAGATGGCAGACGAATCTTCTGCCGTGATTGCACAATTGTTGGCTGGAAAGTTGGTTGCGAGTTGCGCGAGGCCGCCTTCGTCGATACGCTTTCACCGTGAGCCCCGAAGCCGCCACTCGGATGCAAATCGAACGCTACCGGCAGATGACGTGTGAGGAGCGCATCAAAATTGCCCTCCGGCTGCACGACTTGGCTTGCGAAATGGCCCGCGCAGGCATCCGCGTGCAGCATCCTGATGCCGATGAAGCCGAAGTGAACTGGTTGTTGCGACGGAGGCTGGAACTGGCGAGGGGCGGGTGAACGAACAAGAGCTGCTCCTGGACTGCCTGCGGCGGCTCGACCGCGGCGGCATCACCTACATGTGATGCACTTATGAAACTCTGCCGCTTCCAACAAGGCCCCGGCCGGCCGCGAGTTGGTCTCGTCCGGGATGACGACACAATCCTCGATCTGTCCGCCGAGGGCATCGACCGGCTGACGAGCCTGTTCGAGTTCGAGGGGTTGGCGGCGCAACTCGGCGCATTGGCGGTCCAGAATCTGCCGCGGTTCGCGCTGGCGGACGTGAAGCTTCTCGCGCCGCTCGAACAGCAGGAGGTCTGGGCCGTGGGGGTGACCTATCTGCGCAGCAAGAAGGCGCGGATGGACGAAAGCGAATTCAGCGCGACGGCGTACGACAAAGTCTACGACGCGCCGCGGCCTGAGTTGTTCTTCAAGTCGATGCCCGAAAAAGTCATCGGGCCGGGCGGCGCCGTGGGCATCCGCAGCGACGCGCGGTGGAGCGTGCCGGAGCCGGAACTGGCGTTTGTGCTGAATTCGCGCGGGCATATCGTCGGCTATACAGTCGGCAACGACATGAGCTCGCGCGACATCGAAGGCGAAAACCTCCTCTATTTGCCGCAGGCGAAAATTTACACTGGCTCGTGCGCGCTCGGGCCGTTCGTGCGCGTGGGCGCGACCGAGTCGGAGGCGCGGACGTGGAAGATCTCGCTGGAAATCCGCCGTGGCGGCACAGCGGTGTTTCAGGGCGAAGTGTCGGCGGGCCGGCTCAAGCGGCCGTTCGAGGAGATGGCCGGCTACTTGTTCCGCTGCCAGTCGTTTCCGCACGGGGCGGTGCTGCTGACGGGCACGGGCATCGTGCCGCCGGATTCGTTCTCACTGGCAGCGGGTGATGTGGTGCGCATCTCGATCAGCGGCGTGGGAGGGCTGGAGAACACGGTGGCGGTAGTTTGAGAGCAGAAGAATAAGGCGGGAAGGCGGGAAGACGAGAAAACGGGAAGACTAGAAAACGAGAAGACGGGAAAACGGGAAAGCGAGCAGGAGGCGCGGGAGAACCTAAAATGAACAGAGGAGGGGCGCTATTCTCCCTCCTTTCACTTCGTTTCCCTGACAACGTCCCGTCCTCCCGTTTTCCCGTCTTCTCGTCTTCCCGTTTCCTCGTTTTCGCATATTTCGCCAGTCAGGCGGGGCTCGGCTCAGGCGAGGACTTTGCGAATGACCTCGCCGCCGTTGATGGTGGCGCGCTCGTCGCGGCCATTGTGGAGATAAGTGAGCCGAAGGTGGTCCATTCCCAGCAGGTGGAGAATGGTGGCGTGGATGTCGTGCACGTGCGACCTGTCCTCGACCGCGCGCAGGCCAATTTCGTCGGTCGTGCCGACGGTCTGGCCGCCGCGCGCGCCGCCGCCGGCCATCCAGATCGTGAATCCCCACGGATTGTGATCCCGGCCGGTGCCCTTTTCGTTGAATGGGGTTCGGCCGAATTCGCCGCCCCAAATGACGAGCGTGTCGTCGAGCAAGCCGCGGGCCTTGAGATCGGTGAGCAGCCCGGCGATGGGCCGGTCAGTTTGGCGGCAATACTTCGTATGATTTTTTTCAAGGTCGCTATGGGCATCCCAGCCCGACCCGCTGCCAGAATAGCATTGCACGAAGCGCACGCCGCGCTCGACGAGGCGCCGGGCCAGCAGGCAATTGCGGCCGAACTTCGCGGTGTCGGGATGGTCCAAGCCGTAGAGCCGTTTGGTGGCTTCGGATTCGCGCGACAGTTCGACGGCTTCGGGCGCGGCGGCCTGCATGCGGTAGGCCAACTCGTAAGCATCGATGCGGGCTTCCAGATCGGTGTCCTCGGATTTGTCGGCGCCGAAGTGGCGGTTAATTTTCGCCAGGAAGTCGAGCTTGCTGCGCTGCTGCTCCGGGCTGACACCCGCGGGCGGGGCGAGGTGGAAGATGGGCGTGCCCTCGTTGCGAAATTGCGTGCCTTGATAGACGGCAGGCAGAAAACCGCTGCTCCAGTTCTTCGGGCCGCCGTTGACCTCTGCGTCGTCGGTCATGATCACGAAGGAAGGCAGATTTTCGTTCGCGGTGCCCAGACCGTAGATGCTCCAGGCGCCGAGCGCGGGCCGGCCGGCGAGGATGTCGCCAGTGTTCATCTGGCAAACGGAGCCAACGTGGTTGAGGCCGTCGGCAAAGCAGGAGCGGATGACGCAG
>DASTLJ010000250.1:0-4331 GCA_035715125.1 Verrucomicrobiia bacterium
CAAGAACACTGAATTATGAAGCCAACCGTTGAACTCAACGAAACAAACTTCGACCGCGAAGTTCTTCAATCCAATCTCCCCGTGGTCGTGGACTTCTGGGCCGAGTGGTGCGGGCCGTGCAAAATGCTCGCGCCAGTCCTGGATGAAGTCGCACGCGACCTGCAAGGCCAGGCCATTGTCGCGAAGGTAAATCTGGACGAGCAGCCCTCGCTGGCCGCGCGCTTCAACATCCAGAGTATTCCGACACTGCTCTACTTCAGCGGCGGCGAACTGCGCGACCAGACCGTCGGCGTCGTGAGCAAGAAGACCATCGTGACGAAGCTCACTGCGTTGCGCGCGAAAACGGCAGCGACACAGCCGGCGTAACGCATCGCTCACGACACGTCAGCAACAACCGGTATGGAAACCAGAACAGCGAGCCTCTTTAACACGAGCGAAGCGACGGACTCCTCCGCCTCGCCTTCGCGGGAACCGCCGCGCGGCTCCGACCATGACGACGGGCCGATCCTGGACGCTTATTCGCAGGCCATCGTGCGCGCGGTCGAATCCGTCGCGCCCTCGGTCCTGAAGATTGAAGTCGCGAAAACACGCCGGGGCGAACGCGGTCCACGCGGAGCCGGCGGCAGCGGTTCGGGCTTTGTCATCAGCTCGGACGGCCTGGTGCTGACCAACAGCCACGTCGTCCACGGAGCCGAAAGCATCGGCGTGGTGTTGCCGGACGGACGCCGGCCTGACGCCGTGCTCGTCGGCGAAGACCCGGAGTCCGACCTGGCCGTCCTGCGCGTCTATGCGCCAAACCTCGATCAAGTGAAGTTCGGCGATACTTCCCGCCTGCGCGTTGGCCAGTTGGCCATCGCCATCGGCAGCCCCTATGGATTCGAGGCCACGGTGACTGCCGGAGTGGTCAGCGCGTTGGGCCGGTCGTTGCGCTCCCAAACCGGCCGGATCATGGACGACATCATCCAGACCGACGCCGCGCTGAACCCCGGCAACTCGGGCGGGCCACTGGTGGATTCCCGCGGCGAAGTCATCGGCGTGAACACTGCCATGATTCTACCGGCGCAAGGCATCTGCTTCGCCATCGCGGGCAACACCGCGCAATTCATCACCGGTTGGCTGGTGAAGGAGGGCCGCGTGCGCCGCAGCTACCTCGGCATCGCCGGGCAGTCCGCGCCGATTCACGCACGGCTGCGCCGGCACTACCGGCTCGCGCAAGATCAGGCCGTGCTGGTGATTGGAGTTGAACCGGGTGGACCTGCGCGCCTCGCCGGACTTCGCGAAGGCGACCTCATCATTGCCTTCAAGGGCCAGACCGTGGCCGGCATGCACGACTTGCTCCGCCGGCTCGTCGGCGCGGAAATCGGCGTCAGATCCACGGTTACTGTGCTGCGTCAGGCGGACAAACTCGACATCAGCATCACTCCGCAGGAATTGCTGCCGCGTGGCGAGCCGTGACGGAAGCGCAGCGAAAGGGAGACCGCTAGCTCCGCTGTGGGATTCTTCGAAATCGGTCCTCCGTACGGAAGCCACCCGCTCCGTCCGAGAGGGCGCCACCTTTCTTCCTGCGCATGGACCGGCGTTCGGAGCGCCGAGCATCGCTCGGCATGTATGGAGTGCGGAGGCAAGCGCAGCGCGACTCCGCTTTGGCTTGGCGGTTCCGCTGGAGCGGAGGAGCCAAAGCGCCGTCGCCACTTCGCTCTGCCGGCGCACTCCATATCGGCCGCACCTCGATTCACCTGAATCGCGCTCGTTCTCACTTCGCGTGAAATTCTTTGGCGGATTCCCGCCGCTGGCGACGTTATCCTTCTGAACATGAGCGACACCGACCTGGAATTGCTCGATCGCTACGCCCGATACCACGCCGAGGACGCCTTCGCCGAAATCGTCCGCCGCCACCTCAATCTCGTTTATTCCGCCGCGCTCCGCCAGGTCCGCTCCCCGCAACTGGCCGAGGAAGTCGCTCAATCGACTTTCATCAACCTCGCCCGCCACGCGCACCGCCTGGCGCCAGGCACCATCCTCACGGCCTGGCTCTATCAAGTTGCCCGTCGCGAGGCCATTGATGTCGTTCGCCGCGAAGCCCGCCGCCAGTTGCGGGAGCAAATCGCCACCGAGATGAATGCCATGAACGCCACCGCCGCCGATTGGACCCACATCGAACCGTTGCTCGACGACGCCATGCACGCGCTGGACGAAACCGACCGCGCCGCCGTCCTGCTCCGCTACTTCGAGAACAAATCCCTCCGCGAAGTCGGCGCGACACTCGGTGCCAGCGAGAACGCCGCGCAGAAGCGCCTCAGCCGCGCTGTGGAGCGACTGCGTGAATTCTTTGCCAAACGCGGCGTCACCGTCGGCGAGAGCGGACTCGTCGTCGTCCTCTCCGCCAACGCCGTGCAAGCCGCGCCGGTTGGTATGGCGGTCACGGTTTCAACCGCCGCCGCTCTTGCTGCAACAACGCTTTCAACCACGACGACTACCACTCTCACAAAGGCCATCGTTATGACCACGACACAAAAGGCTCTTGTAACTGTTGCTCTTGCTGCTGCGATAGGCACTGGAATTTATGAAGCCCGCCAAGTTTCAGCCGCGAGAACTGAAATCCAGAAACTCAAACAACAACGAGATCTGTTGACCGATCAACTTGAGGAGATGACACGCGAGCGCGCTGAAGCCGCGAAACAACTGGCGGCACTCCGCGATGCGAATGAACGACCGAACCGCGATGCCGGCGAGTTGCTGAGATTGCGTGCCGAGGTAGCGCGCTTGCGTAATGATTCGGCACAGGCTGCCCAAATAAAAACGCAGGCGGCTAACGATCCAACCGCGCTGGCGGCGCAAGCCTGGCTTGGGCGGGTTAATCTACTCAAGCAACGTTTCGAGCAGTGGCCGGGCAAAAAGACTCCTGAACTTCAATTACTGAACGAGCAGGATTGGTTGAAGGAAACCAGCCGTGAGTTCGACAGCGACGCCGCTTGCCGTGAAGCGATGAGTCGGTTGCGATATAATGCAAAGGCAAAATTCGCCCAAATCGTCAATGAGGGTATCGAGCAATTCGCCAAAGCAAACAACGAACAACTTCCCTCTGACCTTTCCGAGTTGGCACGGTACCTGACCCCGCCTGCGGATTCTTTTTTGGAAGGTTATCAGATTGCGAAACCCGGCTGGGTCAAACCTCCACAGCCCAACTCGCCAAACAGTGAAAGAGCCAAAACGTGGGCCATTGTTGAAAAGGGATCTTTTAGTGCGGACGGAATTCCCATTCGCGATGGAAGCAATCTCGCCGACGCAGAGTACGACATGTACGTAGTTATCTACCGAGGTAACGGCGGCTATTACGGCTATGGAGTCGGCAGACCTGCAAAATAGGTACGCCTTCGCTGCGATCGCTGGTGCTAAACCGGGCATAACGCGTAAAGGGACAGACCTGTCCGATTTGGGCGGCGGCGGCTACTCTTCCATGAGTGAACTGGTTGACCGACCAACAACTTTTGCGCGACTACGCCGAACGCCGGTCGGAGGCCGCCTTTGCCGAACTGGTGCGGCGGCACGTTGACCTCATCTATTCCGCGGCGCTGCGCATGGTTTGCGATCCACACCTGGCCGAAGATGTGACGCAGGGCGCGTTCGTGGCGCTGGCCCGGAGCGCGCCTCAGCTCACCGGACGCGCTGTTCTGTACGGGTGGCTGCATCGCACCGCGCAGAATATCGCCGCCCAAGCCGTCCGCACTGACGTGCGCCGTCGTGCCCGCGAACAGGAGGCTGCTGCCATGAACGAATTGCTCGCCAACGAATCCGACGCTGTCTGGGAACGTATCGCGCCGCATCTCGACGCCGCGCTCGGCGAATTGAGCGAGGCGGACCGCGACGCGGTGATGCTCCGTTACTTTGAACGCAAGTCAGCGCAGGAAATGGCGCAAGTTCTCGGTGTCAGCGACGAGGCCGCGCAAAAGCGTGTAAGCCGCGCCGTGGAGCGACTGCGTGAATTCTTCGCCAAACGCGGCGTCACCGTCGGCGAGAGCGGACTCGTCGTCGTCCTCTCCGCCAACGCCGTGCAAGCCGCGCCCGTTGGGCTGGCCGTCACGATTTCAACCGCCGCCGCTCTTGCTGGAACAACCATCGCTGCTGCCACAACGGTCACCGCCGCCAAAGCCATCGCCATGACTACAGTCCAAAAGGCCATTCTCGGATCAATGCTCGCTGCAGCCGTCGGCACGGGCATTTACGAAGCCCGCCAAGTCTCCCGCCTGCGAGACGACGTTCAGTCGCTACAGCAAAAGGAAATCGCGCGCGTCAAGCAAATCGAACAACTCCAACGTGAGCGTGACGACGCC
>DASTLJ010000251.1:0-7556 GCA_035715125.1 Verrucomicrobiia bacterium
CCGATGCCAGTGGGTGGTGAGCAGGCGTGGATTCATGCAACGGTTCCTTTCGGTGGACGAGAGCTTTGATTTCCTCGAGATGTTCCTCGGCCTCACGGCGGCCGATGGCGATGTATTTGCCCGGCCGGCGGAAGTCGTGCCAGCGGCCGTCGTAGGAGAGCGGACGCAGGACCAGGTCGGCGGAGAGGCACGAATACTCGGCCACGCGCATCTGCGCGCCGTTGAAGCTGCGCAGGAGCGTATCGAGCACGTTGCCCGGAGCGAAATAGTTGAAGTTCCGGTGGAGGAACATCTTGAGCTTGTTTCCGCGGCGGCCCAGGCGCTCGGAACGCTCGCGCTCCGTGTCGAGGTGCTCCCGGAGGAAGGCCGCGGGCGGAATCGTGTTCACCGCGAGAATGCGCTCGATTCCCATCTCCTCCAGCACGTCCACGGGCAGCGGGTCGGCGATGCCGCCGTCGATGAACAGCTCGCCGTCGATCTCGACCGGCACGCAAGCACCGGGAATCGCGCTGCTGGCGTGGACGGCCTCGGCGACTTCGCCACTGGCAAAGACGATGCGCTCCAGGGTGTGCAGGTGCGTCGCCACGACGCGGAACGGGCGGACCAACTCGCAGAAATGCGCGCCGCCGATGGAGCGCTTGAGGCGGCGTTTGATTTTTTCGCCGCGCAGAAAGCCCCGGCGCGGAAGGAGGAAGGGATCGATCATCTCGAGAAGCCCCCACTTGTGCTCGACCTCGCGCGCCAGCCGTTCCATCGCCACGCCGTCAAAGCCGTAGGCCCAGACCGAACCGACATACGCGCCCATGCTGCACCCGGCGACGACGTCAATCTCGATGCCGTTTTCCTCGAGCACCTGGATAACGCCGACGTGCGCCAGGCCGCGAGCGCCGCCCGAAGAGAGCGCCAGGCCGAGGCGGCGGCGGCTGATTTCGCGAGCGAGGCGGCGAACGTCCGCGTTGAAAACCCGTTCCGGCCATCGGCGCAGCCCTTCCGCCGCGATCCGTGAGGGACACTCGTGAATGAAGCCGTGGATCGATCTCGTGTGGGTCCGGAGCAATTCGTTGCTCCGTTCCTCGCCGCGCTCGCGGCAGATGACGGTGCGAAGGTTGAACTGGCCGGCCCGCGGATGCAGCCGCGCTTCGCGGAGCAACAGGTCGCGCTGATAGAAGTCCTCCGCCGCCGGCCGGAGCAGGAGGAAGGCCCGATCGGACTGTGCAAAACAGGCGAACAGCGCCGGCATCGGCAGGTCCAGACTCATCCTGAGAACCAGATAGTGGAAGTGTTGCGAACAGTGCGAGACCAGCGCCAGGAGCCATTGCGGCTGGGCCGGCTCGTCGGCCACCTGTACACGCAGGATGCCGATGCCCCCTTCGGTCTGCTCGACGTGGCGCGCCAACGCAAAGTCCCCATTGACTATCGGATGCAGCCTGGCCCAGTCCCCCAGTGTCGTCTTGGCCCCCGGTCTTTCCAGTTGGAGGAGGAGCACTGAGGCGCCCGTTTCAGCGCGAAGCGTTTGCGCGAGGGTTTCCGAGATGAAACGGTCGGGAACCTGCTCCGACAGAGCCAGCACGGTGAGGACCCGATCGGGCCGCGACGGCATCGTCACGGGAGAACGCGAACGCGGGCTGGTGGCCGCAGGCCAGTCTCCCCGAAAAATTCGCATTGGCTCAATCATTTCCGTCGCCGGGCCGCGACGGAACGCTAGGAGTTGGCACGTTTGGATCAGCCTTCAAAGCTGACGCCTAGCTGACCGCCGCCGGCCACTGTCTTTATTTTGCTGCTGACCGATTGCATGTGCCTAAGCTCAATATATGTCTGGCTCACTGGCCGTCAATGGCAGGTGAACTACTTATGTTGGCATCGGCACAATTGCAGAGAAACGTGAGGGAGGCGGAAAACGTAAAACGTAAAGCGTAAAACGTAAACTCGGAGGGGCCGTTCCATCGCGTTGCCGCGACCATCTTTTTTACGTTTTACGTCTTACGTTTTACGTTTCTCGTTTCACGTTTTACTTCTCCGCCCCCGCCGCCACCTTGCGCTCCTCGGCGCCGTTCGCCTCCTGCGCCGTCAGCGCCAGGAAGGTCTGTTCCAGGGCCCCGGCCGCGCCGCTCTGCTGGCGCAGTTCGTCGCGAGTGCCGACGGCGATGAGCCGGCCCTGGTGAACGATGCCGATTCGGTCGGCCATCTCCTCGGCCACGCTCAACTGGTGCGTCGAGACGAAGACCGTCGTGCCCGCCAGCGAACGCTCCTTGAGCACGTCCTTCACAACGCGGGCATGATGCGGATCGAGCCCGACCATCGGTTCGTCGATCACGAATACCTCCGGATCGTGCAACAGCGCCGAGACAATGGCCACGCGCTGCCGGGTGCCGTGCGACAAGCCCTCGATTGGCTTATTCATGTATTGCTCCAGATTGAAGCGGGCGACGAGCGCGGCGGCATTAGTCTGGATTGGCCCGTCGTCCATCCGAAACATTTGCCCGGTGAACCGGAGGAACTCCGACGGCGTGAGTTTGTCGTAGAGGAACGGAAAATCGGGCACGTAGGCCATCCGGCGGCGGACCTCCAGCTGCTGGGTCTGCACGTCGAACCCGGCGACGCGCGCGGCGCCCGAAGTCGGCTTGAGCAGGCCGGTGAGAATCCGGATCGTCGTCGTCTTGCCGGCCGCGTTGGGTCCGAGCACCGCGAAGAACTCGCCCTTCCGGACGGTGAGGCTGAGATCATTCACGGCGACGAGGTCGCCGAATTTCTTGACGAGGTGAATCAGTTCGATCATTGGCGCGCGGTCAGAGGCTGATCAGCGCCTCGTTCATCAGCACGACGTCGTCCGGCAGCTCGACGCGCAAGAGCTCGCCGACCGGGCTGACGAAAAACACGGCACGAAAGCGGTCGGACAATCTGGCTTCGATGCGGTAGACACGGATGGGATTGCGCCCCAGCTTGAGCCAGTCGTTGCGTGCTTCCCAGGCCAGGCCGAAGGAGAGGCTGGCCTGGCCCTGCGGCTTGCCTGCCGGCGCCGGGCTCATCGGCACGCCGAGCGCCGCGAGCATCGTGGGCATGAGCGGCCCGCCGAGCGCCCGGGCGATTTTCTCCGGGTTTTGCAAATCGCTGAATTTGAAGATCTGTTCCCGTCCGCCTTCCTCGTCCTTGGCGATGAAACGAAACGTCTCCTTCGCCGCCGAAGCGTGGAACTCCCAGGTGGAGGGCGTGGGTTTGAGCGTGAGCTTGAGCGTCAAATCCTGCCACGTCTGGTTCGTGGCGAGCTGGAGGGTCCAATCGATCCGCAGCCGGCTCAAATCATCCAGCGACACGGTGCTGTCGAAATGCAGCGCGTAGCCGGTGACGCGCTTGACCATGCCTTCCGGCGGCAGATCGTCAATGTTGAGCAATGGCTCGGCGGGCGCTTCGCTGATTTGCGCCGACCAGTGGGCCAGGCCGATCTTCACGCCCTTGTGGCGGACCTCGAGGTGCGAAGAATCCGGGGACGTGAGGACCTTCTCCCAAACTGTCTCCGGTGGCAGCGGCGTTCCGAACCGTCCGCGCGCGCTGAATTCCGAGCGCCACAACAGCACGTTCATCGTCACGAAGAACGCACTGACCACCAGGAAGTAAATCTTGTAGCGCATCCAGTCAATTCACGGCCCGGGCACGCTCAACGGCTGGCCGACCTTCAGCTTGCGCGGCTCCAGCCCCGGATTCGCCGCCAGCAGGGCCTCGAGCCGCACTCCATATAAACGCGCGATCGACGACGGAGTTTCTCCTGGTTTGACCGGGTGCGAACGCGGGCGTGCCGCCGAACCCGACGCCGCGCCGCCGGGCCGATCTCCGGCGGAAAGTGAGCCCGCCCCGGACATTCGCCCGCCCGCGGCACGGGCCGCCCCGGGGCCGCCGGGGGACTCTGTTGCGTCGGCATCACGGGGGCCGGAGTGGGCGAACACCGCCGGGGCCGGCGGATTCGCCTGGCCCGGCGGGCGGCGGCTCGCGGGGACGCTCGCCCCGCCACCCGCCGCTCCCGGCGGATTTGTCGATCCCGCCGGGCGGCTGGCGAGCTGGGCCTGTAGGGCCAGGATTTGCTTTCGCAACATTTGGTTCTCGTCGCGCAAGCGTTCCGCCTCGCGGAGCGCGGCAGGCTGCATGGTGCCAAGCGCGTCGGCTTTCACCAGCTCCTGTTTGCAGCCGGGAATCCGTTGCTTAATGTTGTCCGCCGGGTAGGCGTTGGGCCGGAGCTTGAGCGCCTTATTGTAGTGATAGAGGGCGGCGGCGAAATCGTTCTCGCGCGTCTCGTAGAGCACGCCCAGCTCGAAATGCGCGAGGGCCGAGCGCGGATTGTCCTCGACCGCGCGTTCGAACGACTCGATGGCGCCCTTGTAGTCCAGCGCGGCGAGGTTCTCCCGGGCGGCGACGTAATGGCGGTTCCTCTGTTCATCCGTCTGATTTTCGGCGGGCCTGGGACACCCGCACCAGCAGAGGCAGAACAGCACCGCCCATCCACCGCGCAGCACTCGAGACAACATGCGCCGCGAAACTAGTCGAACCTTCCGCGAGGCGCAATGCGGTAGAAGCGCGTTAAACCAGGCTCGCGGATTCGGCGTCAAGACACAGCGTGCAATGGGCCTGGCGCCGAAGCCACGACGCCGGACACTCCGGACTGACCGGCCCCCGCAGCGCATCGCGCACGGCCTGTGCCTTGCGGCGCTCGGGCGCGATGCAGAGCATCCGCCGCGCGGCGCACAGGGCGGGAATTGTCAGCGTCAACGCGTACTGGGGCACGTCCGCAAGACTCGCGAAGTGGCCCTCGCCCACCTGTTGCTGCCGGCAAGCTTCGTCGAGCTTCACCAGTTTCACGGCGTGGCGGTCGGCGAAATCCGCAACCGCCGGGTCGTTGAACGCCAGATGTCCGTTCTCGCCGATGCCGAGCAGGCAGAGGTCGATGGGTTGCGAGGTCAGCAGGTTGGCGTAGCGCTCGCACTCGGCCAGCGGCTGCATCGCCTCGCCCTCGATCCAATGAAATGCCTTCGGCCGCACTCGTTGTTCGACCCGCTCGCGCAGGAAGCGGCGGAAACTGGCCGGATGCCGCGCGTCCAGACCGACGTATTCGTCCATGTGGAACATCGTGACCTTGGACCAATCGATGCCGCCCAGCGGGACGAGTGCGGCGAGAAACTGAATCTGCGAATTGGCGGCAGCGAAGATCACCGTCGCGCTGTCAGCCTTCGTGATGGCCTCCTGCAAGACCGCTTGCGCCTCCCACGCCGCGGCTTGCGCCAGCTCGGCCTGAGTCGCAAAGACGCGGACTTCGAGGGAGTCCACTGTGAATGATCGGGAGACGGTGTTCATGCGGTTCTCGCGCGTCCAGCCCAGCACAGTTGATGCGGCGGGCCGACAACGTAGGGCAGGCGTCTCGCCTGCCCTGGCCGCGCAGCGGCCAAACGGGGGACGCACCTTCGGCGCTGGGCAGGCGGGACGCCTGCCCTACGTTGGCGGTCCGTGCCCATCGATTACCGGCCGGATGCGCCGGGCGCATGGGGCAGTGGTTTGACCGTTTCGAGCAGCCGTTCGACCACTTTCTCGACCGACACGCCTTCGGCCTCGGCGCGGTAGTTGATGAGGATTCGATGACGCAACACGGGTTGCGCCAGCGCCTGGATGTCTTCGGGCGTCACGTGCGCGCGGCCGTGGAGCAGCGCGCGAACCTTCGCGCCGAGGACAAGGTATTGGCCGGCGCGTGTGCCGGCGCCCCAACTCACCCATTCGTTGATGAAGTCCGGCGAATCCTTCTGTTTCGGGCGCGACGCGGCCGCCAGACGCACGGCGTAGCGGGCGACATCCTCGGCAATCGGCACCTTGCGCACGACGTCGTGGAAACGCATCACGTCCTCGCCCGTGAACAGGGCGTCGATGGGCGCCGGCGCGCGCGAGGTCGTCTGCGTGACGACGGCGACCTCCTGGTCTTCGGGCAGGTAACCGATGACGACGTTAAACATGAAGCGGTCGAGCTGCGCCTCCGGCAGCGGGTAGGTGCCTTCCATCTCGATCGGGTTCTGCGTCGCCAGCACGAAGAACGGCTCGGCCAACACGTGCCGCACGCCGGCCGCGGTGACCTGATGTTCCTGCATGGCTTCGAGCAGCGCGGCCTGCGTCTTGGGCGGAGTGCGGTTGATTTCGTCGGCGAGGATCATGTTGGCGAAGATCGGCCCCGGCACGAATGACATCCGCCGGCCTTCCGCGCCGTCGAGGAGAATTTCCGTGCCCGTGATGTCCGCGGGCATCAGGTCGGGCGTGAACTGGATGCGCTGGAACTTGAGATGGAAAATCTGCGCCAGCGACTTGACGAGCAGCGTCTTGGCCAGGCCCGGCGCGCCGGTGATCAGGCAATGCCCGCCGGCGAAGAGGCCGATGAGCATCTGCTCGATGACGTCATCCTGGCCGACGATGACTTTGGCCAGCTCGGCGCGGATGCGCGCGCGGCCGGCGAGGATTTGTTCGACGGTTAGTTGGTCGTTGGTCGTGGGTTCCATATGGGTTCCTAATGTGTCATCGCGTAAAACACCACGTTGATTCCGAGTGGATAGGCCTTCTTCTCCGAGAACTCGCGGAAGAAATACTGGTAGGTCCCCTCGCGTTCCCAGCCGTCGCCGTTGTCCGTGTTGTGCGCGATGAACGCCATCATTCGCCGCTTGTCGTCGAAGATGGCCCTGAAGTGAACTTCCCGAGCCGACTCGCCCCAGCGGTATTCCCAGGTGATGCCGGTATGCTGGCTCTCCTCGCCCAGCAGGAAGTAGGGAATCTGCATCTGTTGCCTGGTCAATTTGATGTCGAAAACGCAGTGAAAGATCGGATGGTCCATTTCCAGGTCTTCAGGCTCCCGGTTTGGGAACACGCGCTTGATTTGCTGATAAAAATTTTCCCACTGCGCGTCACCCCAGAAATCGTCCACCATCAGAAAGCCGCCGTTCTCAAGGTATTTTCGCAACGCCACCACTTCCTCTTCGCTGAATTCCAACAAGCCGGGCTCGACGATGTAGATCCATGGGAAGTCGTAGAGTTCGAGGTCTGTCAACTCCACCACGCGTCCGTCGGGATCGGTGAGGAGTGAAGTCAATTGCTGGAGGCGGAACGAGAAGTTGAGGTCGCTATCCGGTGCGTCCGTGGTCCAATCGCCGCCGCCGCTGCGCCGCCAGCCGCTGCGGTAGCTGCTGACATAGCGAACGCGGGCAAACGTGAACAAATCCTTCTGGAAGGCGGGCGCGTTCGTCCAACTGGGCGGCTCCTCACCCGTGTCGGAGCGGATGTCCCGCGCGGTGTGCGCCTGCGGATTGCGCCGGTATTGCGCCAGCGCCGCGACGACGCTCAGGATGACAAACGCGACCAGAGCGAGAAGGTATTTGCGCTTCATGGTTTGGGCTTGTCGTCACGCGGCGCCGCGGCGGGCTTAAATAGAATGCCCGGTCTGTTCGGGGCGATCACGTTGGTCGAGCCTACCTGGCCTTTCGCCGAATCTGTTTGTCCGCGCTGCGTCGGAGCGATCGTCGTTTCCGCAGCCATCTCCAGCAACA
>DASTLJ010000252.1:0-6272 GCA_035715125.1 Verrucomicrobiia bacterium
CATCGCCGCGTTCAAGAAAGAGCGCCCGCTTGGCGGTGATGATGTCGTCCTCGTGTTGCAGGCCGAGGTAGATCTGCGTGTTGCAGTTGCCTAGGATATAGATGGGGAGCAGCGATGGATGTTGGGTGATGTTGACCAGCCCCTCGCCGAAGCCCCGAATCTCGCGGAAGACATTTTCGAGGCTGTTGGTGGTCTGCTTCTCGAACAGCGACTTGGGGAACAGATTGTGGACCTCTTCCAGAACCGTGACGTGCCGAAGAGAATCGCTCTCGCCCTGTTCGAGGGATTCCCACACGGTGAGGAAGTCGCGCATCACGTCGACGATGTCGCGCCAGCACTCGACATCCTGAGAGCGGCGCTCTTCTCGAAGCTCGAAGAGCGATTCGTAGAGGACACGCTTGTCGTGGTGTTCGCGGAAGTGATAGTCGAAGCCCTCGGGGCGTCGCCGAACGGAGAGTTATGGATTGGAACATCCAAAGGATTGTTCCAGCTGGACCGCGGGGGCTCCGAACCACTGGCTGTGTTGACCAACCAATACGTGCGGAGCCTCGCGATCGATTCGAACCAGGTGCTCTGGGTGACCACGGATTCGAAAGCGAATTACCGTATTTCGTCGCGGGGCACGATGACGGAAATCGAGCGATGGCAGATTGACTGTTCGTGGTTTCAACAGGGAAGAAACGGCGGCCTCTGGCTGGCAGGCACAAAAGGGGGCCTCTTTTATTCCGGTGATCTGAGTAACGCGACAGCGGTGGCTCAATTTGCGCGGCCGCATATTTCTTCGATTTGCGAGGACAACGACGGCAACGTCTGGTTGGGGGAAGAGGCCCATGGTTTGTATCGGTTGCGCCGGAAGCGAGTGACGACGCTCACGGGCGACGACGGGATCCCTACGGAGAATGTGACGGCGATTCTGGAAGATTCCAGCGGACGAGTGTGGGTGGGCACGTTCGGACACGGACTGCGGGTGGCGACGGGAGGTTTGCCGTTTGAATACCGAAGCATCCCAAAGGTCGTTAACACCACGGGGATGTGCGAAACTCGTGATGGTACGCTCTGGCTCGGGACGTACAACGGAGATCGGTTTCGATCGGACGGCTCCCAATTTATCGCCGTCACCAACGGACCGCCAGGTTGCCGGCTGATTTATGAAGATCGGGAAGGCGCGGTGTGGGTCGGAACATTAGCGAATGGTGTGCAGCGGCGTCAGAACGGCGGCGTGCGCCTCTACGGTACAGGCGATGGGCTGTCAAGTGGCCGAGTTCTTTCTCTGGCCCAGGACAAAAGCGGCGACATGTGGATCGGAACTCATCGTGGTTTGAATCGCATCTCCGGCGGAAGGGTCAGTCGTTTTGCGGGCGACGATGCGTTGCGGAATCGCGCTATTCGAGGCCTCTACGGGGATCGAGACGGCGCCATCTGGATCGGCACTTCGGGGGGCGGCCTGATGCGTTACCACGAACAGCGACTTCAGGCGATCTCTTCACGCAACGGGTTGCCGTCCGATTCCATTGAAGATTTGCTCGAAGGCAACGACGGCCGGATTTGGCTCGCGACGGGCAGCGGGATCGTCTGCGTCCCACGAGGTGAATTGGAAGCGTGCCTGGAAGGACGGAGGAACTTCGTGAACTGCATCACGCTTGGCACCGGAGACGGAATGGCTCTGGCGCGGTGCGGTTCGGGATTCAAACCGGACTGCATGAAATCCCGGACCGGGTTGCTCTGGTTCTGTACTCCCGCCGGACTGGTGATGGTGGACCCCACGAGGATCCGGCCCCGCCTGCAACCGCCTCCCGTTTACATCGAAGAAGTGCTTGCGGACGATAAATCGGTGCCAGTCCGGCGCGGTCCGGAGCACAACGCGCTCAGCGCAGTGATCCCGCCCGGCACGGGTCGTGTGGGATTTCGCTACACGGCGCTGAGTTTCGGGGCGCCGGAAAAGCTTCAGTTTCGCTACCGATTGGACGGGTACGATAAGGAATGGGTGGGCGTCCAGGATGCTCGCGCAGGCTATTACACGCATTTGCCGGCCGGTGCTTACCGATTCCGTGTTTTGGCGACCGGCGAAGGCGGTGTGCCGAATGAGATCGGTGCGACGGTCGCCGTCGTCGTCGTTCCTTCCTGGTGGCAAACGCGGTGGTTTCGGACCTCTGCGATCGTTGCCTTCGGCGGTTTGATTTTCGGCTTCTACGAATGGCGTGTCCATCAACACAGAATGGCCCGGGCGTCACAGGAAGCGTTTTCCCGCCGGTTGATTGCGTCGCAGGAACAGGAGCGCAAACGAGTCGCTGCCGAACTCCACGACAGCCTGGGCCAATCGCTTCAGATCATCAAAGGCCGTGCGCAATTGGGGTTGAATCGCACGGGCGCGTCGGGTGATCAGGCCAGGCAACTCGAAGAGATTTCTGAAGCGGCCACGCAGGCCATCCATGAAGTGCGGGCCATCTCTCATGCTCTGCGACCCGCTGAGCTGGATCAATTGGGCCTTACCAAAGCAATCGAATGGATGGCCCAGCAGGCTGGTCACGCTTCTCGAACGCGTTTCGCGTGCGAATTGGAAGACATCGACAAGGTGTTCCCGCCCGAAATGGAAATCAGCCTTTATCGGATCGCACAGGAGGGTATTAGCAACGTGCTCAAACACGCCGCGGCCTCGCAAGCGATCCTTGGGTTGAAACGCGCCGATGGCACGGTGCGGCTTTCTCTCTTCGACGATGGGTGTGGTTTTGTCAGATCATCCCACACCGAGCCGGCACAGGCGCGTTTCGGTCACGGCCTGGCCGGCATCGCGGAAAGGGTGAAACTGATGGGCGGTGAGTTTGAACTCCAGTCAACTCCTGGACGAGGCACGCGACTGACGGTGGGATGCCGGGTTCCGACCACGCGAAATGAAACGTAAGACCAGCATTGTCATTGTGGATGATCATTGGATCCGACTTCCTCAAAGGCCTGATGGATGAGATCACTGTTTTCAACCGCGCACTCACTCCTGCCGAAATCCAGCAACTCCGCAACGCGACGCGCGGACCATAAAACGACGAACAGAGCGGTCCGGCCACAACGAGGCTGCAGTCGGTGCCTCGGTTTGCGCAAACCTGCCGCTGGTCCGTGCAGGCAGTGGACGCGGCGTTCGCCGGCTCGCCCTTTTCATCCGAACAACTATTCACGCCGGCACTTGCTTTGGCCACCACCAACAGCATTCCCGTCAGCGGTGATGTCAATGGCGACAGCCTGGTGGACCAGGGCGAGTTCAACACGGTCCTCAACAATTATTGGCAGACCAGCACGCCGGCTATGCAAAGCGTCATTTCCCCGAGCAACACCGTCTTCCGCTTCGGTCTGTCCAATCTTTCGAGCCTGAACTTCCACGTCCTCGCGACGACGAACGTGGCGTTGCCATTGATGAACTGGCAGGACATCGGCCCGGACACGCTGAACTACGAGTTCTCCGATCCGGGCGCGACCAATTAGAATGGCAAAAGCATGGAGGGCAAAAGATGAAGCTCTTGGACCATTTTTTGCCCCGCATCTTTTTGGCTACTCTCGACCCACGGTCCAACTGTCAGGTCGCGCGCCCCCAAGCCTCTGCGCTGCATAATCACCGGTTCGCGACGGCTGACCGTGATGTTTGCGCGTGGAGCGCCGTGTAGACCTGGATGGTTTCCCGGGCCGTTCGATCCCACGAGAACTCTTCCGCCCGTGCCCGGCCCCTGCAGCTCAGCGCGGAACGCAGGACCGGGTCGGTGTGGAGCGAGGCCCTGGCAGCGGCGATCGACTCGACCGATTCCGGATCGACGAGTTGGGCGGCATGGCCGACGATCTCGGGCAGGCTGGTGGTGTTCGACGTGATCAAGGGCGCGCCGGCGGCCATGGCTTCGAGCGCAGGCAGGCCGAAGCCTTCCCAGAGCGACGCGAACACGACGAACTCCGCGGCGGCGTAAAGCTGGGGCAGGTCTGCATGGGACACGTGCCCCAATTGATGCAGAAAGCGGCCCACGCCCAGCTCGGTCACCGTTCGATCGAACTCCGGGCCGCCCCAGTTCTTGTCCCCGGCAAACACCATCCGGGGCGGATGAGGCACCTGTTGGCGAAAGCGATCGTAAGCCCGCAGGACCCGCACGGGATTCTTGCGCGGCTCGATGCGCCCGACGGACAGGATGAACGGCACATGCACTCCGTACTGGCACGCGACCGAGGCACGCGCCGTCGCTGGGTCCCTGGGCCGGAACTCCGGCCGGCAGCCGTGATAAATTGTGTGCAGGCGATTGGCGGGCAGGCCCCGCTGCTCAGTGAGATAGCGCCGCAGGTAATCGGACACGCACACGATCCGTCCGGCGCGGGCGAACGCGCGACGAAAGAGCACCCGCATCCGCAGGCCCAGCGCCGACGGATAAAAGTCCGGCCGTTCGAGCACCTCCGAGCCGTGATGAGTAAAAACGTAGGGAATCGACGTGAACGGCGGCGGGACGAACAGCGCATGAAAGAGGTCGAGTCGCGCGCGAGCCATCGCGCGCGGCGCGTCCCACAGGACTCCCTTAACGCGATGCACGGGGTGCACGACGAACTGAAAGTTGGGCGCGTGAAGGTCCAGAATCTCCGGCACGCGCTGATTGAGGCAGAAGATCCGGTAATCGTTGACGGCATCCACCCGGGCCAGGGCGCGGATGAGCTCCGTTTCGTAGACCTCGAGGCCGCCCACGTTGCGGCCGGTCTCCAACGCAAACAGGCCGATCTTCATGCCGAAGCCGGGGGAAAGGGCCCTCCGCCGGACCTCGGTTCGTCCATGTTGGCGTGTTGCGGTGGAACGTTGGCGTTGGCCGCGGTCTCGGCGGCGGAGCGCAGCGCGCGATAGATGGCCAGTTCCTCGGCGGCCGGTTCGGAGGGGAACAGTGCGCGGAGCGTTTGCAAGATGACCCGCGCGTCGGAGAGCGCCGTGCGAGAGCGTTGATACTCGATCTGTTTTTGCACCTTGATGGCCGAAAGTCCGCGGTATTCGGCGGGGCTGGCAAGAAACTCCTGCTCGTGCCGAAACAACAACTGCACTGGGTCGCTCAGCCCGGGCTTGGAGGCGAAGACCTCCCGTTGCGCGGGAGTGTAGCCAGCCACCCAGTCGAGCACTTCCGGGCGTGGCCCAATGAGGGTCATGTCGCCGCGCAATACGTTGAAGAGCTGCGGTAGCTCGTCGAGCTTGCTCCGTCGCAGGAATCGTCCGAGTGGCGTGATGCGCGGGTCGGCGCGGAAGGTGAGCGTGCCGCCGGCGCGCTCCGCGTCGGGGCGCATGGTGCGAAACTTGAACATGCGAAAGGACACGCCCCCCAGCCCGGCCCGGCGCTGGACGAACAGAATCGGCCGACCGTCCTTCAGCCCAATGGCCAGCGCAATCGTCAGCAACAACGGCGCGGCGAAGAGCAGCGCGCCAACGGCCACGAGGAGATCCACGCAACGCCGGGCCATGCGGCTCACCCTGGATTCTCCGGGTTGAACTCGAGCGCCACTTTGGCGGCACCCGAGCCAGCCTTGTCGTCGGCCGCGCGCAGGGCCTCCCGGAAGGCCGCTAGCGGGAAGCGATGCGTGACCCAGCCGTCGGTCGCCAGACGTCCCTGCCTCAGCCAGTCCAGCACGAGTTGAAACGTATGCACGGAACGTCCCTCGAATGCCTCGCGGCCGTGCCCGTGCGAGCCCAACAAATCCACCTCGCGCAGCCAGAGCACCGTGCAGTCGAGGGGGGCGGGCCGTGGCGTAATTCCTTCCACCACCACCGCGCCTCTTGGCCGCGTCCAGCGCAAGGCGTGCCCGAGGCTTTCGTCGCTGCCGACGGCGTCGTAGGTCACGGCCGCACCCCATTGCAGCAGCTGATTGCGGGCGCCGCGCGAGCACACCTGCGTGCCGAGTTCCGTCGCTAGTCGCTCGTAGAGGTCGGAGACCGGGCCCTCCAGCACGGTATCCGCACCAGCCGCGCGGGCTCGCGCCGCCTGCGATGGGTGACGGGCGACGGCGATAATCTGGAGCGGACGACCGAGGGCGCGCAACGTCAGGATCATGCCCAGGCCGATGACTCCGCAACCGATCACCACGACCGAATCGCCGGCGGCGGGCGGCCTGCGGAGCACGGCATGAACGCTGCAGGCCAGCGGTTCGACCAGCACGGCGACGTCGTCCGGGAGTTTGTCGGGGACGGCGAACAGGCAGGACTCGGGGCGCACCAGTTCGTCCGACCAACCGGCCCCGGCGTCGAGCGGGAGGCCGGAGGCGTCGCGATGCAGGCAGAGCAG
>DASTLJ010000253.1:0-17306 GCA_035715125.1 Verrucomicrobiia bacterium
GGCTGTCCCGGCCAGCATTACACCGCTTTCGACGGCCCGTTGCAGGACCCGTTCCTTCAGTCGCTCGACGCACTCGTAAGGGATCTTGATGCTGCCGATGAGCGGCTGGCCCTTGCTCATGCCGTGGCAGTCGGAGCCGCCGGTGACGAGCAATTGAAAGCGGTCGGCGATTTCGAGATAGCGCTGCGTCAACGTCGTCGAGTGCTTGGTGTGGAAGCACTCGAGGCCGTCCATGCCCGCGTCGACCAGATCGGGAATGAGGCTGTCGTTGTGGTTCAGCCCCGGGTGCGCCATGACGGCGAGACCGCCGGCCTGGTGGATGAGTTCGATGGCGTCCAGAGCGGACATTTTGAATTTCGGCACCCAGGCCGGCCTGCCTTTGCGCAGAAAACGCTCGAACGCCTCGTCGAGGCTCGAACACCATCCGCCCTGCACGAGTGTGCGCGCCACGTGAGGCCGGCCGGGCGAGCGGCAATTGGCCAGCGCAAACACCGCCTCGGCCTTCACCGGCACGTCCAGGCCGTTCAGCCGCGCGACCATTTCGTGGATGCGCTGCTGGCGCACCTGCTGGAACTTCGCCAGCTCCGACTGCAATCGGGCGTTCTTCGAATCGAGAAAATAGCCGAGCATGTGCAACTCGTGCCCGTCGTGCTCGGCCGTCAGCTCGGCGGCGGGGATGAATTCGATCCCGCGCTCGCGGCACGCAGCCGCCATGCGTTCGCAACCCTCCATCGTGTCGTGGTCCGTGAGCGCGACCGCCTTGAACCCGCAGCGGGCTGCGTGGCCGGCGAGTTCCTCCGGCGTGTAGGTTCCGTCGGAGAAGTTCGTGTGCAGATGGAGGTCGGCGTGCATGAGGAGAATTAAAAATTCAAAATGAAAAATGAAAAGGATCTCCGGAAGTCATGTCGGCACCGGCCCATTGCATTTTGAATTTTGAATTTTGAATTTTTCATTTTACTTCCCGCGCCGGCCGCATCAGTTCCTTCTTCACGCTGTCGAGGATGCCGTTGACGAAGCGCCCGCTGTCCTGGGTGCTGAACTTTTTGGCGATGTCCACCGCTTCGTTGATGCTCACCACCGGGGGGATATCGTCCCGATGCAGCATCTCATAGATCGCCAGGCGGAGAATGTTGCGGTCCACGGCGGCGATGCGCGGCAGCTCCCAGTTCTTGCAGTATTTGCGGATGAGCTCGTCGGACTCGTCCCGATGCGCGACGGCTCCACGGATGAGCGGTTCGGCAAAAGCTTGCGTGGCCAATTCGTCGGCGCTGAGCGGGGGCAGTTCGGGCCGCTCGCCCCACTTGGCCTTGCCTTTGTCCTCCGCAATGGCGGCAGCGCGCTGCGACTCCCAGAACTGCGCGAGCGCCTCGTCGAGGTCCTCGGGCGGGTTGAGGTCATGCTGAAACAGAAACTGGACGGCGCGTTCCCGCGCCTCACGGCGTTTGCCCATGCGACCAGCATCGCCGAGAAGCGGGCGAGGAGGGAAGGGAAATCTGGTTTGGGGCGCATCGGGAATCGACCGAGTTCAGGCAGGGCGGCGTGCCGCCCTGAGCCTCAAGCAGTTCTTTTCAACCACGAATGGACACGAATCCACACTAATCTCACGCTGGCTCACCAGTCGCTGCCCGCGACCTGGGTGCTTTACACGCGGCATCGCTTCGACTGGACGGTCGGGCAGACCGGCTGCTCTCTGGCGCTCGTGGGGCTGACGGCCGCGCTGGTGCAGGGCGGACTGACGCGGGTGCTGGTGCCACGGCTGGGCGAGCGGAAGGCGGCGACGCTCTTCAGCCATTTCATCCGCGACGGAGCGGCGGTGAAGGTGCCGGGGGCTGCCTTTTTCTCGAGCGCGCTGCTGGTCATCCTAGCCTTGATACTGGCCGTAAAATCGTTTCACCGCCACGATGGCGGTCAGGCATCGGCGACGGTGGATGTCCAAGCCCCGAAACCTTCTTCTTAAGAAGTGCAGATGAAACCACGGATGGACTCCTGCTCTTACTCTTAATCTTAATCCTACTCTTACTCACATGCTCGGTCCGTCCAAGGGTTAGAAAGGAACATTCAGATTAAGATTAAGACTAAGGACCCACACTGGCCGCCTAATATCAACGCCAGCATGGCGGCGCCCGTGTTTAGAGCGCCGCATCGTACGCCTTCAACAACTGCCCGACCGATTTCTCCCAGTTGAGCTGCGTGCGGATGCGTTCCTGGCCGAGCCGGCCCATGCGCTCGCGGCATTCGGGATCATCCAGCAGCCGGGCGATGGATTCGGCGAGCCGGGCGGCGGAATTCTGCTCCACATAGAGCGCGGCCTCCCCTGCCGAGGCTCGCCCTTCTTTCAGATCGAACATCACCTGCGGTTTGGCAAACGCCATGTACTCAAGCACTTTGTTCATCGTGCAGTGATCGTTGTACGCGTTGATCGGATCACACGACACGCCGACGTCCATCGTCCGCAGTGCGCTGAACAGAAACGCGTTTGTCACGCGTCCCGGCAAATCGATATACGCCTGCAAGCCGAGCCGGTCGCGCTGCGCCTTCACGCTCGCCCACTCCGGACCCGTGCCCATCAGGAGGAATTGCACGTCTTTGCGGCCCATCGTGTGGACCAGGTGCGCCGCGGCATCGATCAGGTAGTGGACGCCGTCGGCGTTGCCCATCACGCCGACGTATCCGGCGAGGAATCGGCGGCCTTGTTTGAGCGCGGGGTTCGGCGCGCCGTCCAACGACGCGATCTTTGGCGCGGTGCGCACGACGAAGACCCTTTCCGCCCTCTTGCGGCCGCGGTCCGTCGCGATGCGCTTCACAGATTCATTGGTCGCCAGCACCACGTCCGCGACCGCGTAAGTCAGGCGTTCGGCGACGCGCACGGCCCAGTGGAACACTCCCCGCCGGCCAAATTTGGCTTCAAACATTTCCGGCCCCACATCATGCACGTCGTAGATGATTTTTGTGCCAAAGAACCATTTGAACGGCCAGGCGACAAGAAAGAGCAAGTCCGGCGGATTGCAGATGTGAATCAGCTTGAAACGGTGCCGGCGGCGGATCTTCCACGCCAGGCGCGTCTGGCCCCAGAGCGCCGACGCATATTCGCGCAGGAACCCGGCAAATCCGCTCGCCTCCTCGCTAATCCAGTGTCGGTAAATATGGATGCCCTCAAGCACCTCTTCCGGCTGCGTGTAGCCGCGCATCCGTGGACAAATCACGGCGACCTGATAGCCCGCGTCCCGCAACGCGCACGCCTCCTGCCACACCCGCCGGTCCAGCGGCACCGGCAGGTTTTCGACGAGAATGAGGATGGGGGGCTTAATGGCCATGCACCTAAGCTATCGGGCACAGGCGGGCGCTAATGACGAATGACGAATGACGAATGACGAATGACGAATGACAAGTGAATGATGGATTATCAGTAAGAAACCTTTGGAAAGCCAGCGACTCACGCTGTCGATTGTCGGCCGGACAAGTTCGGTCCATAACCATTCGTCATTCGTCATTCGTCATTCGACATTCCACTTCCTGCCCCGGTCCTCCGGCACGATGCGGCGCAGGCAGTAGATGTCGGTCTTCGCCAGTTCCTCGCGGTGCTCGTGAAGCGCGCGCCACGGATCCCATTGGGCGCTGAGGAGTCGGCCGCTGATGCCGTCACTCTCCGCGCTGGCCAGATAGACCGCGAGCGCCGCGCCGAGATCAGGAGGGGTCGCGCCTTTCTCCTTCCACTGTTGGTTCTTCTCGAAAAACGCCGCACCAACCTTTTCAGGTCCGGCGGCCAGGACTTCATCGACAAGGCGAGTGGCCAGCGCGCCCGGGGCGATGGCGTTCACGTCCACGTGGTACGGCTTGAGTTCTTCAGCGAGCGTCTCCATCAGGCGCACGACGGCAGCCTTTGAGGCGGCGTAGGAGCTGATGTTGGGGAGCGGATTGGTCGCGCCACCGCCGCTGATCACGATGATCTTGCCGCGACCCGCCTGCTTGAAGTGGGGGATGAGCGCGCGACACGGGAGCAACACGCCGAACAGGTTGATGTCGATCGCCCGTCGCCACTCGGCCAATGCCACGCTCTCGGTCGGCCCCATCGGACCGTAGACGCCGGCGTTGAGCACGAGAGCGTGGAGGGTGCCGAGTTCGCGCAGGGCGAAGGCGACGAACTCATTCACTTGCACTTCGACCGAGACGTCGCAGGCCTTGGCGACCACCTTCAGCGCGGGGAACCTCGTCGCGAGTTCGCCGCGCGTTGCAGTGAGCTCCCTCTCGTTGCGCGCGCAGAGAGCGACGTTGGCGCCTTCCCGCAGAAAATGCTCCGCGATGACCTTGCCCAGGCCCTGGCTGCCGCCGGTGATGAGGGCGTTAATGTCGTTGAGTTTCATGAGCGCAATAGTTGAGACACGAACTTCACGAATTATCACGAATGGTTTTCCGAATTCATGCCGGTTCGTGTACTTCGTGTCCTCACGGGCGGCCGAGCGACAGATGTTCTACTCCTGGCAGGCCGCCCAGTTCGTCTTCGAGGAAGCGGTTGACGTCCACGATGACGGCGGGCTGCCGCATCGTGCGCGCAAGTTCACCCCACGGCGCCTCGCGAAACTCGGACCACTCGGTGCAAACGACGACTGCGTCCGCGCGCGTGACGGCCTCCGCGAGACTCGTCGCCAGTGTGAGCCCGGTGAGTTCGGCGGGCGACGATTTGACGGCCGGGTCGAAGGCCCGCACGCGCGCTGCGGCAGAATTGAGCTGCAGGCAAAGCTCCACGGCGGCGCTGCGGCGGAGCGTGTCGGTGTTTGGAGTGTAGACCAGGCCAAGCACGGCAATGGTCTTGCCGGAGAGATCGCCGAGGCGGGATTGAAGCTTGCGGAAGGCCCAGCCGTGATGCAGGTCGTTGCTGTGCTTGATGGCCGGGATGAGTTGCAAGGCCTCGTGATGCGTTTGGCCGAGTTGCGTGAGGGTCACGACATCGCGGGCCAGCGTGCCGCCGGCGAACGGGCCGCCCGCGGCCAGGTACGCCTTCGGCCCGATGCGCGGCTCGCTCTTGAGACCGGCGGTGACTTCCCTGGCGTCCGCGCCGACGTGTTCGCAGAGCCGGGCGATCTCGTTGATGAACGTGATGCTCAAGGCCAGGAACGAGTTGAGGGCGTGCTTCACCATCTCGGCGGACTCGGTCCGCATGAACATGACTTGTGGCGTGAACGGCTTGAAAAGCTGTTCGAGCAGCGGTTTCTTCGCGTCCGTGCGCACGCCGACGATGACGCGCTGGGCATTCTCGAAGGCATCGAGCGCCCGGCCCAGCCTCAGGTTTTCCGGCGAGCAGGCGAAGTGGAACCGCGTGAATTCCGCCTCCAGCGCGCGGCACGTGCCAACGGGAAGCTGCGAGGAGACCACCACGAGCGCATCCGCGGGCAGATGGGGCAGGCAGCGCCTCAAGCGATCGAGAACGAACGCCGCGTCCGATTCGTCCTGGTCGTCTACGGGCGTGTCGTAAGTGAGCCAAAGCACTTGCGCGTCCCTGCAGGCGTCGCGCGGGTCGGTTGTGAAGCGGAGCCGTTTCGCGGCCAGGCCGGCGCTCAACAATTCGTTCAATCCCGGCTCGGAAATCGGCGCCTTGCCCCGCTGGAGGCTGGCCACGGTCGCGGCGTCGAAATCCACTCCCGCCACTTGGAAATGCCGCGCGCAGCACGCGGCCGTGACGCAGCCGAGGTGCCACAATCCGGCGACCGCGATGCGGGGTGGAGCGCTGGTGGAAAGGCTCATGCGGACCGATCTCCAGTGTTGGACACACAGGGCCTCATTGGCGTTGGAAGACCCATCGATTCTCCTGCAGCCAGCGGAGGGTGCGGAGGATGGATTGTTCTATCGTCAGTTGCGGCTTCCAGCCTGTGGCGCGGATTTTTTTGGTGTCGAGGAAGATGAACGGGTTGTCGCCCACCCAGCCACGGTCGCCACCCGAGTATTCCAAGCGCGGCTTGAGACCCAGCGCGCCGCAGATGAAACGGATGGAATCGTTCACCTCAACGTACTCATCCGTGCCGAGATTGAAGACTTCGACGCGATGCCTGGCTTTTCTTGCCAGGCCGGCGTTCATCACGTGGAGCATCGCGGACAGGCAATCCTGAACATAAAGGTAGCTCTTTCGCTGGGTGCCGTCGCCCAGCACTTTCAGGTGGTCCGGGTGGTCGATGAGTTGCCGGAAAAAATCGAGCACGTGCCCGTGCGTGTAGCGCTCGCCGAGAATGGAGACGAACCGGAAAACATAGCCTTCGAAGCCGAACCCTTCGCAGTAGGAATGGATCAAGCCCTCGCCGGCAAGTTTGCTGGTGGCGTAGAGCGAAGTCTGGATTGGGAAGGGCGCGTCCTCGGGCGTCGGGATGACGGTCGCCTCGCCGTAAACGGAGCCGGTCGAGGCGAAGGCGATGGTCTTGATGCCGTTGGCGCGCATCGCTTCGAGGACATTGAAGGTGGCGAGGGTGTTTTGCTCGAGATCCTTCCTCGGGTGCTGCAAGCCGAAGCGCACGTCGGCGTTGGCGGCCAGATGGAAAACCGCATCACAGCCCCGCATCGCGGCAGTGAGCCCATCCGGCTCGAGGTTGTCACCGCGGACGAACCTGAAGCTGGGGTGCTTCTCCGCGCCCGCGACAAACTCCGGCCGGCCGGTGGAGAAGTTGTCCCAGCCGACGACGCGTTTGCCCTGGGCCAAAAGAAGATCGGCGAGGCTGCTGCCGATGAAGCCGGCGGCGCCGGTCACAAATACGTTGTCCATTTGCGTTTGTGCGGTTCCGGGAACAATCAGTGCGGAGGTCAGCAGGAGCGGCGCAAGTTCACGAGGCGCTCAATAGCATCAATGCGCTCGGAAGTAAACTTCTCGAATGAGAACTGCAGGATATCCGGTTCGGATTCCACAACCAGAACAACAGCGGGCTTGAACTCTGTGATGCGGCGGACAATGGTCTGCGTCCTGAAATTTGTGAAACTGCTGGTTTTCGCCCACAAACCGCCGCCGCACCACGGCCAGAGCTACATGGTTCAATTGCTGCTCGACGCGCTGGGCGGGGATGCGCGAGAACGCCCGGCGGGCAAGCCGGCCCCGCCCGTCGAATGTTTCCACGTGGATGCGCGCTACTCGGATGCCATTGCTGACATTGGACAGGCGGGCCTGCGCAAGCTGGCGCGCATGGTTTGGTTCTGTACACTTGCTCTTTGGTGCCGGCTGCGCCACGGCGCGACGCACTTATACTATGTCCCGGCCTTTCCAGCCCGCGCACCGGTTTGGCGGGATTGGTTTGTGCTTGGGCTGTGCCGGCCGTTCTTCAAGGCGCTCATCTACCACTGGCACACCACGGGCCTGGGCGAGTGGCTCGATGAGCAAGCCCGGCCGTGGGAACGCTGGTTGAGCCGCCGTCTCTTCGGCCGGCCGACACTGAGCATCGTGCTCCGGCCGTACAACCGCCGCGACGCCGAGTATTTCGAATCTCCCCACGTCGAGGTGGTGCCGAATGGAATCCCCGATCCGTGTCCGGACTTCGACCGCCAGGTACTGCCCCGCCGCCTGGCGCGAATCGACGCACGTCGGAAGATGCTGGCAGGCGGCCAGCTCACGGACGCCGAGGCAGTGGCAGCCGGCGGCGATCCACAAGTGTACCGCGCCCTGTTCCTGGGAGTGTGCTACAGCGGCAAGGGACTCTTCGACGCGGTTGAAGCCGTCGCGCTCGCCCACCGCAAATTGAAAGGCTCCGCCGTGGGCATCCGGCTCGCCGTCGCGGGCAAGTTCTGGCACCTTAACGAAGCCGCCCAATTCGACCAACGCCTGGGTCAACCCGACTTGCGTGACGAAGCCGGGCGGCCCCTGGTGGACTATCGCGGCTTCGTTGGCGGCCAGGAGAAGATTCAATTGCTGACTGAGAGCGACTGCATCGTGTTCCCGACCTACATGGCGGAAAGCTTCGGGCTCGTGCTCCTCGAAGGCATGGCGTTCGGGCTGCCGCTCATCACCACCCATTCCCGGAACATTCCCGAAATGCTGCCGCCAAACTCGAAGGGCATCGTCGATCCCCGCGCGCCCGAGCAAATCGCCGCGGCGCTCATCCGCTTGCTGGACGCCCCGTATGACCCGGCGTTGCGCGAACATTTCCTCAGTCACTACACCGAGCGGCACTTCAGGGAGCGCATTCGGGAAGCGTTGTGTTCCATCGAGCCGGGCGCGCCCGACCGTGGGCCGGGCACATGGAAACCCGCTTAAGTCCCACTCGGCATGTTGCTGGGCCATTCTGGAGTGGTTCGGGCGTCGCCTGTACTGGGCAAAGGGGCGGCATTGCCGGGCTACAGGTTGAACGCGCGGCACTCGATTCCAGACTAATCCACTGAAATGACCTCAGCGCCCGATCCGCACTTTTCACACCCGGACGCCGCCGGTCCGATGCCCAAATCGACCCTGAACATCGAATTCCACTGCCACACCATCGCATCGATGGACGGCGTCATCCCGTTCGACACGCTTTTGGACACCGCGATCAACGTTTTCCTCGACGCCATCGCCATTACGGATCACGACACGCTGGAAGGCGCCGTGGAGCTTCAGCGCCTGGCCCGCTCGCGCTGCGCACCCGTCGAAATCATCGTCGGCGAGGAGAAAACCCTCGACGACGGCACGCACTTCATCGGCCTGTTTCTCAAGCGAGCGATCCAATCCGGGGATCTCGCCGGCGCCATCCGCGAGATCGAAGATCAAGGAGGTCTTTGTCTCATTCCTCATCCCTTCCGCCGCAAGGACGGGTTATTGCGCGACGGGTTGGATCGCCTCGAGCTGTTCGCCGGCCGGGTGGCAGGCTTCGAGATTTTCAGCGCCAAGAGTTCTCACGAGGAAAACCGCCGGGCCGCCGCACTGCTCGCCCAGACGCACCTGGCCCCTTTCGGCGGCAGCGATGCGCACTACGAGTGCGACCTGGGCGAATGTGTGAACGAAATCGCCAACGCCGGCGACCTGCGCGCCAGCGTGCAGGCGATGTTCGAGCGGCGCGCCCCCTACCGCATCCTGGGCAAGCCGCAGGACGACGGCGACGGCGAGCGCACGTACGCGCCGCTCTATTATCGGTTCAAGAGGTTCGCCCGGCTGCCGAAATTTCTGGTGCCTGCGGCCCGCCAATGCTACCGCCGGTATCGCAATCTGAAATTCGGCGTCGGTCCAAAACTGCTTCGCGAAGTCTATCGCCATGCATAAGAAGCAAATCCGCCCCATCGCCCGGCTGCACGGCTACTGGCTGTTCAGACGGCTGTTGCCGCGGATGCAGACCTGGCCGCTGGAGCGGCGTCGCGCGTGGATTTTCGAGAAGCTCAAGCGGACGCTCACGCTAGCCCATCAGGGAACGCCGTTCTACCGGGAGCGATTCAACCAGGCCGGCTTCGATCCCGAGCGGGACTTCAAAACGCCCGTCGACCTGGCGCGCGTGCCCATTCTGACCAAGCAGGACGTGCGGGCCCACGCGCCGCGGCTCATCGACCGGCGGTTTCTTCGCGGGAGCGTCGAGGCCAACACCAGCGGCACGACGGGCCAGCCGATGACGATGCGGTTGAACGAATGGTACATCGCACTGGACTACGCGTGCATGTTCCGGCATTGGGCCAAGGCCGGCTACCGGTTTCGCGCGCCGTTCGCGGCCATTCGCAGCTACGTGCCGGACACGCCGGCAGGGCCGCTCTGGGTCTTCAACCGATGGCAGAACACCCTCTACATGTCCGCCTACCACCTGAAGCCGTCCAACGCGCAGGCCTACCTGGATGCCCTGCTGCGCTTCCGGCCGTGGTTCATCCGCGGTTACGTTTCCTCGATCAACGTGCTGGCCGAATTCGCCTATCCGCACCGGGAGCAGTTCGGCTTCGTGCGCGGCCTCTTTACCGCCTCGGAAACCCTCACCGAATTCGAGCGCGCGAACATTGAGCGCACCTTCGGCCGAAAGCTCTGGGATTGGTACGGCATGACCGAGCCGGCCGCCGTGATCACCGAACGGACGGATCACAACGGCATGGAAGTAAACTGGGAGTACGGCTTCGCCGAGTTTCTCGAGGGCGCTGGTTACGCGCCCCACGAACGCCGGCTGCTGGCCACCAGCCTGCATAATCCGGTGATGCCGTTCATTCGCTACGAGACTGAGGACATCGCCTGCCTGGCCAATGGCCTGGATGAGGCGGGCCTCTACCCCAGGGTCGCCTCCCTCGTCGGCCGCAAGGACGATTGCCTGCTCACCCCGGATCGGGCACGATTGCCCTCGCTCAACTTCTACTCTCTCCTTCAGGGCTACACGGACATCCTCCGCTTTCAGTTCGTGCAGCCGGACCTCAGCCGCGTGGTGATGAAAATCTCGGTGCGCCCCGGCGCCACCGACGTGAACGGGCTGGTCTTCAACGTGCGCGACGAGGTTCGCAAACGCCTCGGTCCGGACCTGGCGCTGGAGGTCGAAGTCACCGAGCAGTTCCTCACCACCGCCGACGGCAAAACGCCGACGTTCAAGCGCCTGGTCAAGCCCGATGGCGCCATGACCCTGCCTCTGCCAAACACGAGCCTGCCGACCGCATGACCCGGATAATTCAAATCTCCCATGAAACACCCAAAGCTTGTAGCCGCCGACGTAAGGAGGCGGACTCGTTTCCCAGATTGGCCCAACCGCCTCCTTACGTCGGCGGCTACGGGAGACTTGAATGTGCCTAACTCGCCTTTATGTCTTTGAACGTTTTCAATTCCGAAGAGCGCCAGCACAGCCCCTCCGTGTTCCAGATTGCCCAGGCCGCCGGCCACGACCACGTCGTCGACTTCTGCTACCTGTCGAACAAGTTTTTCCCCACCCCTGGCATCATCGCCCGGCTCGGTGAAGACCTCGAGGACATCGTCCGCAATTATCCGTCGATGCAGACCGAGCAGTGCGCCCTGGCCGCCGCGCTCACGGGATTCGACGCGCAGCACATTCTCGTCGGCAATGGCGCCTCCGAGCTGATCCACCTCGTCGCCGCGCGCCTTGGCTCGCGCTGGCTGATGCCGTATCCCTCCTACATGGAGTACGAGAACGTCATTCGCGACTTCAACAAACACCTGCACCTACATCGGCTCGTGGAGGCGGAGAACTTCGAGGTGAACATCGAACGGCTCCTGCGCGAAATCGAGGAGCATGACATCGACGCCGTCGTCCTGCCGAACCCGAACAGCCCGACCGGCCGCAAGATTCCCATCGAGGCGCTGTTGGCCATTCTTACCCGTTGCGCGCACCTCAAGGCCATAGTCATCGACGAATCCTTCATCGAGTTCACGTCCGTCGAGCGCGGCGGCATCCCGACGCTGCGCGCGCAACTGGCGCAGTTTCCGAACCTCGTCATCGTGCGCAGCCTCGGCAAGGACTTCGGGGTGTGCGGCCTGCGGCTGGGGCTGGTCGCCACCGCCAATCTGCCGGTGCTGGGCGAAATCCGCCGCTTCCTGCCCATCTGGAACATCAGCCCGCTGGCCGAGCGTTTCCTGCGGCTGTGCATCGAACATCGCGACGCTTACGAAAAGGCCCGCGTGCAGTGCATCGAGGAGACGCAGTCGCTGGTGAAGCGGCTCACGGCGATCCCCCGGATCCAAGTGTTCGACACTTGGTCGAACTTCATCCTGTTCAAACTCCTCGACACGCGTGCCACATCCGTACAGCTCCGCGATCATTTGTTGACAAAGCACGGCCTCTACGTCCGCGATTGCAGCCGCAAGCTCGGCCTGGATGACAAGTTCATCCGCGTCGGCACGCATCTGCCGGAGGCCAACGCCAGGCTGATCCAGGCCCTTACCCAGTTTCTTGCCGCGCTCTGATGTGAGATGCCGAACGTCCACCGCGCAAAAAACAACGTGATTTGTCCGTCAGCCGTCTTGTAACATCGCTTGCATGAAAGTTTTGGTCACCGGTTCCAGCGGGTTGATCGGCTCGGAGGCCGTCCTGCATTACGACCGGGAAGGATGCCAGGTTTTTGGAATCGATAACAACCTGCGCCGGGAGTTTTTCGGGCCGCAAGGCGACACCCAGTGGAACCTGGAGCGGTTGCGTGCGTCCACCCGCCATTTCACTCACTGCGACTTCGACATTCGCGACCGGCAGAAAATCATCGACCTGTTCAAGCGGGAAAAATTCGACCAGATTATCCATTGTGCCGCCCAACCCTCGCACGACAAAGCCAGGGAATTTCCATTCGTCGATTTCGATGTGAACGCGGTCGGCACGCTGAATCTGCTGGAGGCCACTCGTCTGGCCAATCCCGAGGCCGTCTTCATCTTCATGTCCACGAACAAGGTCTATGGCGACGCTCCGAATGAGATCCCGCTCCGGGAACTGCCCACTCGCTGGGATTACGCGCGCCCGGAGGACTTCAATGGGGTCCGCGAGGACTGCCGCATCGACCGGACGATGCACAGCCTCTTCGGCGCGAGCAAGACCGCCGCGGACATCCTGGCCCAGGAATACGGCCGCTATTTTGGGATGAACGTCGGCGTTTTTCGCGGCGGCTGCCTGACGGGCGAAAATCATTCCGGCGTCCAACTTCATGGTTTTCTCTCCTATCTCGTCAAAGTCGCCAAGGCCGGCGAAGTTTACTCCATCCTCGGCTACAAGGGCAAACAGGTGCGCGACCAGATCCATAGCGCCGACGTGATGGCGGCCTTCGCCGAATTTGCAAAAGCCCCCCGGCCCGGCGAGGTCTATAACCTCGGTGGCGGCCGCAGCAACAGTGCCTCCATCCTGGAGTGCATTGAGAAGATGGATGCTTTAATCGGAAGGAAGCTCTTGTGGAAGTATTTCGATAAACCGCGCGCAGGCGATCACATTTGCTACATCAGCGACCTGACCAAATTCAGCTCACACTACCCCAATTGGCGGCTCACGCTGACATTGGATGACATCATCGGGAAACTCATCAAAGCAATGCCCTAGCGCGGACCTGTCGCGCGAATCGCGGGTCGCCAAAAGCATGAGCAAGCCCCTCCCATCCCCCGCGCCGCCGGCCCCTGCTGACGGCGTCGGATGCGTATTGGGCACGCCTTTGCAACTGACTACGTACGAACAGTTCCGCTCCCATTGTCTTGAGCTTGCGTCTCACAAGGGCGTCACCTCGGTCGATTTTACCAACACGCACATCGTCACCATGCGTCGGCATGATCCGGGCTTTCGTGAGCTCACCGATAGCGTGGATTATTTCGTCCCGGATGGAATGCCTTTGATCTGGTGCCTCAATTTCCGCGGCGCGAAACTGGGCGACCGTGTCTATGGTCCCACCTTCATGCGCGAGTTCATCGCCCGCTCGCCAGCGGAAACGTCCCATTATTTCCTCGGCGGCTCCGTTGTTTGCGTGGAGCAGTTAAAACGCGCCTGCCTGGAGCGCAATCCCGCCACCCGGATCCTCGGTGCACGTCACGGCTACTTCCGAACCGAAGAGGAACCGCAGATACTTGAAGAAATCAACCGCCTCGCGCCGGACTTCATCTGGGTCGGCCTCGGAACGCCCAAACAACAATCATGGATCCACCGTCACAAGGGGCGCATCGACCGCGGGGTCATCTTCGCGGTTGGATTCGCCTTCGACGTGAACGCGGGCACCAAGCGGGATGCACCAGTCTGGATGCAACGCCGCGGGTTGACCTGGCTTTTTCGCGCCGTCAGCGAGCCGCGCCGGTTGACCATGCGCTACCTTCGTTACAATGCACTGTTTCTGTTTTATCTCATTTGGGACGGTATTCGTGGACGGGCATTTTCGCCATTCGCGCAGTGAGGCGGTCCACTCTGTCATTGGGTCATTGTGAAACAGATAGCCCAATACCAGGACGCCGGGGCATCGACGACCACGTCATGAACCAAGCCGCGCCCGCCAACTGGCTGACCGCTCGCAATCGGCGGCGTGTGCTATTGATCGTGGCACTGGCGCTGGCTGTCGTCGCCGTGTTCCAGCTCGACCTGCTGTCGCGCGTGCAGGGCATTCTCACCGCCGCGCTCCATTGGCTCGAAAATCTCGGCGAGTGGGCGCCGGTTGTCTTCGTCTTGCTCTATATTGCCAATTGTGTCGCCCTTCTACCGGCGGCGATTCTTACCCTGGGCGCTGGGGCCGCCTTCGGCGTGCTGACCGGCTCCATCCTGGTCTCCATCGGCGCGACTCTCGGCGCCAGTGCGGCGTTCCTGGTCGGGCGCTATCTGGCGCGGGACTGGGTCCGGCGCAAGCTCGGCCATCGCCCGGCGTTCATCGCCATCGACAAGGCCGTGGCCGAGGAAGGTTGGAAAATTGTATTCCTCACGCGCTTGACGCCGGTGTTTCCGTTCTTCCTTATGAACTACGCCTACGGGCTGACGCGCGTACCCCTCCGGCACTATGTCCTGGCGACGTGGATCGGCATCCTGCCAGGCTCGATTCTCTTCGTTTACATCGGTTACCTGGCCAAAGCCGGCGCCGAAGGCGCCTCGCCAATGCGCTGGGTGACACGCGGATTCATCCTGGTGACGGCCATCATCGCGATGGCTTTCCTGGCGAAGATCGCAAAACGCACCCTGGCCCGGCACGTTGGCCCGTCGCAAAACGGGGGCGGGAGCCTAGCGGACGTTCCCACGGATCGCACAGCCGAGGGCGATGGTATTGGTTGAAGCGCTGAATCGTTAAAACGAAACTCACGGCCGGTTGTGACGCAACGCGCGCCCTGGCCGCGCCCCGGTATGCTGATCGGATTTTACCACGGGCACGCCATTGACGAGCACCCACGCGAATCCGGTCGCGTAATGGTGCGGATCCTCAAATGTCGCTCGATCCTGGACGGTCGCGGGATCGAAAATCGCCACGTCCGCCCAGGCGCCTTCGCGCAACATGCCGCGATCCTTCAAGCGGAACGTCGCCGCGGGAAGCGAGGTCATCCGACGCACGGCGTCTTCCAGGCGGAGCAGCTTCAACTCGCGGACGTATCGGGCCAGCACGCGGGCGTTGTTGCCGTAGCCGCGCGGGTGGGGCACGCCGTCACGGAACTTCCGCACGCCGCTGTCGCTGGCGAACATCGTGTTGGGGTGCTGGAGGAACTGCCGCAAGTCCTCTTCGCTGATGCCGTGGAAAATCCCGCTCCCGCTCCCGTGGCTATGGATGTCGAGGATGAGTTCGATCTGGTCGTCGAGCGAATCGGCGCCGCGCCGTTTCATGGCGGCATCGCGGAGGTTCAAGCCATTGAGGGAGGGGTCATGCCGCCAGTTGGCGATGACGGCATAGGAGTAGTCGGGATAGCCATTCCGGCTCAAACGTTCCTTCATTTCGGCAATGAGCGCCGCCTTTTGCGCGGGATCGGACAGGAGTGCTTCGGCGTCTCCGCGCCACTTGTCCGGCACGAGCTGGGCCAGGGTGGTGCTGGAGGCGGCATAGACGTATTGATCCTGCGTGATGTCCAGACCCTCGGCGCGGGCCCGCTCGAGGGCCGCGAGCACGCGGCCGGTCCGGCCCCAATTCGATTTGCCGGAGAGCTTGATGTGCGACACCTCCGCGCGGATGCCGGCCTCGCGTGCGATGCGAAAGACTTCTTCGAGCGAATCGAGAATGTCGCGCCCTTCGTCCCGCATGTGGGTGGCGTAAATGCCGTCGTGCCGGGCGGCCACCTTCGCCAGTGCGATGATCTCGTCAGTTTTGGCAAATGTGCCGGGCAGGTAAATCAACCCTGTGCTCAGACCCAGCGCGCCCTCTTCCATCGCGCGTTCGACCAGCGCCTCCATTTGCGCCAGTTCGCCGGCCGTAGGCGGCCGCATGAAGGAACCGCCCATGACTTTGGAGCGCACGGAGCCGTGGCCGATGAGCGTGGCGACGTTGGGCGAAAAGTTCGTGGCTTCCAACTGGCGGAAGAATACGCCGACCTCCAGCTTCGAGCCGCCGCAATTGCCGAGGACAAGCGTCGTCACGCCCATGCTTAGAAAGTTTTCGCCCAGCGGCAGCTCGTCGATCTCCTCGGCGTGAGTGTGAACGTCGATGAACCCCGGCGCGACGATCAGCCCTCGGGCGTCGATGTCGAGCGGGGCGTCGTTGGTGATGCGGCCGACGGCGGCGATGTGCCCGTCGGCAATCGCCAAGTCGGCGGTGAAAGCCGGGTTGCCCGTGCCGTCGATGACGCGGCCGTGTCGGATGACGGTGTCAAAGCGCGGCGCGGCCGGGGCGCTCAAGGCCACGAGGGAAACGGCGAGAAGAAGATGGAACCGTGTCGCGGGCACGGCGTGAAGCGTAGTCAAGCGGCGGCCGCCTACCAAGCGAGAAACCACCAGACCTTGAAAACGGGCTTGCCGCTCGCCGCGGAAATCGCACTTCACAGGCGTCGCGGCGTGAATCTTGTAGATCCACACTTTGCAAAGTGTGAAATTCTGTGTCAGCACGCCGCCGCCTGTTCCGACGAGGCGCCCGCTTCCGACGGCGCTTTTGCCTGGCGATCGGGGCGCTTTGTTGTTCAAAGAATACTGCCTCGTGCGAAAAGATTCTTTCAGAGACTTTGTGCTCGACCAGCTCGACGGGTTGGAACGGGTGACGTGCCGGGCCATGTTCGGCGGGCACGGGCTGTATTGCGGGAAGGCCTTCTTCGGGATTATCCACAAGGACCGGCTCTTTTTCCGAACCACGGAGGCGACGCGGCCCGAGTATGAGCGGCGGGGCATGCCGCCGTTTCGGCCGAACCCGAATCAAGCACTCCAGCGCTACTACGAAGTGCCGGCCGACGTGCTCGAGAATCGCGGGACGCTCGTCGAATGGGCGCGGCGGGCTCTTGGAGATGGCGATGGAAACTGATCCTGGAAAAAGCAGTTGTAACCACGAATGGACACGAATGGACACGAATCAGAACGACTTGCGACGAAAGCTACGTTCAGCTTGGCGGTGAGGAATCCTCGCTCTGGGAATTCGTGTTCATTGGTGTCCATTCGTGGTTTAAGCATCTTCCGCTTCATCCAAGTGCCGGATTAGCCTGATGAGCGCCCCGGCGCCATTCGCCGATCGCAGGAAGGGTGGGCGGAACGAATCCGCCGGCTATCGGGTGAATGGCACCGGAGGGAGGACCGGCGGTGCGCCGATGAACAGCTTGCGCAATTCCTCCTGCAAGGAGGGGGGCGGCGGCTCGGGCGGCAGCGCCAAATTGTTTTCGTTCACGATGAGGAGGTTGGCCAGCCATTGCCCGGAGCTCTGCTGATAGGATTTGAAGACCTTCTCGCCGAGCGCGGATGCAACGTTCTGTTCCGTGGCCCGGCCGATCGCGGCGATCATCGCGCCGCGCTGTTCGTCGCTGAGCGTGGCGTTGGCTTCGACCTGCGCCTTCTGGCGTTCGGCGG
>DASTLJ010000254.1:0-9549 GCA_035715125.1 Verrucomicrobiia bacterium
AGAGCCGCTGCAGGACGTTCACCACGTCACGGCCCTTGAAGATGAATTTGCTGAAGCCGGTTTGGTCGAACACGGCGACGTTTTCGCGCGCGGCGCGATGTTCCGCGGCGTGGTTGGGGAACCAGTTTTGGCGGGCGAAGCTGTATTCGGTGATGGGTTTCCGTGCGAACCGCGGTCCCGTATCACCTTCACCCCTCACCCCGGCCCTCTCCCGTCCGAGGGGAGAGGGAGAAGAGACGGCAAACCAATTGGGCCGTTCCCAGCCGTTCTTCACGCCGAAGCAGGCGCCTTGTGCGGCCAGTCGATCGTGCAGCGGACTTTTGCGCAGACCGCGGCCGGTTTCGACCTCGCGGTTCGGCCACGCGATCTGATAATGCAGGCCAAGCGTCTCGGTCACCCGTTCGCGAAGGAACGCCCGATTGTTCGCCCACGGGCCGAAACGGCGGATGTCCACCGACCAGAGGTCCATCGTGGGCCGGCCTTCGAGGATCCATTCGGCCAGATAAGCCCCTGCGCCGCCCGAGCTGGCGATGCCGATGGAGTTGAAGCCGGCCATCACAAACAGATTTCGCAGCTCCGGCGTCTCGCCCATCAGCCAGTTGTTGTCCGGTGTGAAGCTCTCGGGGCCGTTGACAAACTTCTCGAAGCGACACTTGGCGATCGCCGGAATGCGCCAACGCCCCGCGGCGAGCGGCTCCTGGTATTTTTCCCAATCCGGTTCGAGGAGCTTGAAGGAAAAGTCGTCGGGAATTCTATCCACGAGCCACGGCTTGGTGAACTTCTGAAAGGCGCCCAGCAGGATGGCATTGCCCTCGCCGCGAAAGTAGATGCACAAGTCCGGGTCGCGGCCCAGCGGCAGTTCGTCGAACGCGCCGGCGATCGGCTCCGTGACCACGTAGTGATGCTCGACCGGGTAAAGCGGCAGGTTCACCCCGCAACGCAGGCCCAGTTCGCGTGTCCACATGCCGCCGGTGAGGATGACAAATTCGGCACGCAGCTCGATGGGCTGCGGAGGCGTGGTGCGTGGTGCGTGGTGCGTGAAATTGGAGATTCGAACGCCGATGGCCCGGCCGTCGCGGTGGAGGACGTCTGCGACGCGGACGTTTTCAAAGACTCGCGCCCCACGCTTCACTGCCGCCTTCGCGAGGGCGAGTGGAACCTCTTTGGGGATAACTTTGCCGTCGTGCGGCAGCCACGCTGCGCCGAGCAAGTCGTCCGTCCGCATGAGCGGCCAGCGTGTCCGCGATTCCTCGGCAGTGATGATGTGCGCCTCGACCCCCATCAACTCGGCCATCGCGCAAGTGCGGTGAAGCTGAGTCATGCGTTCGGCCGACTTTCCGACGATGACGCTGCCCACTTGCTTCCAACCGACGGAGTGCCCGGTCTCCTGTTGCAATCCGGCGTAGAGCGCGGCGCTGGCCTGATTGATCCTCGTCATGCTGTTGGTCGTGCGCAATCGCCCGACCATGCCGGCGGCGTGCCACGTCGTGCCGCCGCCCAGTTTGTTTTGCTCCAGCAGCACGACGTCCCTGCAGCCGAGTTTCGTCAGATGGTACGCGACGCTGGCGCCCGCGATGCCGCCGCCGACGATGACGACCTTGGCTTCGGTGGGGAGCGCAGTCATCGTTCGCCGCCGCTAGCCTGCATTGCTCACGAACAATCGTAGCCGCCGACGTGAGGAGGCGGAGGGACCATGCGTCTGCATTTTCCGCCTCCTCACGTCGGCGGCTACCGATTGTCGTGTCCTCAAGCTCATGGTGAACTGGCCGTTACACGCCATAGTAAGTCTCATAAACTCGCGCGGCCTGCGCGCGGGCTTCGTCCCAGGTCCAGTTTGTCTCGGTGAAGCGATCCGGGCTCAGGCTCTTCACGTAGGCGGATGGCTTGGGGTCGAGCAGCGACTCCACGAGTAGCTTCCCGATGCCGCCCGAGCCGGAAATCCCGTGCGCATTGCAACCCCCGGCCATGACGAATCCCGGCACACGACAACTCTCGCCGATGATGAAACGGCCATCGGGCGTGAACGTGGGCCAACCCTTGCCGACGCGTTGCTTCTCCGCCCCGTTGGCCGTGGGAAAAAGTTTCGCGAAGCTTTCCTCGAAACGGCTCAGCACTTTCCAGTCGGGCGTGATTTCGGGTGGCGCGCCGGCGACGGTGTAGGCACGCGGGTCGGCGTGCAGCGAATTCGGCTCCCACCCCCCGATCAGCAGACCCTGATCACGGACTCGTCCATAGAGCGTTAGCTCGGGCACGCGGAAACAAGGCAATTCCGGCGTAAGGCCCGCCATCGGGACCGTTACAAAGTATTCGTGGCGCACCGGAACAATGGGCAGTTCAAGCCCGGCCAAATTGGCGATGTGATAGGCGTGCGCGCCGGCGGCATTGATGACGTATCGGCACTCGGCCGCGCCTTGGTTTGTCCTCACCCCAGCAACCCGGCCGTTCCTTAACATGATTTCCTCGACGCCGGCCGAAGTCGCGAAGCGCACGCCGAGTTTGCGGCACTGGTGCTCGTAAGCTTTCACGACGCAGCCCGGCGTCATGTAACCGTCGCTGGGGCACCAGAGGATGGCGGTGGCGCTGGTGAAATCCATCAACGGCCAGCGGCGCTTTGCTTCCGTTTTGTCGATCAGCGCCGTCTCGAGGCCAGCGGCATCCGCAGCTTGCTTGAGCCGGCGAAATTCCTCCGCCCGCCGCCCGCTCAACGCGATGCGCAACGAACCGACCTCGTGCCAATCGGGCTTCACGTCCGGATCTTTCTGCAGTTCGCGGAACGTCGCCACCGAATGCATCGCCAGCTTGATGCGCTCGACAGAGTCGCGCGGCTGTCCGCACAAGCCGGCGCCTTGCGAGGTCGTCGCCTGGCCGACATCCGCGCCGCGCTCCAGCAGCACCACGTCGGTCTGGCCCGCCTTGGCCAGCGCGTACGCCACGCCGCAGCCGACGGCGCCGCCCCCGATGATGATGAACTCTGAGCTAGCTATCACGCATCACGCACCACGCATCACGCTCTTCAAATACCACCGCACAAAGCTCTCCACGTTGTATTCCTTGAACGTCGAGTATGGCCCGGGCGTGTAGGCGCTCGAATTCACCCCGCGCTGCTGGCGTTCACAAATCTTCCAGTCCTGCTCCGAGGTCCGTTGCCAGAAGGGCATCAGCTTCGCCAGCTCGTAATCGCGCCTTTCGACGGCTTTCTCGTCCACCAGCCAGCAGACGCGAATGGCCGTGCGTTGCGGGCCGGCGGGCAGCAGCCGCGTGCTGACCGCGTGGTCGCAACTGGAATGGTTCCAGAAGTTCGGCAGAGTGCGCATCCGCAGCGTGCCGACGTCCGCGTCCGTGTAATTGCCCATCAACGGCGCGACCTGCCGGCCATCCATCGATTCGCTCACCCAGCCCTCAATCAGGGGCGTGCGGTTGGCGGAGAACCAGATGTTGTGCTCGGCGTCCGGGAAACGGGTCATGCCCGACTGTTTGTGCGTGGGAGCAAGGCCGGCGGCCGCCCATTTCTGTTCGCTGCGGGCGACGACGGCGCACATCTCCTCGCGGACGCGCGGCGGAGTATCGTCGGCGTTGTAGTGATCGAAGTTGGCTTGGATGTATTCCGGGTGATTGGCATTGCAATGGTAGCATTCGCGGTTGTTTTCCCAGACGAGCTTCCAGTTCGCCTGCACGATGTAATCCATCGCGCGGGCGACCTTCGCGCGGCAAAAACCTTGCGGCCGGAGCATCGGCGCAAGCGTTTCCTGGACCGGATCGAACGGCGCCGGCTCCTTCGCCAGCGAGATGAAGATCAATCCCTCGACCTCGCGCGCGTGGACGCGATGCAACGCGAACTGCGATTTGTCCAGCTCCTCCTGCATCCCGCGACAGGCCAGCAGTTGGCCATCGAGCGCATAAGTCCACTGATGATACGGGCACACGAGGCGCCGGGCATGGCCCGCGGGTTCAGTGCAAATCACCGAGCCGCGGTGCCGGCAGACGTTGTGCAGGCCGTGAATCGCGCCGTTGTCGTCGCGCAGAACGATGACGGAGTCCGTGTCCAATTCGAGGGTGAAGTAATCGCCAGGTTGCGGGATTTCGCACGCGTGTCCCGCGAAAAGCCAACCGCGCCGCCAGACATGCTCCAGGTCGAGCTGATAAACGGCGTCGTCGTTGTAAAAAACCGCCGGCAGCGACCAGCCGGGCTGGCAGCGGGCGATGAGGGATTCGAGGCCGGTCTGCATTGCGTGTCGCGGGAGAGTTTAGCCTGCTGCCCGACGCTGACAATGCCCGGTTTGTCTGGAATCGCGCAGCGCCTGATAGCAGGCGGCATCGCAAAGTTCAGTTTCTTGGCGAAGTGTTTGACTCCGTTCAGGACGTTGGAAATTTTGGGCCGATGCTTCACATCTCCCGAAGGGAGATTTGAGAATAGCCCGGCAGTTCAATGCCGGGTCTGAATTGGTCTTTGCGTAAGTCCCGAAGGGACGGCTGAATCCCGCGAATTCATTCAGCCGTCCCTTCGGGACGGAAGGTCCTTCATCCACTGTCCCACCCTTGAAAGGGTGGGCTATTTTCAAATCTCCCTCCGGGAGATGGCAGATGGTGGACGACATCGAGCAGCTTACTTCGGCGCGGGAGGCTTTGCTTCGGAAGGAACGCGGTTCCAGTGCGGCACCAGCAACAGCCCGGCCAGGGCGAGCGCCAGGCCGAGTCCGAAGAAGATTGGGTTCCAGATTTCGCGCCCCTCGGCGAGGAACCGCCCAACCCAACCGGGAAGCGTCACGCCGATAATCTGGCCGATGGAACCACACCCATTCACAATCCCGCTGGCTGTCGAGGCTCCTTTCTTGGTTCCGAAATCAATGGCCGCGGTCCCGGAGAGCAGCGAGTCTGGAATGAACACGAGAAACCCGGCCGCGAACAAACCGGCCCCGATGGCCGCTTTCGTCAACGGCAAGTACTGGAACCCCATCATCAGAATCGCCAGACTCAGCAGCGCCATGACTCCGACCGGCATGCGCCTGGACTGGAACATGCGATCCGACAGGTAGCCGCCCGCCAGCGTGCCGACGGGCCCTGCGAGGTCGAACATGCTGCCGAGCAGTCCCGATTCGGCCGTGCCGGTGCCGAGCCGTTCGTTCACATAAACCGGCGACCAATAGAGGATGAGGTAGCGCGTGGGTTTGACCAGGAAGTAGACCGCCGCCAGCAGCAAGACCATCCGGTTCCGCAATACTGCTCCAACGATCTTCCACGAACCTTCGGGTTCTTGTGTTGGCGACCCATCCGCGGCCACGACTGCCTCGGGTTCGCCGTGATACTGTTCGATGGACGGCAACCCAACGTCTTCCGGCCGGTTGCGCTGGAAGAAAACGAACAGCACCCCGATCAAAACAAGCGCCAGTGCGGGCACCCAAAATGCGTATCGCCAGGTTCCGCCCCACTTCACGGCCTGGCCCGCCAGCACGGTCGCGATGAATCCGCCGAACGCGTAGTTGGTGCACCACCAGCCCATGACGCGTCCACGTTCACGCCGCGAAAAGAATTCGCCCATGTTTTTTGCCAGCGGCGCCCATCCGCTGGCCTGGGCAAGGCCCTGCACTGCCAGGCAAATGCCGAGCGCCAGCGCAACATTCGACGCGCCTGCCAGCATCGCCACGATCACCGACAGGAGCATGCCGACCAGGACGACGATGCGCGTGCCGAATTTGTCGCCCATCATGCCCCAGGCAAACTGGCCTACCGCATAGGCGAGCGAGTTGGCGCCGTCCATCCATGACATGTCTCCCTTGCTCAGGCCCATCACGTCCGGCATCGCCAGCTCGATCTTGGCGACGGAAAACGATTTTCGCGTGAGATAAAAGCCCGCGTACGCCAGCCACGTCACAGCGAAGATCTGCCATCGCCAGCGTTCGTACCGTCGATCGTTGCCAGAGAGTTTGGGGGAATCGGGCATGCGTGGGTGTCGCCGCGCAGAGTGTCAGTCCGTCGCAGGCCAGGGCAAGGAGCTTCGCCCGACCCTGATTCCGCGGAACTCTCTTTAACCACGAATCGACACGAATAACCCTAGCGCGGCCTCGGGCCGCAACAAATGATGATAACCGCAAAGAACGCAGAGTTCGCAGAGACGGAAAAGCTTCTCTTTGTGTTCTTTGCGTTCTTTGCGGTAAAACTTTGCGCACGCTGAGTAAGACTTTTGGGATAGTAGTACGAATGGGAAGGTCCACATTCGTGTCCATTCGTGTTCATTCGTGGTTTAGTCCGGCAATTGGCAATCACGCGCAGTTTTGGGTTTGGCCAATTCCCTTGCTGCCCGGCCGCCAATCGAACTAATCTGCGCTAATGTCGCTGCCCGCCGATTATCACATGCACACCCGCCTGTGCCGCCACGCGGTCGGCGATCCTACGGACCTGGCCGCGCAGGCGGTCCGGATCGGCCTGACTGAGATCGGCTTCTCCGAGCACAATCCGATGCCGCGCGACGATTGGGATGATTGGCACATGCTCCAGGCCGACCTCGACACCTACGTGGAAAACGTGCAGCAAGCCCGGCGGGCATTTCCCGACCTCACGATTAAGCTCGCGCTCGAAATGGACTTCATCCCCGGCCAGGAAGAATGGACGCGCCAGCTCATCGCCCGGCACCCGTGGGATTACCTCATCGGCGCGGTTCATTACGTCTCCGATTCGTGGGACCTCGACAACCCGAAACGCATCTCTGAATGGAAGTCCCGGGAGCCATTCGAAGTCTGGAGCGCCTACTTCCAGCGCCTGACGATGGCCGCGGAATCCGGATTGTTCGACATCATCGCCCACGCCGACCTGTGCAAGAAGTTTTGCTTTTACCCGAAGGAAGATTGCACCTCGTTGTTCGCACGGTTCCTCGATGCCGCGCGAAAAGCCGGTGTGGCGATGGAATTGAACACCGCCGGCCTGCGCAAGGATTGCAAAGAGATTTATCCCAGCCCCCAAATCGTGCGCATGGCCCGCGAGGCTGATGTCCCGATCACGTTTGGTTCCGACGCCCACGCCCCCGGCGAAGTCGGCCTGAACCTGGCCGATGCCGTGGCCCTGGCCCGGAGCGGCGGCTACACCCACCGGCGCCGCTTCACCCGGCGCCAGCGCGAATCGGTGAAGTTCTGAATCGTGGAGAAAAGTTGGTACGCGCGGCGGGAGTTGAACCCACAACCTACGGCTCCGGAGGCCGGCGCTCTATCCAGTTGAGCTACGCGCGCATTGGGCTACTGACAAGCCACGTACGGGCTTGGAAACAACCAGAAGCAGACTACTCCCTCTTCAAAAAAATCGGCAAGTAAATCCGAGCACTGTCGCGCACGCAGCCCAAGAACGACGCTCCACCAACCGGACCGGCGCTTCGTGCTTCGTCGGTTCCTCCGCGATTATGCCGAGACCTCGACTCGCGCCCGGAAACCCAAGCGTTGAAGCAGTTGCTCGCAATCTTCCCACGCCAAGCCAAAGGACCGCACATCGGCCACACCCAGGCGGGAGACTACATCCCGAACGGCAGCGAACTCCTGTTCGGCGAACTCGCCGTCCATCAGGGCTCGCTCGGCCCAATCCACTAATTGTGCCAGCGTCATTTCGTGGTGAAGATACGCGGCGATTTTTTCGGCGACGGTCTGTTTGGTGATCGTCATGGCGGCATCCTACACTTTCTGGTGGCCCTTATCCACCGGATATTTCTCGTGAATTTCGACCAGCCTGCCTTCATCGTCATAAATCTCCTGCCAGAAGCTGACGGTCGTTTCCTTGTCGTCCACTTCCTTGAGATAACGCGCCAGCCAGCCCAGCCGACCCCGCATGTCCAGGCGATAGCGTCTTCCGCCACCGGGCAGCTCATCCCAGTGACCGAATTTCTTCTCGTTTTGTGCCCGTGTACTCATTTCCGGCTCGATTCCTCCAACAACGTGATTGTGTCCGGTGTGTGTGGGCGCAGGGGCGATCGACCCGCTGGTCAATCTTCCGTTCCAGCGCACTCGCTTCCGCCGTCGAGACGGAGCACCAGTTGATCAAGTTCCAGTTCATCGCGCGCACCGAAAGCCCGAGTGGGACAGGCCGGTGTCCGGCGAAGTCTTCATTCGCGCGCTGGGGCGGTAGCCTTTGCAGTAAAGGTCCGAGCACAGAAACGAGCCGCCCCGCTGCACGCGCTTGGGCACGCCCGGTTCGTTGGGGTCGAAGCTCGTCTCCGGCCCCGCTGGATTGCGCGGGGGCGAGCGGTCGTAGTAATCGGGCAGATACCAGTCGCTGCACCATTCCCAGACGTTCCCCGCCATGTCGTACAGGCCGTAGCCGTTTGGAGCATACGAACCGACGGGCGCGGTGAGCCGATGGTGATCGGCCAATGTGTTCTCGTTGGGGAACCGGCCTTGCCAGATGTTCGCGCGCCATTTGCCGCCGGGCACTTGCTCGGCGCCCCACATGTAGGGCTGTTGTTCCAGCCCGCCGCGCGAGGCGTATTCCCACTCGGCCTCCGTCGGGAGACGCTTGCCCGCCCACTTGGTATAGGCCATCGCGTCGAACCAGGAAATGTGGACCACGGGATGTTTCTCGCGCCTTTTGAGATCGGAACTCGGTCCCTCGGGATGGCGCCAGTTCGCGCCGGGTATGTACCTCCACCAGATGAAATGATTGTCGAGCGGCACATCGCCGGGCGGCGGGGTGAACACGATCGAGCCGGCTACCAGCTTGTCGGGCGGCGCGTCGGGAAAATCCTTCGGGTCGGGCTTGCGCTCGGCGACGGTGAGATAGCCGGTGGCGCGGGTGAATTGCTCGAACTTTTCGTTGGTCACTTCGTACTGGTCCAGCCAGAAGCCGTCGAGAGTGACTCGGTGGACCGGTTTTTCGTCCGTCTGCCCGGCTTCCGATCCCATCAGGAAAGTGCCGCCGGGGATCCAAATCATGCCGTTGGTCCAGGACATCTCGGCAGGCGCCGTGACCGGGACCGTGGAAGGTGCCGAGGGTTGGAGCGAAGCGGTCCGCATCTCGGCCGTCGCTTCGCGGATGCGTTTCACGCGTTTGACCTCCCGGATCATGAAGATCACGCAGGCCAGGACGAAGAGCGCGCCGAAGAAGAGAGCGAACTTCGGCCAGCGCAGCGGCGGCGTGGGAGGCGGGGCAGGGGGGCTCATAGCTGATCAACGATCAAAACGATGTTCGGCCGCTCCGCCGCGTGTCCGCCCGATGCGGCGAGAAACATCGCGATGAAAAACGGGAACCGATTCACCCCGGGAGGATGGCCGTGAAGCGAACTGAGGCGAAAGGAATTTCTGGCAGGGGCAAATCCAGTGCGCGCATCCTAGCAATGCCCCCGACTGAACGCAGGTCGGAGCGCGGCGTTCACGCCGCTTCATCGTTCCCAAGCTGACAGGCCAATCGTTTCGTCCATGCCGCTCGGACGCTGAAGCGGCCTGAAGGCCGCGCTCCGGGGCGTCAGTCGGTTTGCACGCGGTAAAGGCGCTGCGGGCCAGTGGCGCCGGTGTCCTGCAAGATCTTGATTGTGCCATCCCCGGGGACCGGCGCGAGCGCCGTCCATGCGGCGTCGGTCAA
>DASTLJ010000255.1:0-5726 GCA_035715125.1 Verrucomicrobiia bacterium
ATGACGAACTTGTTCGTGCTGGGATCGTCCGTGAGGATCACGCCGTTGAGGTTGAGCGACGAGATGCCGTAGTTGTGCAGCTCGACATAGTCGACGTTGGGCGGGTCGGTGTGCGCCAGGATTTCGTTGAGCAGCAGATTGCGAAACGTGTTGCCGGTCGGCACATCCGCCGCGCCTGGTGTTCCACCGGCCGCCTCGCTGGCCATCCACGCCCGCGCGTCGCGTTCGCCGTAGCTCGGGCGGCCGAGCACCAGCGAATGGCCGCCGCCATCGGCCGCGGCGGGATACGGCGGGTCTCCCGTGTAATGCATTTCGAACAGGACAGCGTTGGCGCTATTGCGAAGCCGCAGCGTTCCCGAACTGTTTTGCAGGCCATTCGAGCCAAGGAAAGGCCCGAAAACATTTGTGGCCGGCACCACGGTGTAAACTGATTTGAAGTCCGCCGGATTCGCCGCCACGACGATGAAGCCCTTGCTGGGCAGGACGGTGTTCGAGGGGAAGGTGTAGTCGGTCGCCCCCGAAATGCGCCACCCGCCCAGTTCCTCGAACCACGGCTGCGAGTTGTAGACCTCGAGGAACTCCAGGTTCTTCGCGTCGGCGCGGTTGGTAGGATGAAACATCACCTCTGAAATAATCACCCCGTGCCGCCTCGACGAAGGCCCGATCGGCTCGCGGGGCAATGAGAGATAGCTGATATCCAGCGGCCGCACGATGAGGGAAAACGTGCGCTGCGAATTCGGCAGGATCGTATTGGGCATCGTCGCGCGGTCGCGGACATTATTCACCGTCAGCGTATAGGAGACCCCCGGCAGGAGAAGCGTCGTCGTGGTGAGGATCACCGTCCGGTTGTCCGCCCCGAACGACGCGCGGGCAAGGGTCACCGTGGTCACGCCGCCGGTGATGGCGTAGTTTGCAATGTTCGTTGCCGAAAGCGCCTCGACCGGCTCGGAGAACACGACGAACACAACCTGCGGTTCGCCAATGTTACCGACGGTGTTGATCGTCGGCGCGATTGAGTCGGGGATGACGGTGAGGATTCCACTGGCGCTGTTCGTCCCGCCGTACGCATTGGTGATGGAGCAGGAGTAGCTGGTGTTGCTGTCCGCCAGCGACGCGGCCAGAATCAGGTAGCTGAAGTTGGTCGCCCCTGGAAGGACCGCCCCGTTGCGCCGCCATTGGAAGGTCGCGCCCAGCATCCGCTGAAGCCGCACGCTGAACGACGCCGGGCCACCCTCGATGACCGAGGAATTGGCCGGCTGCTGCGAGATCACAGGCGGGCCCAGCCCATAAGGCACCATGCGATTGCCGGGGATCGGCCGCTCCAACGTGCCGTCGGGCAGTTGCCAGCCCACCGCGATGTTGTCGCCGCCTTGCCCTTCCGCCTGTAATGCCTCGATGTAGCACCGCTGCCCGGCATTGAGCGTGATCGTGCCGAAGGCGTAATCCGACCGGTTGGCCGGCAGATTCGGGTTCATCGCGGGGAAAATCGCCGTCGCGTTCGTGCGCCGTTCCAGGTTGCCGTCCCATTCCCGCACGCCGCCCCACTGTGGCTCGGCGCAAATGAGCCGCCGGGTTGTGGGGGTTTCATCCGTGCTCAGGTAGAGATAACCCTGGTCGTCGGTCGCGATCCAAAAGATGTAATTGCCCGTCGTCGGCGCCGTGAGGAGCGCTCGCATCCGCGTCCCGTAAAAGTCCCCGGCCGTCGGCCCCTCGAAGATGGGCTCGATGCTTTCCAGCGCCGGGCTGTTCGGGAAGGACGGGTGACTCGTCAGGTTGGCAATCGCGCCGCCCGCGATGCCGGTGTACACCTCGCGCAGGATGCCATTGCTCTGCGCGGGCAACCCGGTTGGAAAAGAAAGAAAGCCAGCGCCGATGGCAATCGTGCCGGCCAGCGTGACAATACCGAGTCGCCTATGTTCCATAGTTGGTACGGGAGCGCCCCAAGTAAATCGCAGAAAACCGACCGAATTCAAGCTTTCACTTGCGTCCAGATGCAGCTTGAAAGTACCACCACCGCCAAGGTCGCGCCGGGAACGTAGGGCAGGCGTCCCGCCTGCCCTGCCGCGCCGAAAGGCGCGGCTTTCGGACCATCATGGCCTCGCTTCGCTCGGCCGGGCAGGCGAGACGCCTGCCCTACGTTGGTGGTACTGGCAAGACGCGCCCCTTGGGTTTGGACGCACCGCGATCGAGTCTGGATGCACGCGCCGTTCGAGGTAGGGCCGCGCTGCCGCGTGGTATTTTAGCATCCGCGAGGACGCCCGAAAATAGCCCAGCGATTCATCGCTGGGCATTCGAGCCGCCAGCCCCTCAAGTCCCGTAGGGACGGAAGAACTTCACGCTCTGCTGTCCCTGCAGGACTCCGAACGCCGACTCCCCACAACCCAGCGATGAATCGCCGGGCTATTTTCGGGCGTCCTCGGGATCAACCGAAGACGTCCTCGGGAGAAATGTGAGCCAGCGTCTTGGCGGCCCAGTCGGAGCCCAGGACGCGAAGCTCATTAAGCGAGTAGGTGCCCGTGGCGACCGTCAGCGCTTTCGCGCCGATGGCCCGGGCGCATTCGAGGTCGCGCGGAGTGTCGCCAATGACCAGGATCTCTTCGCCTCCCAGATCGTCACCGAGCCGGGTGCGGGCGCGGGCGCGGGCGATGTGGGCGAGCTGGTTTCGATCCTCATGGTCGTCGCCAAACGCGCCGGTTTCGAAACGGTCCCAGAGCCCGTAATGCCCCAGCTTGATGCGCGCGCCGAGCCCGATGTTGCCGGTCAGCAGCCCGAGCATGGGCGGGGGCGTCCGAGCGGCCAGGGCGCTGAGCCAGGCATGAACGCCGGGCAGCACGCGGCCATCGAGCTGGCCCAACAAGTGTTCCAAATGAAAGACGTAGCGATCGAAGAAACGCCGGAAGTTCTCCGGATTGGGTTCAATGTCATGATGCGTAAAAAAATCCCGGACGATCGAGGGGTCCGTTCGCCCGGCAAAATGAAGCCGGAGGGTGCCGTTGAGAACACCGAATTCGGCGCGGCAGACTTCCGCGAACGCCCTTTCGCCCGCCCCCCCCCCGTGGCAATGAGAGTGCCGTCGATATCGAACAGAATGAGGCGAATCATACCCCGCGACGAAGGTAGCATGAGACCGGGCGTTGGCAACCGCCTTGGGGCGCGTTGGGGCGCTCCTGATTCACGGGTCATTTCAAGGTGCTCCACCAATCCACGAACTGACACGATTCAAGGCGAACGGACACCTCAAGCGGTTAGAGCCAATGTGTCCAGAACAATGCCGGGCCGTGTCCTGTTGTTGCACCCTTCTGAATGCGTGTGGATTCGTGCCGAATCGTGGCTGTGGAGAACCCCGTCCGAATCACCGGGACGCAAGCGGCGCTGGGAGAGTTTGCACAGGATTTCGCATAGGATTTCGTTCTCCCTCCGAAAGAGTCGGGTTAAGCTCCCCCCATCGTCATGAGCGAGTCGGCCCAGATCCAGTGCCCCGCTTGCAAACGGCGCGGCGACTGGTTCGCCACGCCCTTCGGGCCATTTTGCTCGAGACGCTGCAAGCTCATTGACCTCGGCAAATGGTTTGGCGAAGAACACGCCATTTCCGAGCCGTTGTCGCCCGAGGCGCTCGAGAAGTTGGCGGACCAGCCGCCCGCCGAGCCTCGTGACCGGCCGGATGAGAATGACAGTCCCTGAGCCTCAGCAATGCAGTCCATGCCAATCCGAACCTCCGCCCGTCCCAGGAACCGCAATGCAGGGCAAGCGTCGTATGTGTCTCCCGCCGCCGCGCTCGGGTTCGTTCTTTGTCGCAACCTTCGTCGCATCCTTTGTCGCCCCGTGCAGTCGCCGACAAAGGTGGCGACGAAGGTTGCGACAAAGGAGTTGGTTGAAATGTGGACGGTAAACACCTACCAGGCGTCTCGCCTGCTCAGTTGTATTCTACTGCTTGGTTGCGCGGCCTCGCTCTCTGCGGCCAGCCCCCGCCACGGCCTGCAGACTCTGCCGGTGCGCCCGCTCGTTTTTGGTTACCTGAACGAGCTGCGCACGACCAATTCGCCGGCGTGGACGTTGAGCCAGTTGGATTACGACGCGGTCGATTTGGTGATTCATGGCTTTGCCGAGCCGAAGCGAGACGGCGTGCTGGGCTACGAGTTGGGGAGGTTCGCGTTCTACCGCGAGCCGTTGCTCAACTTCGCGCATCGCCGCGGCAAGGGAGTGGTGATGAGCGTGGGTGGCGGCGCGCCGGAACGGTTGCGCGACGCGTTCGCGGCCATCGCAGCCAGCTCGGCGCGGAGGAAAAAGTTTGCGGACAACCTCCTGCGCTCCGTCGAGACGTGGGGCTATGACGGCATCGACATCGATTACGAGTTTCCGTCCACGGCGCGCGAAAAGGGCGAGTTCACCGAACTCATGCAGGCCGTGCATGCGGCGTTCAAGGGCGCGAGCACCAACTACATCGTGATGTTCGGCGCCAGTCCTGGCTTTTACATCGATCAATTCGACTGGGCGCGGCTGTCGGCCTGCGCGGATTTCGCGTTTTACTTCGGTTACGACTGGAAGAACCCGGCCAACGGACCGCTCTCCAATCCCGGCGCCACGCAATGGCTCAGTGGCGGCTTCGAGAGGATCGAAGCCAGCACGCGCGGCGCGCTTCAGTACATTACCGCCCACGGCTTCCCGGCCGAACGGCTCATTTTCGGACTGCCTTTTTACTCTTCCGCGAACGATTCGTGGCCCGCGCTGCGCGAGCGGTGGGCAACGAACCGCGTCTGGTTTTCGAACGCCATCCACGCGGCGGCGGGCGAAGTGCCGTTCGCGGGCCGGTGGTGGACGACTCCCGAGTGCGTGCAGCGCAAGATGAGTTCGGTGCTCGACACCAATGCGTCCGTTTTGGCCAACCGCGCGGTCGTGCGCGGTATCGGGTTCTGGGAGTTTGGCCATCAGGACGTGGCGAAGCCGGACCTGACCGGCGCGATCAAGGAATGGTTTGCTTTGCGCACCAACGTCTCCAACGCGCCCAAAAATTTTCCAACACCAGACCATTGACAGCGCGGAACCAGGAGGGAGGTTGAAGGAGGAAAGGGAAAGTTATGAGAACGACGTTTATACTCATTACTCTGGTGACGGCCCTGCCCGTCATTGCCTTCGCGCAAACCCCGACTGTGTCGACCAACAAAGCAGCGCCGACGGGCGACGCCCGTTTGCAACAGACGCTGCCCAAGCCCGCGGACTCGGATTTAATGTTCCAGGCGAGCCGGCCCCTGGCAACACCGACAACGGGGCAGGTTTCGAAGGTGGTCTTGGAAGGTGCGTTGGTCCGCGCCGCCCGAGCCGGGCAGCCGTGGCAGGTCATCAATCCGCTCGCTCCAAAGGAATTCGGCGACGGCTACGACAATGTGAGCCTCAATCCTATTACCCGCCAACCGGCCGGCGTTGTGTTGCTCTCTGTCCGCTTTGGGAAGTTCGGGCGCAATGGCAAGTAGGTTCTGGCCGCGATTGCTCATACGGTGGCAGTTCGACGCGAAGCTGCTGCTGGCGTGTAGCGCAGACAGCCTTGTCTGCTTTCGCCGACCGCTAGTCCGCGGGCGTCGTGCATGCCAACCAACGTCCAGTTCGGCTCGCCGATTCGCGGGTTGGCAACCCGCGAAACAGCAGGCTGGGCAGCCTGCGCCACGAAGCCAACCGCCTGCTCACTCCGGCGCCGTCAGCGCATGTCCATTGTCATCGGCGTCGAGCTTGAG
>DASTLJ010000256.1:0-7055 GCA_035715125.1 Verrucomicrobiia bacterium
TTGTAGGCGGCGTGCTCGTCGGTCACGTCATGCTCGGTGGGGACGAGTTGGAAGACCCCGCCCTTGCGCGGGTTGCTGGCGTCAAACGCGCCCTCGTAGAACTCGACGCACTCGCTGAGACATTCGACAAAGCTGAAGCCGTCGTGGTCCATCGCGGCTTCCATCATCTGGAGGACGTGGTTCGGGTTCGTGTGTGTCGTGCGGGCGACGAACGTGGCCCCGGCGCTGATGGCCTGTTTCATCGGGTTGATGGGATGATCGACGGCGCCCCACTGGTCGGTCTTGCTCTTGAAGCCCAGCGGGCTGGTGGGCGAGGTCTGTTTCTTGGTCAGCCCGTACACCCAGTTGTCCATCACCACGTAGGTCATCTTGATGTTTTTGCGCGCGGTGTGATTGAAGTGGTTGCCGCCGATCGAAAAAGCGTCGCCGTCGCCGCCGAAGACGAACACGTGCAGGTCCGGCCGCGAGAGCGATATGCCGCTGGCGAAAGGGAGGGCGCGTCCGTGAATGTAATGGGCGCCGTGGGCCTGCACGAAGTAGGGGAAACGGCTGGAGCAGCCGATACCGGCGACCGTGGTGATCTTCTCGTGCCACATTTTGCGCTTCTCGATGAGCTTGAAGTAGAGCGCGAGCACGGAGAAATCGCCGCAACCGGGGCACCAGGTCGGGTGGTCGGCGGCAAGTTCCTTTTTCGTGAGGCCTTTGCGCTCATCCGCGCCAGGGACGGCGAGCGCGGGGACACTGGTAATGTTGCCGGTGCGGGCGGGGATATCGGTAGTGGGGGTACTCATAAAGGTCTCGTTGAAGCGTTAAAGCGTTAAAGCGTTGAAACGTTGAAACGTTTGAAGCGCCGCTGGCGAATCCGGTTCAACGCTTCAACGCGTCACGCTTCAACACATCATAGTTTTTTCATCCCGCTCGTCACAGCCGTCTTTGCGCGATCGAGGATCTCGCGAACCTTCCAGGTGAGGCCGTCAGTCTTATTGATGCCGGCGATCTTTGTGTCGCAATAGCGGGCGCGCAGCAGGCTGCCCAGTTGGCCGAACCCATAGAGGCCCTCGTCGTTCATCTCGACGACGAAGACGTGGTTGAAGCCGGCGAAAATCCGGTCCAGCCCCCCCGGCAGTGGATTCAGATGCCGGATGTGAAGCGAAGACACGCTGTCGCCGGCCTTGCGCGCGCGCTCGACGGCTTCGCGGATGGGGCCGCGCGTGCTGCCCCAGCCGACGAGCAGGACGTTGCCTTCGGGCGGGCCGAAGACCTGCGGGATCGGCAGCTCCGTGGCCAGCTTCTGCAGTTTCTTGCGCCGCTTGGCGGTCATCTGCATGTGCAGCTTGGGCGAGCCGGTCGGGTGGCCCAGTTCGTCGTGTTCGAGGCCCGTGGTGATCGGATACTTGCCGCTCAGGATGCGCGTGCCGGGCGCCAGGTGGTGTGTGATGCCATCGGGGGCGTTTAAGTCGTAGGGCTTGTGGTCGGCGCGCGGGCTGAGGTCGGGAGAGATATCCTGGCAATATTTTTCGAGATCCGGCTCGGGGAACGCCTCGATGCGCGTGGCAATGCCCTGGTCGGTGAGCAGGATCACCGGCACACTGTACTTGCGGGCGATGTTCACCGCCTCGATGGCCGTGTAGAAGCAATCTTCCACGTCCGCCGGCGCGATGACCACCCGCGGGCTGTCCCCGTGCCCGCCGAAACAGGCAATGTTCAGGTCGGACTGCTCGATGTTCGTCGGCATGCCAGTGGATGGCCCGCCTCGCTGCACGTCGATAATGAGCAGCGGGATTTCGGCCATCACCGCCCAGCCGAGGGCCTCGGTCTTGAGAGAAATGCCTGGTCCGCTCGAACCCGTGACCGCGACGCGCCCGCCGTAGCTGGCCCCGATGGCCATCGAGATGGAGGCAATCTCGTCCTCGCACTGGACGAATGTGCCGCCGTACTTCGGCAGTTCGCGCCGGAGCAATTCCATGATGTCCGACCACGGCGTAATCGGGTAGCCCGCGCCAAAGCGCACTCCCGCGGCGATGATGCCATAGCCCAGCGCCTCGTTGCCCGACATCACGATTTGATGGCGGTCGCTGTCTTTCTGCGACTCGACAAACTGAAATGTCTCAATCACCCCGCCCAGCGAATGGCTGTAGCCGGCGTGAAACGCCGTCAGCGCGTTCTGCGCGATGCTCGGGTCCTTGCCCGTGAATCGCTCCGTGACCAGCTTCTCCAGCTTCGGGACGTTGAGGTCGAACATTTTCGCGATCAGGCCAAGGGCAAAAATGTTCTTGCCCTTGTCCTTGGCTGTGCCGCCGATGGCTTCAACGGTGAGACCCGAAATCGGCACGCCCACGTGATGATAGAGCGCCTTGTTCGCCTCAGGGATCTCCGTGACGTGATCGGAATCGTAGAGCACGATGCCACCCTTCCTGAGAGAACTGATGTGGTCATCATAGGAATGCTGGTAGAAGGCCAGCAGCACATCGGCTTCGTCGCCCGGGCTGAGCACCTCGCCCGAGCCCACGCGCACCTGATAGATCGACGGCCCGCCCGAGATCGTGGACGGAATCGTCATGAAGGTCATCACCTCCTGCTCGCTGCGGCCCGCCAGCCGGGCCAGGAAACCGCCGATGGCCTGGATGCCATCCTGCGAATTGCCCGCGATGCGAATCACCGCCTCGTCGATCCGCGAGACCTTCGGAGGGCCACCCGCGGGAGTGGCCGTTGCAGTCGAATCACTCATGAGCACACACAGATTAATGGTTCTGATTGCCGCTCCGGATGTCGATGTCCGGAGACAAATATAGGCAAATCCCGAAGGACTTGCCACACCGGAGCCTAACATCGGCAGGGGGGGTGTCAAACGTTAAGGCAAATTCTATCCTTTTGATGGAAATCACGTTAGGCGGGCTGCGCAAATTGGACTGACCCGCTCAAGCTCGAGGCAGTCAAAAAATATAAGAGGGCTTAATTTGATGACCTTCCTGCATTACCCTTAGCGGATATTCAGCCCGACAGGAGGCGTTTCAAGCCGAGCGGCAGCTCGGCCCTGCCACCGCAGGGACGCGCTGTGACGCCTCGGCGAACAATTCAAATTTCCCCCTTGACACACTACTACCCTAGTAGTATTACCACGGTCGTTAACACCACACCGCATGAAGCCGCATCGCATCCACCGCCTCGGCGACCTTCAGTTGCGCATCATGCAATCCCTCTGGCAGCGCCGCGAAGCCACCGTCGCCCAGGTCCTCGAAGACCTCAGCAGCCACTCTGATCTTGCCTACACCACCGTTGCCACGATGCTTCGAAAAATGGAAGCCCGCGCCCTCGTTCGGCACCGGGTGGACGGCCGCGCCTTCATCTATTCGGCGAAGGTCGCCGAACAGGATGTCTCCCGCAGCATGGCGGACCACCTTGTGGACCGACTGTTCGAGGGCAGCCTGCTCGACGTGGTCAATCACCTCCTCACCACACGCGAAGTCAGCCGCGAGGAACTGGCCGAACTGGAAAAGCTGATCGCCGACCGGAGGAAAAGGCTATGAGCGGGGAGTCTCTGTGGACGATTTGCTGGCCTGTCTTCGGGCTGCTCGCAGCCGAAGCCGTGTTGGTGGTGAGCATCGCGGCGCTGATTGCGCGCCACGTTACGGCGGCGGCGTGGCGGAGGACCGTTTGGCAAGGCTGCATCATTTCTTTGCTCGGATTGCTGGCGCTGGAGATCAGTGGCAGCGCCCGCTCCATAGCCGCATTCGCCGCAGCCCAAAGTCGCGCAGAACGTCATCCAACATCAAAGCCCTCTGCCACCCCTGCCATTCCTGCAGTCCGAAACGCGACGACTCCCGCGCCCTTTCAGAAAGTTCCAAACCAAAGCTCTCCATCCGTCGTCGCCGATGACCCGCTTTCCTCGGCCGAAGCCTCGGCAGGAGTTCCAACTCCGGCTCGCGAGGACGCTCGCCCCACCCCACTCATGACGTCCGAGGCCACGGCAGGAATGCCTTTACCCGCCGAAAACTCCCAGACCGCATTGCCGCCACCAGTCGCTTCGCCGCAAGGCCCCGAGCCGCGTCCTGCTTCGCTGGCCTCGACTCGGTCGGCGTTCGCTCCGGAGGAACTGGCGGCGTGGCTCGTCCTGTCGTGGTTGTGCGGCGCGCTGGTGTTCGTCGCGATCAACGCGCTCGCCCGGTTGTCGTTCGCCCGGTTGCGCCACCGGAGCCGAACCATCACCGACCCAGCGCTTCGCAAGCGTGTCGATGAACTGGCCGGCCGGATGGGCCTTGGCCGGCCGATTGGTTTGTTCGAATCGCCGCGCCTGATCGGCCCGGTCGCGGCGGGCGTGCTACGGCCGGCCATTGGCCTGCCTCCACGGTTCGCCAGCGAACACTCGACTGAACAGCAGGACGTAATGCTCGCTCACGAACTCGCGCATCTGGCGGCGAAGGATCCCCTCTGGGCGCGGTTGGCGGATGTCCTGGCCGCGTTGCTCTGGTGGCATCCGCTGGCGTGGTGGGCGCGGCGGCAACTTCGCGCCGCCAGCGAAACGGCCGCCGATGAATCCAGTCTCTTGGTGCGCGACGGACCCCGCGTGCTCGCCGAGTGTCTGGTCGCCCTCGGCGGGCGGCTCACCCACCGGCAGCCTGCGGGCTGGATGGGGGTCGGAGGCGCTGGTTTTCGTTCGGCCCTTGGCCGCCGAGTCGAGCGGCTCCTGAAACTGCCCGCCCGGGATTGGGCGCGGCCGTGCCGCGTTCGTTCCGCGCTGGCGCGAACGTTGGCGCCCGCCGCACTGGTCGCTGCCGTCATTCTCTGCACTGCTTGGACTGTTCCTCAACCATCAACTGACGGAGACCGTATGAAAAACCCAAGTTGGAATCGCTCGCTTCCCTTGTATGCCTTGCTCGCCACGCTCTTTTCACCAGGGCCAGCCGCCGTCGCCGCGGATGCGCCCAAATCTGCGCCTCCTCCGCCGGTCGCTGCGGATCCACTTCCCCCGCCAACCAAGCCCCCTGTCTATCCCGCGGGAGGCGGGGAAGGCGCGGCGAAGTTGAAAGCCAAACTCGATTCCATCGTCCTGGACCAGGTCACCTACGACGCGCTCCCGTTGTTCCAAGTAGTGGAGTCATTGATGAAGGAAGCCGCGGCGAAGGACCCGGAAAAGGTGGGCGTGAATTTTCTGTTCGGCCAGCCCACGGAGCCGATCAGGCTCGGCGCTCCAGCGATCGACCCCGCCACGGGCCTGCCCGTCGCCGGTACACCTGTTGAGCCGCCGGACCTGATGGCCACGACGATTCGCGTCGTTCCATCGCTCAAAAAAGTCCGCCTTGTCGACGCGCTCGATGCCATCAAACGCGTCGCGGACACGCCCATTACCTACACGGTCGAAGGCTATGCGGTCGTATTCAGCCTCGATGCCGCGGCGATTAACGCTGGCTTCGGTGGCGCGCAACGGCCCCCGCTCCCGCCGCCTCCGGTCGTCCAGGCCCAGACACGCTCCTTCAAACTGGACACCAACACGTTCTTCGCGAGTGTGAAAAAGTTGTTACGCCGCCCGATCGACCCGGCGTCCGAGCGCGTGGCAGAAGATCTGCGCAAAGACGTCTTCCCAAGGTTCGGCGTGAAATGGAACGCGGCCGAAAACATCGTGTACTACAACCCCCTCACCGGAGTGCTGCTCGTGCGCGCCTCGCAGGAGGATCTCGAGGCGATCCTCGCCGCCATCGAGACGCTTGGCGGCGCGGCGGCCGACAATGCCGCGCGCGGCAATTCCGCGTCCGACCCTTCGCTCGCCCGCGGCTCCGGAGGGTCACCATCCTCCCCGCCGAAAAAATAGCTCCCTCGGCCTCCTAAACCGGTATTTACAATCCTCGCATGAATCACTCAATGCCTGTAGCCGCCGACGTGAGGAGGCGGACTCGTTCCCCAGTTGGGTCCATCCGCCTATCCATGACGCCGGTAGGGCGAGGCTCCTGCCGAGCCGTGATCAAACCGGAAGTTTCGGCTCGGCAGGAGCCTCGCCCTACCGGATCAAGGCGAAGATGCCCGGCCACAAGCCGTCGTTTCTCCTCAAGTCGGCAGCTACGTCGGCTATGAAGTATCCGGGCTAACCAATCTCCGCGCATGTTTCCCCAGTCGATCCTTGCTCCTTGGACGCGGTTATTTGCTTCGCTTGCCCTCGAAGTCATCCTGGTCTTCGCGCTGACGGCGCTGCTGGCGCGACTGGTTCGTTCGGCGTCCGGCCAGCGAATGGTTTGGCGCATGAGCTTCGTCGCCTTGGGCGCGCTCGTGATGGCAGAATGCTCAGGAGTGGGACACTCGCTCCTCCAGCAACTGCGCGCATCACCGCCTGCCTCGGTGCAGCAGCGCACTTTTGTTGTCACAACTTCGGTACCCGACGACACGTTTCCGATATCGGCTCGGATGCCGACCACTGCCAATGTTCCAGTGGCGCCCGCCGCGAACTCGCCCGAGAAACTGTTCTCCTCTCTTGCCCGGCGGTTGCCTTTCCTGGCGCTAGCCGGATTGATTTGGTTCGGCGCGCGCCGCAGCTTCGGCGCGCTCAGGCTCATTCGGCTTGGGCGACGAACTCCGTTGGACTCCGGCGACCTGGCGGCGCGCGTGCAGGCCCTCGGCCGCCGCCTCGGCATCCGCCGTCACGTTCGAGTGAAGTCGATCTCAGGACGCTCCAGCCCCATCGCCTTCGGCATTTTTCGGCCGACGGTGGGCGTCCCGATGGATTTTTCCGTTCGATTCACCGCCGCACAACAAGACGCGATGCTCGCGCACGAACTGGCCCACATCGCGGCGTTCGACGCCGTGTGGATGCTGCTCGCCGATCTCGTCACCGCGCTCCTCTGGTGGCATCCGGGCGCCTGGTGGGCGCGGCGGCACCTGCGCGCGGCCAGCGAAACAGCGGCCGATGAGGCCAGCCTGCTGCTCGACGATGGCCCTGCGACGCTCGCCGAATGTCTCGTCACGCTGGGCGATCTTCTCACGCGCTCGCCCGATCCCGGCGGCCTGGGCATGGCGGGATTCCGTTTCCGCTCCGGACTGGGCCGGCGCGTCGAGCGGTTGCTCCATCT
>DASTLJ010000257.1:0-2811 GCA_035715125.1 Verrucomicrobiia bacterium
GCGGGTCTGGCCTGTGGCGGACGCGCCTTCAGCGCCGAAGCACCGGCGCCGAACACGGTACCCACACCGAAACTTTCTCCGCTCAAGATTACGAAGGTCAAAGCCATCCTCACTGCGCCGGCGCGAATTCGGCTCTGCGTCGTGAAGGTCGAGACGAGTGAGCCCGGCCTTTATGGACTAGGTTGTGCGACGTTCACCCAGCGCATCCGCACGGTGGTCACGGCGGTGAACGAATACCTTGCGCCATTCCTCGCCGGCAAAGATCCAGACAACATCGAAGATCTTTGGCAGGCCATGTACCAAAGCTCGTACTGGCGCAACGGCCCGGTGCTCATGAATGCGTTGAGCGGAGTGGACGCGGCGCTCTGGGACATCAAGGGCAAGCGCGTCGGGATGCCGCTCTATCAGTTGTTGGGTGGCAAGTGCCGCATCGCCGTGCCTGTCTATCGTCACGCTTCGGGCAAAACGATGGAGGACGTCGCCGAACGCGCAAAGCAGTTCATGGCCCAGGGGGTGCGCTACATCCGCGCGCAGGTCGGCGTGGAAGGCCAGGCCACTTACGGCACAAGGGCCACGTCCGACTCGGTAACGAACGTGGTCGAACCCAAGCTGACCGGCGAAGGGCATTTCCGCGGCGAGTTGTTCGAGCCGGCAAAGTATCGGCGCTCGGTGCCAAAGCTCTTCAAATATCTCCGCGAACAGCTCGGCGACGAAATCGAACTGCTCCACGACATGCACGAGCGGCTTGCGCCCATCGATGCCATCGGCCTGGCGAAGGAACTGGAGCCGTACCGGTTGTTCTTCCTCGAGGACCCATTTGCACCGGAGGACGTGGGCTATTTCAAAATCCTGCGCCAGCAGTGTGCCACGCCCATCGCGATGGGCGAATTGTTCAACAACCCGAACGAATGGCTCGACCTCGTGAGCGGACGGCTGATCGACTTCATCCGCTGCCATCTCTCGCAGGTCGGCGGCATCAGCGCAGCGCGAAAGATCGCCGCGCTCTGCGATTTCTTCCGCGTGCGCACCGCCTGGCACGGGCCGGGCGACACTTCGCCAGTGGGCCACGCGGCGCACGTGCATCTGGATTTGGCGACATGGAACTTCGGCATCCAGGAGGCCAGCGTGTTCAGTGACGCCCTGCGCGAGGTGTTTCCCGGGGCGCCCGAATTGCGCGACGGCATGTTGTGGTGCAATGAAAAGCCGGGGCTCGGCATCGACATGAACGAAACGCTCGCGGCGAAATATCCCATCCGCGATGACCCGCCCGCGGACTTGCAATGGGGCCGCTTGCGAGATCGTGACGGGACGATTCGGAGGGCGTGACCCTGCGCTGCGCCGGCAGCTGGTCAATGGGTGCCGCGGCGAAAGGTTACCGTTCGGCCACGAGTCACATTCCTTCAAGGGCGGTCAAATCAGTTCCTCAAGCTCAGTGTAGAGAAACGTTGCTCCTCCGGTCGCGTAGTTCGGCACGTCGGCAACGGCCGCCTGGCCTTCGGGCGAGCGGAGCAACTCATCGAAATCCTCACGACTCTCCATATAGAGATCCACAAGGTAGTAGTAAGGCGACGGCTCGTCGTCTGGCGTGCCGGTGACCTTTCCCACCGTCCATTTTTTGAGTCCATGCATCCGCCTGGCAATGGGGATGTGGACTTCGCGGTAGTATTTGTCGAACGCAGCCGTATCTTTCGGCTGCCCATAGAGTACAAGGAGTCTGACCATAGATCGTTTCCTTCCGCCGGCGAGGCTCAATCCCCCCGCTGCGCTTTCCGCTGCTCGATGATCGTCATTGGGCCGGCTGGTCGCGCGCTGGCGTCCACGTAACGTGCCAGATCCCGCAGGGCGATGACGCGGCACCCTTCGTCGCGCAGATGTTTCAAATACTGTTCGAACAGCGCCGGAGGCGTGTGAACCCAGGGATGCTCGTTGTCCGGCACGCCGTGAAATTGCAGCACGGCGATGCGCCCGTTGCGCGCCTGGGCCACCGCGCGCTTGAAGTCGTCGAGCGTCCAATCCGGCCGCGCGTCACCCGCGGAGGGAATCAGCAGCGGATGATCGCGGCCCGGTTCGTAGGCGAAGCCGCGCCCATGTTCGTAAGGATACTCCGGCGCGCCGCCACGGCGGGCAAAGCGGATGCCCAATTCCGCCAGCACCGGCAGCGCGTTGGTTGCAATGCCATTGCCCGGATAGGCGAACGAAGTCGGGCGCGGTATGTTGTGCGCCGCGCACTGGGCGTTGATGGCCTCGATCTGTTCCCGGAGGCGGCTCACGCTGGCGGGCGTGACGGACATATGGTCGCGGGTGTGATTGCCGATCTCGAAGCCGTCCCGATGCAGGCCCTCGATCTGCTCCCAGGTCATGTAGTCCTTCTTGTTCGTTCGGAATGAGAACCCCTCCGTGATGAAGAACGTCGCACCAAAGCCGTACTGTTTGAGCAACGGGCGGACCACGGAGTAATGAGATGCGACTGAATCATCGAACGTCAGCACGACGAGCTTTTCGGGAATCGGTTCAAGGTCCGCTGCCGCAGCGGCGTGCATGAACGAGAGGGCTGCCGCCAGAAGCCAGGCGAGTAGGGCCACTCGCGTCACGGAATGGGGTTGCGGGTACAATGTGCTCGGACCACTACGCAACGGGCTGCTGCCCGTCAAGCCGCAGGTTGCAGCGGCGAGTGAAGGGACGTATCCGGGCACTGCCCCTGGCAGCCACTTCAAAAACTGTAGCGGCGCTCTATGAGCGCCGAAGAAACCGCGCATTCTGGCCCGATTTCGGCGGTCACAGACCGCCGCTACAACCCGACCTGGAGTTTTT
>DASTLJ010000258.1:0-6910 GCA_035715125.1 Verrucomicrobiia bacterium
ATTGAGGACCGGATCGAGGACGATGTAGGGCGGCGATTTGGCGGTCGAGATTTGTTCGAGGCCGAGGATGCCCCGGGCCATTTTGTCAGCCACGGCCACGAGGTCCTGCGACTCGACACCGGTGCCCGCGACGAAGCCGCGTTCATCCGGCCGCATTTCCGTCACCTGCACTCCGGACGGATTCTTCACGCCCGACGACGCACAACCACCGGCCAGCACCGCCAGCCCGGCCAGTCCCAATCCAAGGAAGCAATTCGTTTTCATAAAGTCATTCAGTTGTCCGGCAGACCGGCCCGCTGTGCAAGCGCCAAGTCGGACCAATCCGCTCGCCCGGTTCGACGCGGGGAACGGAAATCTATTCGTTCGGGCGCAATCTGCTGGTTTTGCGGAGGCATGGGGTTATGCTCTGGCCATGCGAAGCGTGACGCACCAGCGGTGCTTCAACCACGCCGGGCGCGAGGCTGCCGCGCGCTGCCCGGAGTGCGCCCAATTCTATTGCCGCGAGTGCATCACGGAGCACGAGGACCGTGTCATCTGCGCGGCCTGCCTGAAGAAGCTCGCCGGAGTGCCGTTCACGCAACGCGGGGAATTCGTCGGCGTGCTGCGCGTCGTGCAGTGCGCGGCGGGAATCTTCCTGGTTTGGTGGTGTTTCTATCTCCTCGGACAGTTTCTGCTGGCGACCCCCGCCGATTTCCACGACGGCACCGTCTGGAAGCCAAGCTGGCGGGAAGAACCGTGAGGCGGGCGGACTACGCACCATGTTCCGACGCAAGCGCAGCCTCGAGGAGAAGCCGGCAGTCGAGCTGATTGAAGAAGCGTTTCAACTGCTCCGGCGCGCGCCGGCTGGCGCGCTGGCGGGCTATTACGTGGGCAGCCTTCCGTTCGTGCTGGGCCTGCTTTACTTCTGGTCGGACATGGCCCGGAGCGCGTTCGCCGAGGACCGCCTTCTGACCGGCTCGCTGGTGATGACGCTGCTCTTCATCTGGATGAAAGCGTGGCAAAGCCTCTACGCACACCAACTGCTCACGCGCCTGTGCGGTGAACCGGCGCCGCGCTGGAGTCTCAAGCGGTTTTTGCGCGCCGCGCTCTACCAGGCCATCGTCCAGCCGGCCGGGCTGATCCTGCTGCCGATCGCCTTGCCGCTCATCGTGCCGTTCGGCTGGGCCTATCCGTTTTTCACCAACGCCACCGTCTTCGCTGCCGGTGACGTGCCCGACATCAAGACTCTGGTGCGCAAGTCCTGGCAGCAGGCCTGTCTCTGGCCGATGCAAAGCCAGACCGTGATCTTCTCCTTCAAATTCTTCGGCTTTTTTGTCGCCCTGAACCTGTTTGCAGTCGTCTACGCGGTGCCGTTCCTGATGAAATCGCTGCTGGGCATTGATTCCGTGATTATGCGCACGCCGTGGGCGGCGATGAATACGACCGTGCTGGCGGGAGTGGTCGGGGTGGCCTGGTTGTGCGTGGATCCAGTCATCAAGGCCACTTTCGCCCTTCGCTGCTTTTACGGCGAGTCGTTACGCACCGGTCAGGACCTGCGCGCGGAACTCAAGTCCTTTTCCAACGCTGCCCGCGCGGCGGTCGTGACTCTGTTGACCCTGTTCCTGGGGCTGGGTTCGCCTTCGCCACTCCGCGCCGCCAACGACACGCAACACGCAACACGCAACACGCAACAGGCCATCCCTCCAAAGGCCCTCGACCGCTCGATCGACGAAGTCATCCAAAAGCGTGAATATAGCTGGCGTTTGCCGCGCGAAGCCGCGCCGAAGGAAGCCCCCAAAGCGAAGGAAAGCAAGGAAGGCTTCATCGCAAAAACTTTCAAGAGCCTCGGTGCCGGCCTGAAGAGCGTCTTCCGCGTGATTAGCGATTTCTTCGAGTGGCTGGACCAGCAGAGCCGCCGTCCGAAGACGTCCGGACTCGGCGGCTTCCATCTCGGCGCCGCAATCAAGCCGCTGCTCTTCGTGTTGATCGTGCTGCTGGTCGGCGTGCTCATCTGGCTGGTCGTCCGCGTCTGGAAACGGCGCGGCCCAGGCGAGGAGATTATTGCCGAAGCCATCGCGCCGATGCCGAACGTGGCGGACGAAAACGTGGGCGCCGAGCAACTGCCCGAGGAGGGTTGGGTGCGGCTGGCGCGCGACCTCCTCCAGCGCGGCGAATTGCGCCTGGCGTTGCGGGCCTTTTACCTCGCCAGCCTCGCCGCGCTGGCCGGACGCAACCTGATCACCCTCGCGAAGTTCAAGTCCAACCGCGATTACGAGCGCGAACTGCTCCGTCGCAGCCACGCCTTGCAGGAAGTGCCGCGGGTATTTTCGGAGAACGTGTCGGTTTTCGAGCGTTCCTGGTACGGCCTGCACGAAGTGACGCCCGAAATGCTCGATCACTTCGCCGTCAACGTGGAACGGATTCAAACCGGCTCGTGAAAAAACTTCCCCTCATTCTGTTGCTGGTCGTGCTGATCGGTTTCCTGCTGGGGATGCTTCACCTGTTCAAGCTGCGCTTCGAAGCGGGCGACAGTTTTCCACAGTATTCCTCCTTTCGCACCGACCCGATTGGCACGAAGGCGCTCTACGAGAGCCTTGATGCGCTCGTCTCCACGCGCCGCAATTTGCAGCCTCTCTCCAGGCTCGGTGACGGGCGCGATACCACCCTGCTCTGGCTCGGCGCGGATCCGTATTCGCTGCGGCTGATGCCGGAGGACTTCCGGGACCTGGAAACGTTCGCGCGCAGCGGCGGCCGGCTGGTCGTCGCGGCCGAAGCCGTTTTTACGCGGCCGCGCACGAACGTCTTTGCCATGGCCGCGATGAGGAAAGGCGCGCCCCTCGGCGGCGGCCCGACGAACCTGCCGCCGAATTTTCCGGATGAATTTCGGAAAATTGACATCCGCCAGCAGTGGAAAATTTCCTTCGACTTTGCCGAGCTGGAGAGGAACGAGAGGGACACCTACGCTCCAGCGCCCGCGACGTTGGTCGATTCTTCCGCGGCGCCCGGCCTGCCCGAGACCATCGATATCCACACCACGCTGGGCTTCAGCGGGCTTGGCCCCGAATGGCGCGTCCTCTATGCGCGCAAGCAGCCAACAAACATCCACCCCGTCCTGATTGAACGGGCCACGGGTCGTGGCAGCATCGTGCTCTTTGCCGATTCGTTCCATTTCAGCAACGAGGCGCTGCGCGACGATCGCCAATCCGAACTGCTCTCGTGGCTGGTCGGCGCGGGACGCAGTGTGGTCTTCGACGAAACGCATCTGGGCACCACCGAGGAGCCCGGCGTCGCCACTCTTGCGCGGAAATACCGGCTTGAGCCGCTGTTTGGAGCGCTGCTGCTGCTGACGCTGCTGTTCCTCTGGAAGAATTCGAGCAGCTTCATGCCGCCCTACGAAGAACAACTGGCTCAGGAACAGGGCGACGTGGTCGAAGGACGCGACTCCGCCAGCGCGTTCGTCAACTTGCTCCGGCGCAATATCACGCCGGCCAGCCTGCTGCGCGTCTGCCTGGAACAATGGAATGCCGCGCTGGCCGGAATGCGCAAGCCGCCGCGCGCCAAACTCGAGGCCATGCAGCGCCTCATCGACGCGCAGAACGCGCTGGAGCCCAGGGACAGAAATCCCGTCGGCACGTATCGGGAGTTTTGCCGGATTCTTCGCAAGAGTTCCGGGTTCCGGGTTCCGGGTTCCGAGTTGTTCAAGTCGGATGCCCGATCTGCAGATCAATCGTCAAACACACATGAAAGGAAAGGTTAGATATGGCAACTATCACTCGGTTTGAAGACATCGAAGCGTGGCAAAAGGCCCGCGTTCTCACGCGGCACATTTATGACGTCACGGGCCGGGGCGCCTTTGCTCGCGACTTTGGATTGCGCGATCAGATCCGGCGCGCCAGCGTCTCCAGCATGTCCAACATCGCGGAAGGGTTCGAACGCGGTGGGAACAAAGAGTTCATTCAATTCCTGTCCGACGCCAAAGGCAGCACCGGCGAAGTCAAGTCGCAGCTCTATGTCGCACTCGACGCCAGCTTCATTGGGCAACCCCAATTCAATGAACTTTACAAACTCGCCAACGAGACCTGTCGCCTCGTTGGCGGCTTCATGAGTTACCTCCAGACATCAACCTTTCGCGGGAACAAATTCCTCCGAACCTAACTGCCGCGACACGAATCTGCGCTTGCGAAGCCCCAACTCGGAACCCGGAACCCGGAACTTTATTCCTTATGACCCCAGATCGCTTGAAGGAAACCCTCGCCTCCACCCGCGCCGAAGTCGCCAAAGTTATCATCGGCCAGGCGGACGTGGTGGACCGTTGTCTCATCTGCATCTTCACCAACCAGCACGCGCTCATCGAGGGCGTGCCTGGCGTCGCCAAGACGCTGTTGGTGCGCACGCTGGCGCACGTGCTGGGCTGCGGCTTCGCCCGCATCCAGTTCACGCCCGACCTCATGCCCGCCGACATCACGGGCACCAACGTCTTCAACCTCCAGAAAAATGAGTTCACCCTCATCAAAGGCCCCATCTTCACCAGCTTTCTTCTTGCCGACGAAATCAATCGCGCGCCGGCCAAGACACAATCGGCGCTGCTCCAGGCCATGCAGGAGCGGCTCGTCACCATCGACCGCGACACGCACGCGCTCCCGCCCAGCTTCACGGTCTTCGCCACGCAGAATCCCATCGAGTACGAAGGCACCTATCCGCTGCCTGAGGCGCAGAAGGACCGTTTCATGCTGAAGATTTCCATGACCGCGCCCGGCCGCGATGAGGAATTCACCCTGGCCCAGCGCACCCTCGGACCCGACTCGCCCGAAGCCACTCTCGCCAGCGGCGCTGTGCAAGCGGTCATCAAAGCCGAAGACCTGTCCGGGCTGCGCGATCAACTCCGGGCCATCACCCTGCGCGAGGAACTGGTCGGTTACGTGGTGGACATCATCCGCGCCACGCGGACGCACGAAAGCGTGCTGGTCGGCGCCGGCCCGCGCGCCACACAGAGCCTGTTGCTGGCCAGCCGCGCCGCCGCCGCGCTGGCGGGCCGCGACTTCGTGACGCCCGATGATGTCAAAAACATGGCCGTGCCGGTGCTCGAGCATCGCCTGATCCTTCGGCCGGAGTTTGAGATAGAGGGGTTGTCCATCGGCGAAGTCATTCAGAGTATTCTCCAGCAGGTGGCGGTGCCGAGGTAATGGTGCAAGATCCAACACGCGGTGTCCCGCCCTTACAGGGCGATGGGCTTCGTTTCTCCGGCTACCTGGGGCTGCGCGCTGCGCGCTCCGCCCCAGGCTGTAACATGGCGGGCCTTCAGCCCGCTGATTCAGGGCCGAAGGCGCGTCATGTTACAGCCTGGGCTGGAGCGAGCACCGCGAGCGCAGGCCAAGGAGACGGCCCGCGCAATATTCCCTCACCCTGTAAGAGCACCAGTGCACGGTGGTTTGGCCCTTACAGGGCGGAGGGGGGAATTGGGGGCACGTACCTGGGGTTACGGCGCTGCGCGCCTTCACCCCAGGCTGTAACATCACGGGCTTTCAGCCCACAGACTCAGGGCCGAAGGCCCGTCATGTTATAGCCTGGGCTGGAGCGGGCAGCGCGAGCGCATGCCCAGGTAACGGCCCGCGCAATATTCCCTCGCCCTGTAAGGGCACCACTGCACGGTGGTTTGGCCCTTACAGGGCGGAGGGGAGATTTGGGGGCACCTTACCTGGGGCTGCGGTGCTGCGCGCCTTCACCCCAGGCTGTAACATCACGGGCTTTCAGCCCGCAGACTCAGGGCCGCAGGCCCGTCATGTTATAGCCTGGGCTGGAGCGGGCAGCGCGAGCGCAGGCCCAGGAAACCGGCTTCTTCTACTTCTTTCGCAAGTCGTAGCAGAGCAGTCCGTCCATGTCGCGGATATAGAGCCGGCCGCCCGCGGCCACCGGATGCGGCCAGGCCTCTTTGAGGCTTCGCTCCGGTTGGTCAAACCGGCTCAGTTCGTTGTAGCCCTCGGGCGACGCCTGGACCAGGGCGATGGCGCTGGGTTTGCCGGGACCGCGACGATCGCCTTCGCTGCGGCAGATGAGCCTGCCGTCGGCCGCCGTGACCGAGCCCTTGCCGACGCCGCGCTTGTTCCACAGGACTTTGCCCGTCTTGAACTCCATGCAAACCCAGCCCTTGCTGTCCGAATGGCCGTAGAGATGATCGCCGATCAGCACCACGCCACCGTGGTGGTTGTCGAGGTCCTTGTTCGCATAAACCTGGAAGGCGTTGAACTTGCCGCCGTCCGATGAGATGCGGAACAGGTTGCAGCCGACACCGTAGCCGGAGGTTACGAAGACGTGGCTGTCCTTGTAAATCGGCGTCGGCACGACCGCCGTGCTGCCCCGGCGATCCGCCCGCCAGAGCAGGTTCCCGTCGGCCGCGGCAACCCCCAGGACGCTCTTGTCGGTGAGCTGGATGTATTGGCGCACGCCGCCGATCTCGACGGCAATCGCTGAAGAGTAGGCGGCGCGATCCTCGAGGCCCTTGCTGCGCCAAACCGTCTCGCCGGTTTTCTTGTTCAGCGCGGCGAGCGTGCCGTGTCTGCCGCCGGGAGTGCAGAGGACGTTCTCAGCGTCCACCAGCACCGACTCCGAATAGCCCCAGCCGCTCATCATCTCCCCACCGAGGTCCTGCTTGAGCTGTTTGCGCCAGACTTCCTTGCCGTCCTTGACTTCAAGGCAAACGAGATCTCCCCACTGGCCGAGCGCGTAAACCCGGTCCCCATCGACCGTCGGCGTCGAGCGCGTGCCGGGATCATGGGCTCCGCCCGGTTTGCCGATGGGCGTGGACCAGACATGCTTGCCCTTCTCCGCCACGTCGAGCGCGTGGACGTAGCTGAAATCCCCCGCGTCGCCCATCGTGTAAATGCGATTGCCGACCACCGCCACGCTCGAGAAGCCGGCGCCGAGCCCGCGAGCC
>DASTLJ010000259.1:0-2081 GCA_035715125.1 Verrucomicrobiia bacterium
TGCCATCCGGGCTGAACAAAAGACTATAAGTCGGCGGCTCGCAGCCTGTCAAAAGCATCAGTTCTGCTCCGTCCGCTATCCGGCGCAAGCTAATGGTGCCATTCGCATCCGGCCTGGCGTAACGTTGATACTCCGCGTCGAAGGCCGCCTGTGTCCTTCTGTCTCGGAGATCCAACAGCTCTCTGGCAACCCGCAAATCAACCAGTGCCATGCAGGCAATAGCTTCGTTGCGCAGTTCCAGCGAAGGCCGAATCTCGGCGGCTTTGCGTAGCGCCTCCAAACTGTCAAAACGCCGGCCTGCCCGCCCGCTCCAGCGTCCCGCCCGCGCTTGGGCCAGGTAGGAGTCCCACAAACTGTCAGTTGCCTCCTTCGCCTTTTGTTGTGCCTGCAGGCGCGCGCGATTGATTCGGAAAGCGGCGATGGGGGAACCGATGCCGAGGACGAGGATGAGGACGAGGGCGAGGAGGATGGCCGACGCCAGCGCGGGTTTCCGGCGGCACCAGCGCTGCAACCGGGCGGCCTGACCAATCGGCCGCGCCAGGATCGGTTCATTGCGCAGGAAGCGGCCCAATTCGTCCGCCAACTCCTGCGCGGTGCCGTAACGGCGGCGCGGCTCCTTCTCCAGAGATTTGAGGCAAATGGTTTCCAGATCGCGCGGTACGCCGGGATTCAACAGGCGCGGCGAGGGCGGCTCGTCGTTCACGACTTGCTGCAGCGTTGCGGTCAACTCCTCCGCGACAAACGGCGGGCGGGCGCTCAACAGGTAGAAGAGAATGGCGCCTAGCGAATAGATGTCACTGTGCGGGCCGACCTGGCCGCGTTTGCCCCCCGCTTGCTCAGGCGGCATGAAGTTGGGCGAGCCGAGAACCTGGCCGGTGAGGGTGAGATCGTGACTTGCAGCCGCCGGCCCCCTCATCCCATCCCTCTCCCCCTCCGAGGGGGAGAGGGGGCCCGAAGGGCGGGTGAGGGGTTGCTCGACGAGCCGTTTCGCAAGGCCGAAGTCGGTGATGCGCGGCTGGCCGGAGGTGTCAATCAACACATTGGACGGCTTGAGGTCGCGGTGGAGGATGCCGTGCCGATGGGCGTAATGCATCGCCTCGGCGATGGTCTGCAGATATTTCGCGGCGCGGCGCGGCGCCAGCGGCGTGCGGCCCACCAATTCGGCCAGGTTCTGGCCTTCGACGTAGTCCATCGAAAAATAGTGTTGCCCTTCATGTTCCCCCACTTCGTGAATGCCCACGATGTTTGGATGCTGCAAATTGGCTGCGGCTGCGGCTTCGTCACGGAATCGATGCACATCGGCGGCGCTGGCGAACCGCCCGGCCAAGATCATCTTTACCGCCACCGTGCGGTTGAGACTGATTTGTCGCGCACGATAGACCACGCCCATGCCGCCGCGGGCGATTTCTTCGAGCAGTTCGTAATCCCCGAACGAACGGACTCGCGAAGTCGACCCCTTACCCTGCCCTCTGCCCTCAGAGGGGAGAGGATGTCCGAAGGGCGGGCGAGGGGAAGACAACGCGGCAGGTGGCGCGGGCGGGTCGAACAGCGCGGACGGATCGAACGGCGCAGCAGTCTGGGGATCGGTTTGGAGCGCGGCGCGGAAGCCGCAACTTGGGCACAGGCCATCTGGCGCGTCGCTGGGCAAAGACGCCCCACACTCGGCACATTGTCGCGGTGTTGGCATCGTCGGCTCCGGCCCGGTCCGATTTATTCCTTCCGGAGTGTTCTTACCAACTTACAGAGGAAAATTGCGCTCAAAGGCGCACGCTTTTAGCGAAAGTTACATCGGTCGAATCGTTACATGAGTTACATGAGGACCGATTATCTCATGTAACCTTATAACCTTCTCCACGGCATTCACGCTCCGCCCACCACTTCCAGCAAATATCTGATCTCTTCCTCGATTTGCGTTGGGCTGGCCACGGTGTGCGCCACCTCGACACGGATCAGTTCCCCGTAGCGCTGGCGCAAACGTTGCACGGCGCAGCGAACTGCGTCGGCGGACTTACCCAGGCGGGCGGCAACTTGCGCGTGGGTCTGCTCGGGCTTCTCGCCGGACAGAAATATCTTCAAAGCCT
>DASTLJ010000260.1:0-15978 GCA_035715125.1 Verrucomicrobiia bacterium
AGAGGCACAATAGAAATGGAAATCTCGCGAACTGGCTCACCCTTCCCCGTGGAGTGCCAACGTAGGGCCGGCGTCTCGCCTGCCCAGCGCCGAAGGCGCGTCCCCGTTTGGCCACTACGCGGCCAGGGCAGGCGAAACGCCTGCTCTACGATCCGGCCTGACGCCGCACACAAAGTTCGCCCACGAGCATGAACCGCGCCTCACCATCGACGACGACGCTGCCCGGCCTTTGCAGTTGGGCGCTGGGCTACGCGTGGCGTCGCGGACTGGCGCTCGTCGCCGTGTTGCTCACGATGTTGCTCAAGGTCGGCATCGACTTGCTCAAGCCCTGGCCGCTGGTCTTCCTCGTGGACTACGTCATCCAGGGCAAAGACAGCGCGTTAGCGGCGCGGGTTGTAGCGGCGTTGCCGGGTCCGCCGACCACTCAGGGGCTCATTCTCTGGAGCGTCGCCGCGACCGTCGTTCTGTTTCTGTTGAGTTGGGCCGCCGGACTGGCCAATGCCTATGCCAGCATCAGCCTCGGCCAGCGGATGGTGTACGACCTGGCGTCGGATCTCTTCGCCCGGCTGCAGGCGCTCTCGCTTCGCTTCCATACCAGCAAGGCCGTCGGGGACACCATCCGGCGCGTCACTGCGGACTGCGCGTGCGTTTCTGTCATCGTGAAGGACGCGCTGGCGCCGGTGCTCACCGCCGCAGTCACGGTCGTGGCGATGGTGCTCGTGCTCTGGCGCCTCAACCCGACGTTGACGCTGCTCTCCGTTTCCGTCGTCCCGCTCATGGCCTTTGCGTTCCACCGCTACGCCCAGCCGATGCTCGACCGCAGCTATGAACAGCAAGAGGTAGAAGGCCGTATGTACGACGTAGTGGAACAAACCTTCACCGCCATCCCCGTGGTGCAGGCGTTCACGCGCGAGCCGGTAAACGATGCCCGGTTCCGCAGCGCCACCGGCGACAGCGTCGCGGCGGCGGTGTCGCTCCTGGACGTGCAGATGCGGTTCAAGATCCTCATTGGCCTGGCGTCCGCCCTGGGCACGGCGGCCATTCTGTGGTTCGGCGGGCGCACCGCGCTCGTCAGCCCGATGACGGTCGGCACCATCGTGCTGTTTCTCTCCTATCTCAGCGCCCTCTACACGCCGATCGAAACGATGATGTACACCGGAGCGACGCTCCAGGGCGCCGCCGGCGGCGCGCGCCGCGTGCGCGAAGTGCTGGAAACCGAGCGAGAAGTCACGGACAAACCCGGCGCCGTGGGGCTCTCCAGCGTGCGCGGCGAAGTGCGTTTCGAGAATGTCACCTTCGGTTATGACAAGGAGCGTCCCGTGCTGCGCGACGTTTCGCTTGAGGCGCGCCCCGGCGAAATGATCGCGCTCGTCGGCGCCACGGGAGCGGGCAAAACCACGCTGCTCAGTTTGTTGCCACGGTTTTTCGATCCCTGGCGCGGTTGCGTGCGGCTCGACGGGCGGGACCTGCGCGACTTGCGCCTGAGGAGTCTTCGTCAGAACATCGGCCTGGTCTTGCAGGAGCCATTCCTTTTCCCGCTAAGCATCGCCGAGAACATCGCCTACGGCCGGCCGCAGGCGACGGCCGCGCAAATCGAAGCCGCCGCCCGCGCCGCCCGTGCCCATGACTTCATCACCCGTTTGCCGGAGGGCTTTCGCACTTTGGTCGGCGAGCGAGGCGCCACCCTCTCCGGCGGCGAACGCCAGCGGCTCTCGATAGCCCGCGCGCTGCTGCTCGAGGCGCCCCTGCTCATCCTCGACGAACCGACCAGCGCGCTCGACGCGGAAACCGAAGCGGCGCTGCTCGACGCCATCGAGAAACTCAAAGGCTCGCGCACCATCTTCGTCATCGCGCACCGGCTCTCGACCGTGCAGCGCGCCCACCGCATCATCGTGCTCAAGGAAGGCAGAATCGTCGAAGAGGGGACTCATTCCGAATTGCTGGCGCGCGGCGGAGTGTATGCGGGATTTTACAATACGCAGTTCGGCATGCCGCCCGAGTCGAACGCCCAACAGGAGTCATAAGTAGTATGTCGTCGTTATCAAGGAGTTCATTTCCTCCTGCAGGGGCGCTTGACCCTGCCATGGCTTGGACGGTAGGGACGGCGCGCTGCGCCGTCCGCGCCGAGTGGAGCGGCGCAACAGGGAGGCGAAGTGTGTTCGTTCCGCCCGCTCTGCGCGGGCGGGGCCATCGCAGCGCGATGGCCCTACCAAGGGGCGCGTGCCTGCTCGGCCTGTGGGGATTGCTGTTGGCCGGCCTGGTCTCCCTGTCGGCTTCGGCTGCGATGCTGGAGGTCAACCTGACCCCGTTGCCGGACGGTGCGGTCGTCAATCTTTCCACCGAGGGCCCACTGGACTGGGTGCACTGGGGACTGGCGGCGCCACTGGATTTGAATCGGCACAGCGGGATAACGCCTGTTATCCCGAATATTGCCGTGATCGGCACAGCACCCGTCGAATTCACGAACGGATTGGCCGCCGGATTCACATGGACCAACGGCACCCCGACCCTCGAGGCGAGCAACGTGACCGGTTTTGTCTTCGCGCGCGGCCTGAGCAACGGCTTCGCACTCGCACTCGCCGCCGACACGCAACCTCGGCGTTTGCGCGTATACCTTGGCGCCATCGCGGCACAGGGCAGATTCGAGGCGAGCCTAAGCGACAGCAGTGCGCCGTCGTACACGGACAACTCGCTCGACAGTGGAATCGAGGTTTTAAACGGGTATTACACGCTCGACTTCGCTGCGGGCACAACGGGGCAGACCTTGCGTGTGACGTTCACAATGTCGGCCGACCCCGTTCCCGCGCTCGCCAGCGTCTTCCTTCAGGCCGCCACTCTCTCAAGCGCGCCGCCAAATCTGCCGCCGATCGTCGCGCTCACATGCCCGACGAACCTGGCGAACTTCCAGCAGTCCGCCCCCATCCTGGTTTGCGCGGAGGCAACCGACCCGGACGGTTCCATCGCCCTGGTTGAGTTCTTTGATGGCAGGACGAAGATCGGCGAGGCTCCGGCCGGTCCGTTCGCTGTTCTCTGGACGAACGCTTCGCTTGGGGCTCATACGCTGACGGCCGCGGCCACAGACGGCCTCGGCGCCCGCCGCGTTTCGGCGCCCGTCACAGTGTTCATCTACTCCGGTCTCGGCCTCCTCACGGTCACGGGCGCGGCGCCGCCGACGGCCATCAACCTCACGGCCGAGGGCCTCAACGACTGGGCGCATTGGGGCCTGGAGTCGGAGTACAGTTTCAACCACAAGGCCGGCGTCTCCCAGCAGATCAGCAATTTCACGCTCGCCGCCTTCGGGCCCGCATACGCTTACGCCGACAACACCGAGTCTTATTCGTGGACGGACGGCACGCCGACCGTGAGCGTCTCGAACGTCCCGGCGGGCGTGTACGTGGCGGGGCTTGGGGAGGGCTTCGAGGTGCGCGTTGCGGCGGATACCACGGTGAAAACCCTCATGCTCTACGTCGGCGCTTACGGCGCACGCGGGCGCTTGCAGGCGTGGCTGGACGATTTCAGCGCGCCGGTGTTCTTCGACCAGTCGCTCATCAACCCCGGAAACGGGCCAGGCATCGTTTACACGATGCAATTCCGCGCCGGCGAGCCGGGCCGGACGCTCGTGTTGCGCTACACAGTCGCGGAGATGATTGACTTCGAGTTCGGCAACGTGACATTGCAGGCCGCGACGCTCGTGGGCGCAAACCTTCCTCCCACCGTCTCGCTCACCACGCCGACGAACAACACCGTGCTGCTCGCGCCCGCGACCATCACGTTGCGCGCGGAAGCCTCGGATTCGGACGGCTCGGTGGCGAAGGTCGAGTTCTTCAATGGCGCGACCTGGCTGGGCGAAGTGGCCGGCAGCCCCTACGAGTTCCACTGGAGCAACGTGCCGCTCGGAAGTTACTTCGTCACGGCGCGCGTCACCGATGACCAGGACGCGACTTTCACGACCCCGCCGGCCATCCTGCACGTCATCCGGGGCGGTGGTTTTCTCGCCGGGCAGGGTGCCGCGCCGCCCGCCCGCGTGAACCTCAGTGAGGAAGGCCCGTTGGACTGGGGCCACTGGGGCCTCTTTTCCAGAAACAGCTTCAATCACAAGGCCGGCGGTCCGGAAATCTCGAACGTCGTCATCCTCGCCGGGACGCCCAAACGCTACGCGGACAACGCCACCGGGTTCAGTTGGACCAATGGCATGCCCACGCAGGCGGCGAATCCCACGACCACTGGCATTTTCGTGAGCGGCCTCAATGGCGGCTTCCAGTGGAGTCTGCCCGCGGACCGGACGTTGCGCCGGCTGCGCCTTTACGTGGGGCTTTACGGAGCGCGCGGGCGCTTCGAGGCGTCGCTAAGCGATTTTAGCGCGGCGCCCTTTTGGGACGGAACACTGGAGAGCGCCTTCGGCAATGCTTACCGCGTTTATACGATTCATTACGCGGCGGCGTCACCCGGGCAATCGCTGGCCATACGCTGGACGGCGAGCACGCTATTCGATGAGCATTACGGCAACGTGACCTGGCAAGCTGCAACCTTGATGACCGGCCTGAGTCTGAGCAACCCGCGCCGGGAGGCCAGTGGGTTTTCCTTCACTCTGGGAAGTGAAGCCGGGTTTTCTTACATGGTGGAGTCCTCCGAATCATTGCGCCCGGGCAGTTGGACGCCGCTGACGAATTTCATCGGCATCGGCGGGGAGATGCACTTCACTGACCCAGGGCCGCTGCCACCGCACCGGGCCTATCGCCTCCGACTGCCGTGACATTTTGAGCAACGCCGCGCAAGACCAGCCGCCGCCCGTAGCCAGTCCGTGGACGCACGGCCCGCTGCCACCGAACGTCCGCGTCGGCCCGAACACGGTCCTCACCGCCGACTACGCCTTCAAACGCTTTCGCACCAAGGCACCGGACGCGCTCGTCATCGGCGCCCATTGCACGATGGACGGGGTCCACTTCGCCATTGAGTCCGAGGGGCGCGTCACCATCGGCGATTACTGTTACTTCACCAACGCGCTTCTCCTGTGCGAGCTGGAGCTGCGCATCGGCAGCTACGTGATGATGGGCTGGAACTCGTCCATCGCCGACAGCGACTTTCATCCCATCGCGCCGGCCGAGCGCATCGCCGACGCCATCGCCTGTTCGCCGCTGGGCCAAGGCCGGCCGCGTCCGCACATCGCCCGGCGGCCGGTGATCATCGAAGACCACGTGTGGATTGGCCCGAATGCGACCATCCTCAAAGGCGTGCGCCTCGGCCACGGGGCCTTCATCGAGCCAGGCGCGCTGGTCACCCGGGACGTGCCCCCACGCGCGCGCGTGCTCGGCAATCCGGCGCAGGTGATTGGAGAAGTGACATGACCCCCGACCGCAAGCTGGAGTGGGATTGGTTCCCCGGCCGCGTGCCGGAAAACGTCACGCTCGACGACACGGCCTACGTGGAGACGACCTACAGCTTCGAGCTCTTTCGCAGTCGCGAGCCGGACGCCATGCGCATCGGGCGCGGTTCGTCGATCTACCTCGGCGTGATGTTCGATCTCGGCCCATCGGCGCGCGCGGACATCGGCGACTTCACCCTCATGAACGGCTCGCGCCTCATCTGCGATGCCGCCATCGAGATCGGCGATTATTGCCTCATCTCGTGGAACACGGTGCTGATGGATACGTACCGGGTGCCTGCGGAACCGGCATTGCGGCGTCCGTTGCTGGAAGCGGCGGCCCAGCGCGCCCCGAGGTGCGTCCGGGCCGACGTGCCCGCCCGCCCGATTCGCATCGGGAACAACGTTTGGATTGGCTTCGACTCCTGCGTCCTTCCGGGCTCGAGCATTGGCGATGGCGCGATTGTGGGCGCCCGTTCCGTCGTGGTCGAAGACGTCCCGGCATATACAGTCGTGGCGGGCAATCCGGCCCGTGTCATCCGTCAACTTGAAGCCGGCGAGCGCCCGGCGGCCGCCGATATGACGATTCAACCTATCTAACGATTCCACATGCCCTCCGCGCCCAAAGGCAAAATCATCGTCTTCGGCATCCTGTTCTATTACCCGCTGGCCGGGGTGACCTATCAATTCCTGCACTACCTGCTTGGTTTGCGCCGGTTGGGCTACGACCCATATTACGTCGAGGATTCCGCCCGCTGGATTTACCACCCGCGGCTCAACGACATGTCGCCCAACGCAACAGAAAACATTCAAATGGTCCTTCCCGCCCTCCAGGCTCACGGCTTGGCCGACCGCTGGTGTTTTCGTGGCTACTACGAGGGCGGCGGCTGCCACGGTCTGAGCGAATCGCAGTTGCTCCAGCTTTATCGCGACGCCGACGCCTTCCTCAATGTGACCGGCGCGCAGGAGATTCGCGACGAACACCGCGCCATCCGCCGCCGCCTCTACGTCGAGTCCGACCCATTCGTGGCGCAGGTCAAAGTGGCAAAAGGGGACAAAGGCATGATCGAGCTGCTCGCCGCCCACGACACGCATTTCAGCTTTGGGGAGAATCTCGGCGCGTCGGATTGCCCCGTGCCCATCGAGCGATTCCGCTGGCTGCCTACGCGCCAGCCCGTGTCGATGGAACTTTGGGAGAACACCCCGGCCCGCGGCGGCGCGACGTGGAACACCATCACGACCTGGCACAACAAAGGCAAAGACATCGAGTGGCGCGGGGACATGTATTACTGGACGAAGGACCGCGAGTTCCGGCAGTTCCTCGACCTGCCGAGGCGCCGGACGGGGCAGGAATTCGAAATGGCCGCCACTGTGGGTGACGACGTCAAAGCCTTGCTCAAGGAACACGGCTGGCGGCAGGCGGACTCCGTCGAACTCTCTCGCGACGCCAATCGGTATCGCGACTACATCTCGCAGTCGCGCGGGGAATTCACCGTGGCCCGCGACCAGTATGTGCGCCCGCGCACGGGCTGGTTCAGCGATCGATCGGCCTGCTATCTGGCCGCGGGCCGGCCCGTGATTACGCAGGAGACCGGCTTCAGTAACTTCCTGCCCAACGGCCGCGGCCTGTTTGGCTTCTCGACGACGGAAGACGTTCTGACGGCCATCGACGCGGTGGAAAGCGATTATGAAGGCCACTGTCGGGCGGCGCGCGACATCGCCCGTGAGCACTTCGCCGCCGAAAGGGTCGTCGGCAGCCTGATGCAACGCGCCGGCTTGTGATTGCAGGGAACCAAGTCATCCGGCCGGAGAATTGCCCGCCATGACCATCATCCTATCCGGCACCATCGGTCTCTCGGGCCTGGGGGGGCAGGCTTGGGCGGTGCTGCAATACCTGCTGGGCTTTCGTGCGCTCGGACACGAAGTGTTTTACCTCGAGGACTGCGGGCGCTCGTCGTGGGTGTACATCTGGGAAACGGAGGAATGGACCCACGAACTGGACTACCCCGCGGCCTATGTTCATGCGTGCCTGGAACCCTTCGGCCTGGGTGACCGCTGGATCTACCGCGACAACTACCGCTCACTCGGGATGCCGCTGGACCACTTTCTCGGCGTGTGCGCGCGCGCCGACCTGCTGCTGATGCGCGCGGCGCCGTTCTGGACCTGGCGCACCGAATACGAAAAGCCGCGCCGACGCGCGTTCCTCGACGTGGATCCCGGCTTCACGCAGATCATCCTGGCCAACGGCGACCGCGGCTGGCTCGAGGGCATTTCCCGCGCCGAGCGGCGCTTCACCTGCGGCCAGCACATCGGCCAGCCCGGCTGCCCGGCTCCCGATATTGGCGGCCCGTGGCTAAAAACGCGCCCGCCGGTGTTTCTGCAGGAGTGGCCCGTTGCAGGCAGCGCAGCAACACACTTCACGTCAGTCATGCGCTGGCAGGGCTTCAAGGAAGTGACTTGGAACGGAGTCGCCTATGGGCAGCGCGACAAGGAATTCCAAGCCTATCTCGAACTGCCCTGGCGCACGACGCAGAAGTTTCTCATCGCCCAAATGGGGGCCAAGCCGGAGTTGCTCACGGGCCACGGCTGGGAAGTCGCGCTTGGCGAAGTCGTCTCCCGCACGCCGGAGACGTACCGCCAATTCATCGCGCAGTCCCGCGCCGAGTTCAGCGTGCCCAAGAATGGCTACGTCATGATGCGCGGCGGCTGGTTCAGCGATCGCAGTGTCTGTTACCTGGCCAGTGGAAGGCCCGTGCTGATCGAGGACACAGGCCTGCACGACTGGCTGCCTGTCGGAGAAGGTCTGCTCACGTTTCAAAATCCGGACGAAGCCCTCGCGGGCGTGGACGCCATCAATGCCAACTACGAACGCCATCGCCGGGCCGCCCGGCGCATCGCCGAGGAGCAGTTTGCTACGGAGAAAGTGTTGCCAGCACTGTTGGAGGAGGCGATGGCGTGAAAGGCGTGGGATAGTGATATGGGTTAAATCGTTAAATCGTTAAATCGTTGAAGCGTTGAAGCGTTGAAGCGGAGCCGCCAAACTGCCGTTTCAACGATTCAACGATTCAACGATTCAACGATTCAACTTACTTAACGACCTACGAAACAATGCGCATCGCACTCGTCTCGACTGTCTCATCGCCCGTTCGTTCCGACGCTCACGGCAGCGTGGAGGCCTGGACGTGGTTGTTGACGCGCGAGCTGCACCGGCTCGGTCATGCGATAACGGTCTTTGGCTGTGCCGGGTCAGAGGTGGATGGCGAAGTCGTCGAGACGCTGCCTGGCCCATACGCCAGCAACGGCGCCCCGGATGATTGGCAGCTCTGCGAATGGATGAACCTTTGCAGGGCCGTCGAGCAGTCCAACAGATTCGATGTGGTCCACTCGCAGGTGTATCTGTGGGGCGCTCCGCTCGGGCCAATGGCGCGCTCGCCGATGCTCCACACGCTCCACATTGTGCCGGACGATAATCACGCCGCCTTGTGGCGCGCGTGGCCCGGAACGCACGTCACGGCTCTCTCGCGACACCAGTGGAGCGAGTTCCCGGATCTGCATCCGACGGCGATCATTGCGCATGGCGTGGACGTGGCGCAGTTCACTTTCCAGCCGAGCCCCGGCGATTATTTGCTTTATCTCGGGCGCTTTGTTTCCGGCAAGGGGCCGTTGCACGCGATTGAGGTCGCGCGCTCCCTGGGCGTGCGGCTCATTCTGGCGGGGCCGGAAAACCCCTACTTCCGTGAAAAAGTGAAACCGCTCGTGGACGGCCGCGCTGTGGAGTTCGCCGGCTACGTGCGCGGCGCCGAACGCGACCGCATACTGGGCGGGGCCCGGGCGCTGCTCTACCCCATCCAACACCCGGAAGCGTTTGGCCTGGTGCTCGTCGAGGCCATGCTCTGCGGAACACCCGTCGCGGCGGTGCGCCTGGGAGCGGTGCCGGAAATCGTCGAGGAAGGGGTAACTGGCTTCACAGCCTCCAGTGTGGGAGATCTCCAACACACCGTCGTCAAGTGCCTCGAGCTCGATCGGCGGCGTGTTCGTGAAGAGGCCGAGAAAAGGTTCTCCGCGCCGCGCATGGCCGCGAGCTACGCGGAGGTTTACGAGCGGCTTGCGCGGGGCGGAATCGCATGAACGTGCTGGTCATCGCCCCACATCCTGACGACGAGTCCCTTGGATGCGGCGGCACACTCTGCAAGCATGCGGCCCGAGGCGACCGTGTGGTGGTCGTTTATGTTACTTCGGGCGAGCTGGGCCTGAAGCGAATGTCCCGCGAAAAAGCCTGGGCTATCCGCGAGGGCGAAGCGAGGCGCGCAGCCAAAGTGCTGGGCGTCGCGGCGGTCGAGTTCCTGCGCTTGCCAGACTGGTCGGTCGAGAATCACGTGGCCCGAGCAGCCCGGCTGATCCGTCCGATTCTGGACCGTGAAAAGCCGGCGCGGGTCTACCTTCCGCATCCTCGGGAGTGGCATCCGGATCATCGTGCGGCCCTGCGAGTGTTGCGAGCGGCATGCCGCGGCAGCACAGTCCGGCCTGAAGCGCTGGGTTACGAAGTCTGGACGCCGTTGTCCGAGCACGACCACGTCGAAGACATCACCGCCGAGATGCCGAAAAAACTGCGCGCGCTCCGGGCCCATCGCTCGCAGTTGATGCAGTTCGACTATGTGCGCGCCGTGCGCGGGCTGAACCAGTTCCGCGGCGAACTGGCGGCCAAGTGCCGTTACGCCGAGGTGTTCCAGACGATTTCGTTGCACCCAGCCCGATGAACAATCCCTTGCGCATCGCCTTCTTCGTCGGCCAGTTCCCGGTCGTTTCGGAGACTTTTATTCTCCGGCAAATCACCGGCCTGCTCGACCTCGGCCATGAAGTGGATATCTTCTCCGACGCGCGTCCCGAACCAGGCGTGCCCGTGCATGCCGCCGTGGCGAAGCATCGCCTGCTCGAACGCACCACTTATATGGACATGCCGCCGGAGTGCGTGCCGTGGGAATTACCCGTCTTGCCGCTGGCCGGGGAAACGTGGCTGCCGGGCGCCGCGGAGGCGATTCCAAACTGGAAACGGCTGGCGGACGCGCTTCCGGCGCTCGGGCGTTGTTTGGAACGCGCGCCCGCGCTGACGGAGCAGGCCTTGAGCGAGGAACATTCCGGCCACCGCGCGCGCAGCCTCTCGGCGCTGTATCGGCTCGACCGGCTGAGCGGGCTGCCGGGCGGCTATGATGCGCTTCATGCCCACTTCGGGCCGGTCGGCGAAAGCTTTCGCTTTGCCCGTGAACTGTGGCGCGCGCCGCTCGTGGTCAGCTTCCACGGTTTCGACTTTTCGACGCTGCCGCGCAAGCAAGGCCCGCGAATCTACGAGAAACTTTTCGCCACTGCGGATCGGGTGACGGTGAACAGCGAGTTCACGCGGTCGCGAGTCGCCAGATTGGGTTGCCCGCATGCCAAGCTGCGCAAACTCCCGGTCGGCCTCGATTTGGAGGCGTTTCCGTTCCGCGCCCGGACGCGGCGGGCCGGCGAGCCAGTGCGGGTGCTGACCGTGGCGCGGTTGGTCGAGATCAAAGGCCACGAGTTTGCGATTCGCGCCGTGGCAAAAGCCCGGCATCGGCATCCGGAACTGCATTACGATATCGTCGGTGATGGGCCGTTGCGGAAGGCGCTTGAGGCGCTCATTGTGAAACTAAAGCTAAGCAGTGTGGTCACGCTGCGCGGCGCCCTCGACAGCGCATTCATCCAGGAACTGATGGCTCGCGCGCATCTCGCCGTGCAGGCGAGCGTGAGCGTCGAAGGGGACCAGGAAGGCCAGGGTTTGTTCCTGCAAGAAGCGCAGGCGTGCGGCCTGCCGGTGCTGGCGACGCAGCACGGCGCGCTGGCCGAAGGACTCGTGCCGGAACGATCCGGCTTCCTGGTGCCGGAGCGTGACGTGGCGGCGCTGGCCGGGCGGCTGGAGTTTTTACTCGAGCACTCCGCCCTCTGGCCCGACCTGGGACGATGCGGCCGCGAGTTCGTGGCGAAGCATTACGACATACGAGGGCTGAATGCACAATTGGTCCAACTCTACCGCGACGCCGCGGCCAGCTTTGGCGGCCGCTCTTCCTAGTCATGCCTGACAAGTTTAACGTCAACGAGTACTGGCTCGAACGCGGTCGAGCGTACATCGACGAGCAACGCACGCCGCCGGAGTTTCATCGGCTGCAAGAAAGGTTCCTCCTCGACGTGCTTCAGCGCGGCGAGCTACCAATGCGGCGAATCCTCGAAATCGGCTGCGGTTTCGGGCGCATCACCAGGCTGCTGGCCGACACCTGGCCGGACGCCGGGATCACGGCGCTCGATCTCAGCCCCGAGCAACTGGCCAATGCCCGGCACTATTGCGCGGAGAGACGGATTCGATTCGAGCAGTACGACTTCTATTCCGGGCAGGAACTGCCCGGGGGAGACTACGATGCGATACTGGCCATCGAAGTGTTTCTGCATCATCCGCCGGCCGTGGTCGTCGGCCTCCTCAAAAAACTCGCCGATGCCGGGCGCCACATCGTGAACATCGACTGGAGCGAAGCTTGGCCTTGGCCCACACCCGAGCACGTGTGGGTGCACGATTTTGCCAGACTCTACGCCGAAGCGGGACTCAAGAGCGCGGCGTTTCCGCTGCCGGAAAAGATTGATGGCAAGCAACAGAAACTCTTCATCGCCGCGCGCGCCTTGCCGGAAAGCGTCACACGACTGGCGCACGAACTACACACGGTGTCCGCGTCACTCGGCCAAGCCTCGGGAGTGGATTGGGCAGCGCGCCTGCACCTGGCCACAACCGAGCTGTCACGTCTCATCCCAGGCGGCGCCAGCTTCATCCTCGTGGACGACGCGCAGTGGGGCAAAGTTCGCGCGTTGGCCGGACATCGGATCATTCCGTTTTTGGAGAAGGACGGCGCCTATTGGGGGCCGCCCGCGGACGACAGCGCAGCCTGGCAGGAACTGGAAAGACTTCGCGCCGCCGGCGCCAGCCATATTGCCTTCGCGTGGCCGTCGTTCTGGTGGCTGCAACACTACGCTGAGTTTCATCGGCGATTGCGTGAGGCGTTTCCTTGTGTGCTGGCCAATGAACGCCTGATTGTCTTCAAGCTTCAGCCTTGACGCGCCATGCCCAGCAGCCGCCCCAACACCATTCCGACCGTCATTCACCTGCTCCGGCAGTTACAGCCGCGCTCCATCCTCGACGTGGGCGTCGGGTTCGGCAAATGGGGCCACCTCTTCCGCGAATACACCGACATCAACGCCGCTGAGCGCGACCCGCCCCGCTACCGTCGCGAGAACTGGCAGGTGCGCATCGACGGCATCGAAGGCCACGCCGCCTATCTCACCGAGTTGCACCGATACCTCTACAACGAAATTCACGTCGGAGACACGTGCGAGTTGCTTCCGAAACTTCCGAACTATGACCTGATTTTCATGGGCGACATCATCGAACACTTCGAGAAGCCAAAAGGCCTGGAATTCCTCCGGATGGCAGTTGCCAAAGCCAACAAGGCCGTCATCGTCACCACGCCCAAGTTCGAGACAGCTCAGGAAAATCTCTGCGCCAATGAACTCGAACGCCACCGCAGCCTCTGGTCCGCGAGAGATTTCAGGAAGCTGCCCGGCGCGCTCGTGAAAACACTGGACCGGGCTACGCTGCTTGCAGTCATTGCAAAGCCGGGGATCGGCAAGTTGCTGCTCACGCCGCCGCCCGCACCTTCTGCCGGCGCCGCGTTGCGCCTGGCTCAAGCTCGCGATGCACTGATCGAACTCCTTCCTCTCGATGAACCATTCATCCTGGTGGACGAGGAACAACTCCGCTCCCTGCTGCCTCATCGCCGGGCCATGCCCTTCCTCGAGCAAGACGGGGCCTACTGGGGTCCGCCCGCCGATGATGCCACTGCGATAAGCCAATTGGAGCGCCTGCGTGCGGCAGGCGCCCGCCACATTGTCTTTGCCTGGCCGTGCTTTTGGTGGCTGGAGCACTACGCGGCTTTCGCGAGCCATCTTCGCGCCAATTACAAGGCCGCCCGGGAAGACGCGCTCCTGATCGCCTTCGCGCTCGCTCTCTGACTCGCTAAAAATGTAGCCGCCGACGTGAGGAGGCGGAAGGGAATCTACGACTCACTGTAGAAATCCGCCTCCTGACCTCGGCGGCTACGAGTCATCGGCCGTTTCTTAGCGGGCGGCCAAGAGCAGTCGTGGGCTTGGCAAGAACCTCGCCCTGCCGGAGCACCGGCGCGTCAATGCGTCATGCAGCCGTACCGGCCGAAGCACACGATGAACGCCAACATCGCGATCACGAACACCCAGACGGCGCCGTGAGTCGCCCAAACCAATGCACCCACCATCACCGCCGCGATAAGCGCCCACACAAGCAAAGCACCAAAGAAACTCATGGGCGGGGATGTTACCGGGCCCGCCGGACGGATCAAGCCCTGATCTGCGTTTATGAATCCCAACGGCTCAGAGGCCTTCCAGGATTGTCCGGACCGCCGTTCCTAACGCCGCCACGCGGACCGGCATTGGATAATCCGAGGGCGCTTCGAGCGTGTACGAATGTCGCGTCTTCTGCGTCAGCAGCCAAAACGCCTCCGGCCACTCGGGGCGAGAGCGCGGGTCAGCACTCGGCCGAATGATGCCGCCGGTGGCGGGCCGGTCTTCGATGTTCTCCGAGAGATCGATGGGGCAAACCTGCGCGACGCGCCGGATCACTGCTTCCGCCTGCGATGGCCCGTCGCCCGTTTTCACTTCGTAGAGGTAGAATCCATCGGCCTCCCAGTCTTCGTGCAGGCACAGCGTCACGTCGAACGATGGCTGGCGGCGCAACCACTCGATGTGCGCGCGAGTCTCGGCGGCTTCGGGGTGGAGATACTGGCGGTTGAGATCGATTCCCTGCGCGTTCTCGCGGCGGTTCAGGGGGAAACCAGTCGGATTGAGACACGGACAAAGCCACAAATCGACGAGTGCCGGCCAAGCGTCGTCCTGCAGAAGCTGGCGCACGGCAAGCACGCCCGCGGGTTCGTCGCCGTGGATGCCTGCCGACACGTAAGCGCGACGGCTTCCGCCGCGAATCCGCCGCAAGGTCTGAAGCCTGACCCCTTCGCCAGCCGGCAGCGTCTCGGATTCCCATCCGTGCCGCAAGGCCGCGGCCTCGACGTCGCGCAGGACGGTGGCTACGTCGATGGTTTCGCCGAAGTAGCCGCCGTGATTTTTGCCTAGCCGGTGCATGGGGACGTGATGCGTGGTGCGTGGTGCGTCAAGAATGTGGGCTTACTGGGTCGGCGTCCGGACAATGCTTGACGCATCACGCATCACGCACCACGTCTCAGCCCACTGGCGCCGCCTCTTCCTTGCGCTCCTCCCCGCCGCACTCGCACTCGGCCTGATCCGCAAACCCGTGCCTGTCCCAATCCGGATCCAGGCCCAGGTCGCGGAGCATCTGGAGGTCTTTTTCGACCGGCTGATTGAGCGTGGTCAGGTAATTGCCCACCATCAAGGCGCTGGCGCCGGCGGTAAAGACCATGCTCTGGAGGTCGCGCAGGTTTGCCGTGCGCCCGCCGGCGATCATGATTTCCTGCCGCGGCAGAATGAACCGGAAGCAGGCGATGGTCTTGAGTATCTCCAGTGGCGGCAGGGGCGGGAGCTTTTCGAAGGGCGTGCCGGGAATCGGATTGAGAATGTTGATCGGGACCACGTTCGCCCCGATTTCCTTGAGCGAAAAGGCCAGGTCGCACCGGTCCGCGCGCGTTTCGCCCATGCCGATGATGCCGCCCGAACAAATGCTGATGCCCGCGGCTTTCAAGTAGCGAATCGTCCCCAGCCGGTCCTCGAAGGTGTGCGTCGTGCAGTGCTCCGGGAAAAAGCGGCGTGAGCTTTCCAGGTTGTGACCGTAGCAGGAAAGGCCCGCCTCCTTCAAGCGGTCGGCCACGCGCTGGCTCTTGATGATCCCGAGCGAGGCGTCCGGCCGCGTTTTGCCCGAGGCCTTCAGCTCGCGGATGCGCTCGCAAACCTCGTCGAGCATCGGCCCTTCGTTGAGCCCTTTCCACGCCGCGACCAGGCCCACGGCCGTGACGCCGTTGCGCTGCGCTTCGTCTGCCGCCTCCTGCACCGGGCCCGGATCGATAAACCCGTAGCGGGGCGAACCGGTCTGGTAAAACGACGATTGCGCGCAGAAACTGCAATTCTCCGAGCAACCGCCGGCTTTCGCGTTCACGATCGAGCAGAGGTGAATCTTGTTTCCCTTGAACCGTTGGCGGATGCGATTGGCCCACGAGAGCAGGTCGTGAATGTCCGCGGGGTCCTCCAGTTCGAACAACGCCTGCGCCTCCTCACGCGTCACCTGTCCGCCGCCCAAGACACGCCGGCCCAGACGGGCGATGCCTTCCTGCGCGCTTAAGTCAACCGATTGCCGTGTCATGGTTGACAGCGTAGTGGCGGTTGGGCGGCGCGCAAGACTTCTTGAACACTTCACATTTTCCAATCGTCAACGCCGCGCCTTTTCCGGCACGTTCACGCCATGCCCGACACGGCAGAGGTCACGCGGCCTGACGCTCGTTCCGCCGAAGCGCCCGCCGGCGCAGTGACGCCGGCCGTCGAAGTCGCCGGAGTCTCCCGCGCTT
>DASTLJ010000261.1:0-7366 GCA_035715125.1 Verrucomicrobiia bacterium
TTGGAGATGGTACATCAAGGGTCTGGCAGTGCCCTTGGTGATTTGGGTGCTCTACGTTGCGGGCGGACTCCCAGGTGTGCCGTCCCTGTTCGGGCGACTCGGACCGAACGCCGCAGCTCGCACCGTCAATGCCAGCGCCCTCGGACTGATCGTTATCTCCTCCTATTGGGCGGCGATGACCCTGGCGTGGCTGGTCGTGTCCGTCGCGGTCAGGATACCCGAGGCCAATAGGCGGCAATGGCGCGTGCTGCTGCTGGCCTGGAGCGTGCTCCTGTTACCGGTGGCATGGGCCGTGGTCCACTTCGCCGGCTGGATGTGCGCGGGCTTCGCGGCGACGCTTTGGTTGCTGCCCATCGCCCACGGTGCATTGCCACTTCGGACCGTGTTGAGAAATAAACCCATTTACGGTGCTGCCATCGCCAAGATGAAGTTCGGCAAATACGACGAAGCCGAGTGGGAGGTGATTCGCGCATTGGAAGATTGCGACGACGATTTCCAAGGCTGGATGATGCTGGCAGAATTGTACGCCTGCCACTTCAATGATCTGGCCGGCGCCGAGCGGACGATGCGCGAGCTTTGCAGCCAGCCCAACGTCACACCGTCGGACGTCGGCGTCGCGATGCACCGGCTGGCCGACTGGCATCTTCAGTTTGGGGACGACCCGGCGGCCGGCCGACGCGCCCTCGAGAAGATCTGCGCGGAGTTCCCTGGCACGCATCTGGATCGGATGGCGCGGCTGCGAATCAACCGGCTCCCTGCCTCGACCGAGGAACTTCGTCAACGGCGCGAGCCCCGCCGAATCGCGCTGCCGAAGCGCACCAACGCTCTGGCCGCTGCGCCGTCCGCGCACGAAGGCGAACTGACGAAAGACGAAGCCCTCGCCGCAGCCAACAAGTCCGTCGCCGCGTTGGAAGCGGATCCGAATGATGTGCCGTCGCGGGAGCGTTTCGCGTGGCTGCTGGCCGAACGACTCGACCGGGCCGGCCTGGCGGTCGAACAACTCGAGCTGCTCATCGCCATGCCGGGACAACCGCCCGAAATGCTGGCGAAATGGCTCGCCCGGATCGCTCACTGGCAATTGCGCCATTTGCGGGACGAGGAGGCTGCCCGCAAGACATTGCGCCAGCTCGTGGAGGACTTTCCAAAAACGCGAGAGGCGTTTGAGGCGCAATGCAGGTTGCACCTCCTCGACGTGGAAACGCGGCTGCGTCGCGGGCGTCCGGCCGGCGCCCTGGCGTCTGCTTCAGCCCCCGCGCCGACGCGAGGTTAGAAGCGATCTCATAAATGTCAGGGCGCGTCCCTCCAAACCTGGGAGCGCCGGCATCCTGCCGGCAAGATGCCGGCGCTCCCAGCTTCAGTTCACGAACATGAATTCGTTGCTGTTGAACAGAAGGCGGCAGAAATTCGCGAGCCCGTGCTGCCGTGCATAGTCGGCGAAGTCGCGGCGCTCATCGGCGGTCGGCGGGCGGTTGAGGGCCAGTTCGAAAGCGCGGGCGATTCGCTCGTCGAGGCCGCTGGCTTCGCGTTCGAGCCGGGCGGCGAAGTGTTCAGCGTGGCGGGCAACGAACGCGTCGTTCCACATCGCCAGGGCCTGCTGGACGGTCACGGTGTTGTTGCGAGCGGGCGTGAGTTGGTCGCCGGCGGGGCAATCGAGCGCCTCCATCCACGGGTCGGGCAGCGTGCGGAACAGGAACCGATAGATCCCGCGACGGCGGCCGGCTGGGCCGTCGAGGTCGAACTTCCCGTAGTCCACGCGGGGCGTGACGTGAATGCCTGGCTGGAGGTCGAACTGCATGTCGCCCGGGCCGCCCATCCGCAGGTCGAGCCGGTCCGCGATCTGGAGGATGGCGTCGCGGACCTGTTCAGCGTCGAGACGCGTGCGGTTCATGCGGGCGAGGAGACGGTTTTCGGGGTCGGTGGAGTCGTTGAAGGGTTGAAGGGTTGGAGCGTTGAAGCGTTGAAGCGTTGAAGCGTTAAAGCGGCCTGACTCACGACTCGCTTCAACGCTTGAACGCTTCAACGCTTCAACGACCGAAGCACGCCGATAGGCCGCGCTCGTCACGATGAGCCGGTGCAACTTCTTCAACGAGCCGCCCGCGTCATCCCGGAACCAGACGGCCAGCCAGTCGAGCAGTTCGGGATGCGACGGCGCGCCGCCCATTCGGCCAAAGTCGTTCGGCGTATCGACCAGGCCGCGCCCAAAGTGATGATGCCAGACGCGATTGACGATCGAGCGCCAGGTGAGCGGATTGTCGTGGTGTGTCAGCCAGCGGGCGAGCGCGGCACGGCGGGCGCCTTCATCGCCGGCGTCGGCGAGAGCGAAGCTCGCCGGCAGCGCCTCCAAACACGCCAGCGCGCCCGGCCGGGCCTCTTCGCGGGGGTGGGTGATTTCGCCACGGTGCAGGACGTGGACAGGCCGAGGCGCCGCCGCGGGCTTGAGACTGCCATCCGGCTCGAAGTCGCTGCCGCCTACGTAAGCCATAGAAGGCGCCGGGAGCATCGCGAGTTCAGCGGCAAGAACTTGTTTGAGCACGGACGCGGCGAGCGTGGCGCGCTGGTCCTCCGTGCGCTGCGGGGCGGGTTGTTCGAGGATGCCTTGAATCGTCTCGGGAAGCAGCGCCGCGCGGGCGGCAGGCTCCGCGTCCGTCACCGAAAGCCGCAGCCGGCCGATGCAGTGGCCGCCGTGAAGTTGTTTCAGGATAAATGTGAGCGCCGCGCCGTCCGCGAGCGACAGGCTCTCTGCGAGTTCGAATACCGCGGTGTGGGGCTTGCCGACGTTCGGATGGATGCCCCAGGCGGTCTTGTCGTTGCCGTCGAGTGCGTGGGCAATCGTCCAGCCGGACTGGTTGAAGTCGGCAGTGGGATTCCGCAGTGCGATGCGACGGGCGGCGTTGGCGCCAGGCTCGAAGACCAGGAGCTGGAACTCGGACAGGTGCAGGTTGCCGTTCGATTCTCGCCCGGGCCCGCGCATCGGCAAGCTGTCGTCGGTGAGAACTTCCAGGCGCACCGCGGTGGTCTTGCGGAACGGCGCAGGCGCCGAGATCGTATAAACGTCCGTCGGACCGTGCTGGCCGCTGGCCAGGAGCGAGCCATCGGGCTGGCGGGTGAGCGTGGCGCCGGCGGTCGAGATGAATGTTTCGGCCTCCAGCGTTTTCCACTCCGCAGGGCGGCCGCCGCGAGCTTTTTCCCAATCGTCCACGGCGCGCTGCGAAGTTGCGCTGAGGAGAAAGGCACGGTCGCCCTTTTCTGCAGCGGCCAGTCGAGCTTTCAACTCGTGGCGGCGCTGATGCACTTTGGGATCGGAGTCGTAGAGGCGGTTGGCCTTGTCGGTCGCGGCGAAAACGGCCTGGAGCGCGTAGTAGTCGCGTTGTGAGATAGGATCGAATTTGTGATCGTGACAGCGGGCGCACTGGACGGTGACGCTGGTGAAGGTTTGCATCACCGTCGTCACAATGTCGTCGCGGTCCAGGTAACGGCCGATCTGGCGGTCGAGCGTGTCTTCGCGAATGTCACGCAGCGAACTTTCGTCCCAAGGCCCGGCGGCCAGTAACCCGAGGGCGACGATGGCCTGGGGGTCCTCGGGAAAGAGAACGTCACTCGCGACTTGTTCCTCGACGAAGCGGGCGTAGGGTTTGTCCGCGTTGAAACTGGCGATGAGGTAATCGCGATACGGCCAGGCGTTGGTGCGGATGCGGTCCTGGTCGTGCCCGTGCGTCTCGGCGAAGTGGACGGCGTCCATCCAATGGCGCGCCCACCGTTCGCCATGGCGGGGGCTGGCCAGGAGTCGATCGACGAGCGAGTCGAATGACGAATGACGAATGACGAATGACGAATCCCAGTCGCGCAAGAAGGAGGCGACTTCCTCGGGGGTGGGCGGAAGGCCGATGAGATCGTAATAAAGCCGGCGAATCAGCGTGCGAGGATCGGCTTCGGGCGCGGGTGCGAGTTTTTTTTCGGCGAGCCGGGCCTCGATGAAGGCATCGATCGGGTTCGTGCTGCGTGTTGCGTGTTGCGTGAGAGGAACGGTCGGGCGGGTCAGCGGTTGGATGGCCCACCAGGAGCGCGGGGCGGGCGCGTCACCGGCGCGAGCCGCCGAAAGGGCGGCGCTGCCGAGCAAGGCAGCCAGCAACGTGGGCGCGTGAAACATTCGCCGCATACGAACGGATGCATATTGTTTTAGAGCAATGCGGGCGGGAAACAATGAAGATTCGAGAGGGCTTGCGTCTCCCGGAGGGAAATTCGAGAATAGCCCACCCTTTCAAGGGTGGGAGTGTCGAACAGGGGCATTGCGTCCCGAAGGGACGGCAGAATGTCTCCCACAGACTGGGAATAAAAGCAGACGCATGATATTCGCTGGATTCATCCGTCCCTTCGGGACTTGTGGCACGCCGAATCCAAACCCGGCAGTGAACTGCCCGGCTATTCTCAAATCTCCCTCCGGGAGTGGGAAAACGCCGGGCCTCAATTGCCAACCTCCTGGCTCGCTGCGCAACCGGGACAGCCTGGAAGCCAGTCATCTTACGCCGCCCAGCTTCGCGCCGACAAAGCTGTCCGCGCTCCTGGTACGGGAGGCATTTCAGCTTTCCTGGTTTTCGCTGCTGCTTTTCTGCACGGGCTGCGAACGCGAGCCGGCAACCGGGACGAGATTGGAGAGCCAATTGTTCACCCGCGTGGAAATAATCGGCTCGCAAGGCAGCGCCCTTGGGCAGTTCAACAAACCGCGCTCGGTGGCGCTCGACGGAGAAGACAATGTTTACGTGATAGACATGACGGGCCGGGTTCAGAAGTTTTCCCCCAACGGGGAGTTCCTGCTTTCATGGCGAATGCCGGAGACTGATTTGGGCAAGCCCAAGGGAATGTGCACCGACACCAACGGCAACATCGTGCTCGTCGAGCCGCATTACCAGCGCGTGAACCATTTCGCGCGCGACGGCAAACTGGTCGAGCAATGGGGCGCGCCGGCGGCCCACGGGGGCGATTTCGTGCTGCCGCGCGCCGTGGCCATCAACTCGCGCGGCGAGGCCTTCGTGAGCGAGTACACGACGGTGGACCGCGTGCAGGGCTTTTCGACAAAGGAACGCAAGCGGTTCGTGAGCTTCGGACGAGCGGGCGATGGCAACGGCGAATTTAACCGCCCCGAAGGGCTCGCCATCGGGCCGGGCGACACGGTGTGCGTCGCCGACTCGTGCAATCATCGCATCCAGGTCTTCACTCGCGAGGGGAAGTGGCTCAGGTCACATGGGCGGCCGGGTCGCGGCGCGGGCGAGTTCAGTTATCCGTACGATGTTCGCGTGGACTCCGACGGGCGCCAGTTCGTGTGCGAGTTTGGCAATAGCCGAATCCAAGTATTCGACGCGAAGGACAAGCCGCTCGAAATCCTCGGCGGACCCGGCATCCAGCCGGGGGAGTTCAACAATCCGTGGAGCATCGCGCTGGATTCGCGGGGCAACCTGTACGTGGCCGATTCGGGCAATCATCGCGTACAGAAACTGGTGCGCCGCCGATAGGAGCGGCGAAGGCCGCATGTCTTCTGCGTAGCTGCGACCGTGAGGTCGCGGGGCGGGAAGGCTGCGCGTCGGCGTCGATTTCGTTTGCGCTAGGGAATCCAGCTTGCGACCTCACGGTCGCAGCTACGCTAACCGGATACCAAGCGATAGAAGCGCAGCATCGAATCGCGCCACGCCGCCACGGTGCGCGCGCTGGAACTCCTCAGCAGGCCAGAGGCGAAGTAGTCTTTAGTCCGGTATTGACCCGGCGTGAGGATCGCCTTCGACGCCGATCCAATTCACGGCCGGGCTCATGCGATCTTTCTGCGAAGGTCAGGCCAAACGAACCGCCTGACCCCTCACCATGAACCCCACTCTTACTCTTACTCTTACTCCTACTCTCGACTCTTTCATGCCCAGTGGATTAAGAGTAAGAGTAGGAGTAGGAGAACGACGGCGCACAGAATCAGGGTTCAGGGGTTCAAGACGCGAAGTTTTGCTTGGGAGAATTCTCACCCCGGCCCTCTCCCCCTCCGAGGGGGAGAGGGGGAATCGCTGGCCGTCAGTCCGCGCAGTTGGCGACGCAAGTCGTCGAACGGCCAGGTGCTAACCGTTGCGCAACCAACGGCGCGACCGGACTCCCTCTCCCCCTCAGAGGGGGAGAGGGCCGGGGTGCGGGGGCAGCCGCGTGGCCAGCGAACTGCCGCGACGTCCGCCGCCCTCGCCCTCTTCCACTCGGAGGGACACGGCTGGGGTGAGGGGGTAATGCGCACACGGTGACACAAATTTTGAGATGCGCTCTTCACGGCCCGCGCGCCCGCAAGTGTGCTGGACGAGTTCGGCAGGGGCGGGATACCGTCCGGGCACTGAGACCATGCTGACGCCGCGAGACACGATTGGAGGAGTATTCAGTAATCAGTGTTCAATAATCAGTTTCGTAACGCGACGTCCTGCTTTGACCTGGATCGCTCGAACCCGCCGCAATTCAACTGAATACTGGATACTGAATACTGGATACTGATTACTGATTACTGATTACTGATTACTGGTCACTGAGTCGTTCATGAATTTCCAACTCACCCACCCCCAATGGCTCCTGCTCCTGCCGCTGGCTTGGGCCTGGGTGATCTGGCTGGCGCTGAAATCGGACGTGCAGGTCGCCGCGTGGCGCCGCTGGCTCGTGCTCGGTGTCCGCCTCCTCGTCACGCTCTTGCTGGTGCTCGCCGTGGCGGGGCTTCAATGGAAGAAACCCCAGGAAGGCGTGAACGTCTTCTTCGTTCTCGACCGCTCCGACTCCATTCCCTCCGTTCAACAGGAGGCCGCGCGCAAGCTCGTCAACCGCTTTGCCGAAGCCAAAAAGAAGGAAGACCGCGCCGGGCTGCTCGTGTTTGGCACGGACGCGGCGCTGGAATCCACCGCCAGCGCGCAAGTCGATCTCAAGGATACGAAGGTTCTCGCCGTCGTTGGTAGCGAACGCACCGACATCGGCGGCGCAATCCGGCTCGGCACCGCGGCCTTTCCCGAGACCGGCCAGAAACGACTCGTGCTCCTCTCCGATGGCAACGAGAATCTCGGCGACGCGATGGGCGCGCTCATGCAGGCCCGACCGTTGGGCGTCACGGTGGACGTCGTCCCCCTCGGCGTCGAGCGCGGGAACGATGTCTCCGTCCAGAAGCTCGTGATCCCCAACCGCGTCAAGCGCGGGCAGGCGTTCGAGGCGAGAATCTTCGTCCAGGCCGACAAGGCGCAGACCGCCACCGTCCGCCTGTACCGCAACGAGCAACCCCTGGGCGAACAAAAGGTCGAACTCACTCCCGGCAAGAATCTTTTCACTTTTCCGCAGACGCTGGACCAGGCCGAGTTTTACACGTACTCCGTCG
>DASTLJ010000262.1:0-8024 GCA_035715125.1 Verrucomicrobiia bacterium
CATGGACGGCAAGGAAATGCCGGAGAAGCCCACCACGCTCAAGCGGGCGAAGTCGTGATTTTCGCCATTTGCCAGGACACGGAAAACAACACGTTCGCCCCTCTGGGAAAGAAACGAAACCGCAAAATAGTTGTCCTGGCAGGGGCGGCGGGTTCGTCGAAATAATGAAACCAAACAAACCGAAAACATAACTATGAGCACACCGACAACGACATCCGATTACCTGCTGCTTTTTCGCGGCACAAACTGGGACAAGCAACTCTCGCCTGAACAACTCCAGAAGGTCGTCTCCGACTGGTATGCGTGGTTCGAGAGGTTGAAGCAGGAGGGGAAATGCGCCGGCGGCCACCCGTTGCAGACCGAAGGCAAACTCGTTTCCGGCAAAAAGGGGCGCACCGTCGCCGACGGTCCGTTCGCCGAATCGAAGGAAGCGATTGGCGGTTATTTCTACCTCCAGGTCGCGAGCGAGGCGGAAGCCATCGCCATCGCTCAACAATGCCCCGGCCTCGAATACGGCATCGTCGTGGAGGTGCGTCCGGTGGCCGACATGTGCGCCGCGCGGGAACGCGCTCTGGAGATCTCATCGCGCACAGGAGAGCTTGCGGGCGCAATGGCGTGAGCGCCCCCGCTTGACGGTGAACGCGGCCCAAGACATCGGCCCATCGGCGCCGGCCGCCGAGATTTCCCGGCTGGCGGACCATCTCTTCCGCCACGAAGCGGGCAAGCTGGTTTCCGTACTGACCGGCATTTTCGGGACCGGCCGCTTGCAGTTGGCGGAAGACGTGGTGCAGGAAGCACTGGTCCGGGCCCTGCAAACGTGGCCGTACTACGGCATTCCGCAAAACCCCGCCGCCTGGCTCACGCAAACCGCGAAGAACCTCGCGCTGGATTTGATCCGGCGCGAAAAACTTTTTCAAGCCAAGGAACCGGAGATCATCGCGTTCGTCGAGCAGTGGTCGGCCGATTCCCGACCCGGCGATTCCGTTTCCTTCGACACGGAGATCGAGGACGACCGCTTGCGCCTTATGTTCGCGTGTTGTCATCCGCTGATCCCGCAGGAGTCGCAAACCGCCCTGGCGCTCAAGGCGCTTTGCGGATTCAGTCCCGCCGAGATCGCGAAGGCGTTTCTGACCACCGAAGCCGCCATTGCCAAGCGACTGACGCGAGCGCGGCAAAAAATCCGCGAACTGCGGATTCCCTTTGCTGTGCCCTCCGGCGAGGAATTGGCCGCGCGCCTGGACGCCGTCCTGCAAACGCTCTACCTGCTGTTCAATGAAGGCTACAAGGCGTCCAGCGGCGAGCGACTGGTGCGCGCGGAACTGTGCCACGAAGCGATCCGCCTGGTCACCTTGCTCGCGCGGCACGCGGTGGGCAACCGGCCGCGCACCCACGCCCTCGCTGCGCTGATGTTGTTGAACACAGCACGGCTGCCTGCCCGAACAGACGCGGACGGAAACATCCTGCGCCTGAACGAGCAAGAGCGTTCGAGTTGGGACGCGTCGATGATTGCGCGCGGCATGTTCCACCTCTCCCAATCCGCCTCAGGCGAAGAACTCACCGCGTACCATTTGCAGGCAGGCATCGCGGCGTGCCACTGCACGGCGGCGGATTTCGAGTCCACAGACTGGCGGCGGATTTTGTTGTTGTACGACCGCCTCGTGCAACTCGACGATTCACCCGTCATCGCGTTAAATCGCGCGGTCGCCCTGGCGCACGTGCGCGGGCCGGAGGCCGGCATCGAAGCGGTGACATCCATTCGAGATCAGCAGTTGCTCGACTCCTATTACCTGCTGCACGCCGTGCTGGCGCAATTCGAGGCGCAACTGGAGCATTTCCAAAGCGCCGCCGAACACCTGCGCAAGGCAATTCAGCTCACCGGCGTCAAATCAGAGCAATTGCTCCTCTCGAACAGACTTCGCGATTGCGAGCGCCGGGCTATGGAAACACACCCTGTTGGCCCGCAGTAGTTCGCCGCGCTGTTCAGCCGGATGAACCCTTGTAGCTGCCGGGGACTTACGCCGCCTTGGGCTGTCAACGATAACTTTCACCGTCTGCCCCGCATCTTTTTGTAGTCCCAGTTAGGGTCGAAGTCGATCGTGCCGGCCAATTCAAGGATGCGGAGCCGGTTTCGGCGCTGCACGAACTCGGCGAGGGCGGCGTTCAAGGCCTCCTGCTTGGTCTGTTATTTCCCGCTCGCGTCCTTGGTCGCTGGAGCCGCTAATACCGTAAGCCAAAACTGATCCGTGGATTCGATCGCCAGTTTGTTGAACCCGCCGGGGACGCCGTTGTTGACGGTTGAACCGGTGAGATCCGCCACCGCGCGGTGGTCTTTCTGCGAATCCAGTTCCGTGACGATGATTCGAATCGGGCCGCTGAATGGCTTCGCCTCCGCGGAGGCGACGAGTTTGATCGCAACGTCGTCACTTTTCTCTTGAACGTTCTGTGGTGCTGCTTGCAACCCGTCGGGCAATCCCTCCTTCACGGAAACTGTCAGCGCTTGCTTAAAGCCGTGAAGGCGTTTGATCCTGACTTTCACTTCGTTCGTGCTGCCGGCCGTGACGGTGAACGCAGTTTCAGACACGCTGGCCTTCACTGCAGGTTCTGCGCGCTGAATATTGAAGCGATAAAGGTCATCCGAACCGCCGCGATGGAGCACGCTGCCAACGGCAGCGAAAAAAGTGCCGTCCTCAGGTGCGGTCCATTCGAGTTTCGGGTCAAGGCCATCGCTGTCGTCGTTCTTCGCCAATTCCCTGGCTTTCAAGTCTTCCACCTTGAGCCAGGCATCGACCGGAAAGCCGAGCGCGGCGGATTGGACTTCGAGGAGGAACTTCTGGCCCTTGTTCGCTGCAAAACTGAATCGGTCCTCATCGCCGATCTTTTCAATGTATCCAGTGACGGCGCAAGGCACATCGATGTGGTTTGCCGCTGCGGCAACATCGTTCGGTTCCACTTCCATCAACTCTGGCCCATTGCCGACAGGCAGCGTGAGCGCATTCTCAAAGCCGGGCAGCAGGAGGAGCGTCTGCCATGATTCCGCCGGCAGGTTGACACCGTCGAAGTGAACCTCGTGCGGAAGTTCCGGTCCAAAGTTCCATCCAGCGATTTGTAACGCCGTGTTCGTCCCGCGTTGAACTCCCAGGGGCAGCGTATGTCGCAAATAAGGTCCGCGCGAAATGTGGAGGCGATAAACACACTTGTCGCTGCCGGTAAACTTCACAGCCGATTCGGCGGGATAAGCGAAGCCAAACACTTGCAACACGTAGGCGCCGGCTGACTTCGCGGTCCACACGAGGAAAGGATCGAGCGTCCGGCCGTCGTGATTCCAGGCGGCCTGCACACCGTGCGCATCCACCAGACGCACGGCCGCATCGATCGGCGACGCCAGTGTAAACGCTTCGACTGAGGCGATGAGCGTCTGTCCCGCCTCCAGCGGGACGGCGAAGGAATCCACGTCACCGGGTTTTTCAAGGCGGCCGTTGAGCGATGCGGGAAAGCGCTCGATGGATTGCGGGTTTGCGAAGTCATCGTTCGGCTCCCGCTCCGCGAGCTGGGGATCCCGCGTCACAATCAGGAAGCGTGGCGCGCTGGCGCCTTGTTCGTTGAACATCCGAATCAAATGCGGCCCGACTGGCGCGTCTGCCGCCAGTTCGACGGTAAACTTGCCGCTGTTGGTCTCCGGCTTGAAGACAACGCCTGGGGCATCCATCCACACTTTCGCTGGCCAGGGATCAAACTTGCCGATAGCGGTGACGGAGTTGGTCGTGCCAACTTGAACGGCGACGGGGAAGAGATGATCGAGGGTGGGAACGGCGGCGGAGGCGGAAGAAATGCTCAAAGCAAGAGTCAACTGTAAAACCGAAATCCGAACGCCGAAATCCGAAAGAAATCCGAAGCTCGAAACCTGAAAAGAGGCCGCGCCATCGGCGCCGTCCGTTTCGAGTTTCGGATTTCGGGCTTCTTTCGGATTTCGGATTTCGGGCTTCGGGTTGTCCAAAGCTCCAAAGCGACTGGCTCTGCCTGGAGCTTTCCATTGGCCATCCTGCTGAGCTTTGAGCGTCGCGCCCACGGCCTCAAACGAACAGCTCCTTGATCAATCGCCCATTGTTCACGAGCTGGATGGGCCGCCCGGTGTTCGTGTGCAACACCTGATTCGGGTCGATGTCCATCTTCGTGTAGAGCGACGCAGCGAAGTCCTCGGGACGATAGACATTGTCCGACGCATAATAGCCCTTCGCATCGGTAGCGCCCACCACCGCGCCGCGCGGGATTCCCGCCCCGGCCATCAACACGGACATCGCGTGCGGCCAATGGTCGCGCCCGGCGTCCTTGTTCACCTTTGGGGTGCGTCCAAATTCGCCGAGCATAAGGACCATCGTGTTGTCGAGCAAACCGCGCTGGTCCAGGTCATTGATGAGCGCCGCGACTCCAAGGTCCATTTTCTGCACGCTTTCGCCCTTGTAGGACTCGAAAAGCTTCGTGTGATGGTCCCAGCCGCCGGAATAAACCGTGACCCATGACACGCCGACTTCGACCAGCCGCCGCGCCAGCAGCAACCGCTGGCCAAAATCGTTCCGTCCATAGGACTCGCGGACCTTTTCATCTTCCTTGTGAATGTCGAACGCCGCCTGGGCTTTGGGCGACAGCACGAGATCGACCCCCTGCTGGTAATACTGGTCGAAGGTCACCGCCGGATCCTCGGCCAGCTTGTCGGTGAAGCGCTTCATGCGATCGAGCGCGCCGCGCAATTCGCGTCGCGACGCGGCGCGGCCTTCGCTGATGTCGGACGGCAACACAACGTCGCGCACTTTGAAACTCGGCGAGTTGGGATAACCATCGATCAGGAACGGCGCGTGTTTACCGCCGAGGAAGTTGGGTCCGCCACTGCGCGACACCTGCGGCATCGACATGTAGGCGGGCATCCCATCGCTCACGCCCCGGTGATACGACACCACCGAGCCGAACGAAGGATGGAACGTGACGAATGCTCCGCACGCGACCGGCACGGGCGTCGGCGCGCCAGTCATCATGTAATGATTGCCGCCGCCGTGGTTGGGGTCTCTGTGGCAGATGGAACGAACGATGGTGAGCTTGTCGGCGACCTTGGCGAGTTGCGGCACGGCCTCGCAAAACTGCACGCCGGGCACCGAAGTGGAAATCGGCTTGAACTCGCCGCGGACTTCGGAGGGCGCATCGGGTTTCGGGTCGAACGTCTCGTAATGCGACGGCCCGCCATCGAGCCAAATCATGATGCAATTGACCCGCTTGCCCGAGGGCTTAAAGGGCGATGCCGCAGGCTGCGAGGCGCCCGCGCGCAACCGCAGCAAATCCGCGAAGCCCAGCCCGAGCACGCCGCCGATGCCGAGCTGGAGAAAGTCCCGGCGCGGCATTCCGGCGCAGTTGTGAGTCAGTCGAGGCACGTTAGTCTGACGCGGCTCGCAGTCCTTCGCTTCAATTCGGAAACGTGTCCACCACCCAAGCCATCAATCGCGCTCCCCTTCGCGGAGTTCATACATCCAATCTGAGATGAGCCTAATGATTGAACACAAACTCCGCCGAGTTCAGGAGCGCCCAGAAGACGTCTTCGGTCGCGGTCTGACGGGTCGCTTTTTCCGCAGTGAAAGCGGCGACTGCCAGCTTGAGTTCCTCCTCCGCCGGCGGTCGACTCAGGGTCACAAGGTAAAGTTCGGTGACGATTTCCTCCGGTGACTTTGCGCTGTCGGCGAGCTGGCGGGCGCGACCGGTTTTGTGGCTGAGTTTCGACTGCAAGGCCCTCGAGTTCATCAGGTGCAGCGACTGGACGACGCTCAACTGGCGGTCGCGTTCGCAGGGAGGATCGCTGCTGGGGTTGGGCCGGTTGAAGGCGTCCATGAGCTGGGACTCGATTTTGTAGGTCCAGGCTTGCGTGGCGTGCGAACCGGCGGGCATGCCGGCAAAGGTGTCAGCAACGCCGGTCACGGCGTTCACCGCGTCGAGCAATACCTCGGCGGGGAGGCGGCGGCGATAGGCACGCGAGAAGTTGCGCGTGTCGGCCAGGTTCGATTCATTGGGCGTCGAGCTAAGCTGATAAAGGCGCGACTCCAGGATCGTTCGCATGAGGTGCTTGAGGTCGTAACCATGCCTGGCGAAATCGTCGGCAAGCGCGTTGAGCAGCGGCGGGTTTACACAGGGATTCGAGGTGCGGAAGTCATCCACTGGCTCAACCAGTCCGCGCCCGAAGAAAACGGACCAGACGCGATTCGCGACGGCGCGCGCGAAGAATGGGTTGTCCGGCGTGGTGAGCCAATCCGCCAGAGCGCGTCGCGGGTCAGCGCCCTCGGCGCCTGGTGCGAGCGGCCCATCGGGCGGACGGGGCGACATCGTCTCGCCGGTCACGGGATGCTTTACACCTTTGCCGCCGGGGGCGAAGTAGAAGGTCTCGACGCCGCCGGAGATGGGCGGGGAGACGCCCGCGCCCTTTTGCTTCACCGTGCCGAAGAACGCGGCGAACTGGTAGAAATCGTCCTGGCTCCAATGCTCGTTCGGGTGATGATGGCACCTGGCACATTCGAGACGTGTGCCGAGAAAGACCTGGCTGAACATCGTGGTGAGATCCGCGGGCTCGCGTCGATCCCGGTAAACCACAGCCGGGCCGTCGCGGTGATTCGAGCCTTCCGCCAGGAGAATTTCGCGCGCGAACTGGTCGTAAGGTTTGTTCTGCCGGAAACTCTCGCGCAGCCATTGGTCGAACACGAAGACACTCTTCACGCCGACGCGGTCGGGGTTCGGGCGCAGCAGGTCGGCCCACTTGTTGGCCCAGTAGTCGGCGTACTCGGGGCAGGAGAGGAGGGAGTCGATTAGGCGATCGCGGGCGGCGCCGGGGGAGCGGGGAAGTGAGGGTGTGGGGGAGTGGGAAACGGCGGCGGGCTCGGCTTTGTCCTCACTCCCTCGCTCTCCCACCCCCTCACTCCCGGAGCGAGCCCTCATGCACTCGGCCAGAAAATCGCGCACCTCCTCCGGCGTGGGCAGCACGCCAATCGCATCGAGAGACGCGCGGCGGAGAAACTCGGCGTCGGTACAAAGCTCGGACGGATACAGACCCAGCTGTTGGAAGTGCGCGTAAGCCAGCTCGTCGATGAAGTTGTTCTTCGGCAGCGAGGCATATTGCGCTTCGGGAAGCAACCGATCCGCTGGCACGAGGATCTGCGAGTCGGCGACGAAGCCCATGTAGCGCGCGACGATGACGCCCTGGCCGGTCAGTGACCCGATGGTGAGCACGCCTCTGTCATCCACCTTCGCAATTTCCTTGTCATTGGAGTCGAACCCGGCGAGTCGCGTCACGTCGCGGATGCTGCCGTCCGAGTAATGCGCCTGCACGAGGAGCCGTTGCGTCGCTGCTTTCCGATAGCGGCGTTCCTTCGGGAACGCCGTGATGCGCTGGAGGGTCGGCTCGTTGGTGAGTGAGTAAGCCATGCCTTCGCGCAGCCAGCGCACGAGAAGTTGATGCGTCTCCGAGCCGCGCTCGAAGCGCAGCCCGCCCTCGTGCGGCAGCGCGGTCGTCGGCTTCTTGATGATGAGACTTTCGTCAGGTGAAGCGGGGAAAATGCGGCGGCCGCGATTTTCCTTCACAATCTCGGCGTAGTCGGACTTGGGATCGTAGGTGAACACGGAGAGCTTGAATCCATTCTGCCCCTCGGGCTTGGCGTGACACGCGCCGGCGTTGCACCCGGCCTTGCTCAACGCCGGGAGCACGTCGCGGAGAAAACTGACGGAAGCAGGTGCAGGGCTTGAGGAATTGTTCGTGAGAGCAGTGCCTTGAACGTTCACAGGGATCTGAACCCGTTTGCCTTTGAATCGCGCAGTGAGCACACCTTCGCCGGGACGCCGGGCGAGAATTTCTCCAGACGGCGTGATCTCGAACGGGGCTGCACGACTCGCAGAAAACTTCGATTCACTCGTCACATCGATTTCGAACCGATCTCCAGTCTGTGCCGTGACCAGGACGCCGTGACCCAGAGCGTCCGCAGAGAGATGGATCTCGGATGGCT
>DASTLJ010000263.1:0-10649 GCA_035715125.1 Verrucomicrobiia bacterium
TCAAGGTTTCCGGTGGTTTCGCCCATGATCACCATGCGCAGCAGCATGGCCGGAAAGACCGGCTGGCGCCGGATCGCTTCGCTGATGGTGGAGCCGGCTTTCACGCCTTCTTCCACCTGGACCACGGCGTCCTCGACCACCACGTTGCCCACCAGCCCGCGGCACAGATTGAGGGCCTGGAGAATGGGAAGGCCCGAGCGGTAGAGGATGGCCAGGTTCTGCGCGAAGCGCGACACAGCCAGCATCTGGTTCAACTCGCCGAGAATAGGCAGATTGAGCTTCGCGCGGTCCGTCGTGCGGGCGAAGTTTTTCGACACGCGCCGGCCAATTTGAACGCCCAGCGTGAGGAAAACCATCACCGGCAGCCACATCCACCAGGTCTTTATTATCAAATCGCTCACGCCAAAGATGATGACGGTGAGCAGCGGCAGCGGCACCTTCACCGAGGCCAGCAACGCGGAGAACTTCGGAATGATGTTGGTGAACAGGAACAGCACGAAGCCGGATACCACCGTGAGGACGATCAACGGGTAAAGGCTGGCCTGGCGCACGTCGCCAATCATTTGCTCGACCCACTCCAGGTGGGCTTTCATGTCGCGGAACGTCTCCGGCAGATTGCTGCTCTGTTCGCCGGCCCGGACGACGGCGATGAAGTGCGGCGTGAAGGCCCGGGGATACTTTTCCAAAGCCTCCCAGAACAGCAGCCCCCCTTCGAGATGACGCCGCACGCCGACCAACACTTCCTGAAAGCGCGGGTTCTCGCACTCCATGCCCGCCACTTCGAGGGCCTGGACCAGCGGCACGCCGACCTTGGTCTGGAAAGCCATCAGGGTGCAGAAGTCGATCACTTCGCGCCGGCGGACCCCGCCCCACCAGGAGAGCCAGCCGCGCTGGGACCTGGCGGCCTTGTCCACCATGGGCGCCGGGCGATCCGCCGAAGCGTCGACGAGCCAGCAGCCGATGTCCTTGAGCTTGGATTCCAGGGCCGGCTCGTCCGGGGCGATCATCGTGCCGGTGATGTTGTTGCCGGTCGTGTCGATGGCCTGGTAGCGAAATAAAGGCATGAATCGTTAAAACGTTGAATCGTTGAATCGTTGAATCGTTAAATCGTTAAATCGTTAAAAACGTTGAATCGTTGAATCGTTAAAAACGTTGAATCGTTGAATCGTTAAAGCGTGAATCGTTAAAGCGTGAATCGTTAAAGCGTTAAAACGTTAAATCGTTAAATGGGGAGGGTGGCGAGCCAGGATTCGAGATCGTCGTCGGTTTCGCCGTATGGAGTCGGGGACTCGTGGAGTTTGAGGGACTCGCCGGCTTTGCAGTCGCGCAGGTGGCGGAGATAGCCATTGATGAGCCTTAATAACCTCCAGCCGTCCTCCTTGAGTTTATGGATTTCAGGCAGGGGCAGGTACTTCTCGTCTTGGCAAACATTCAAATCATCGATCAATTCCTCCAACGAGCCGCGGGACTGGAGAACGAATTTGATGTGGTCGAGGTAATGCCACCGGCCGTGGCCTTCGGCGATGTTGTTGGTGAGCGACACCGCCGCGCGCCGAATCTGGCTGGCCAACTCAAACTTTTCAAAGGCGGGCACCCGGCGGCTCACGTCATACATCGCCTTGCGAAACTCTCTCGCCACCTGGTAGCACTCCAAGTCCTCAAACGTCCGAAATGTTCTTGTCGTACTCATCCCGATTCACGATTCAACGATTCACGATTCAACGATTCAACGATTCAACGATTCAACGATTCACGATTTAACGATTCAACGATTCACGATTCAACGATTCACGATTTAACGATTCAACGATTTAACGATTTAACGATTTAACGATTTAACGATTCACCGCGCCGTCAGCTTCGTCACGCGGAGCAGTTCCTCAATCGTCGTCATCCCCCGCACCGCCTTGCACAAGCCGTCTTCGAGCATCGTGCGCATGCCACATTCGCGGGCCAGGCGGAGATACTCCGGCGAGCCGGCCCGCTTGACGATGGGATCGTGGAACCGCTCGTCCAACAGCATCAACTCGAAAATGCCCTGGCGGCCCTTGAACCCGGTGCGCTTGCACTCCGGACAGCCCGCGCCGCGCCACAGGCGAATGGGCAGGTTCTCCGGCGGCGGGACCTTGAGTTGCTCGAAGATCAACTCGGGATTCTTGACCTCCTCCTTGCACTTGTCGCAGACCATCCGGACCAGGCGCTGGGCCAGGATGCCCAGGAGACTGGCCGGGAGCAGGTAAGGCTCGACCCCCATGTCCACCAGGCGCGGGATGGCCCCGGCGGCGTCGTTGGTGTGCAAGGTCGAAAAAACCAGGTGGCCCGTGAGCGCGGCGCGCACCATCAATTGCGCCGTTTCCGTGTCGCGCGTTTCGCCCACCAGGATGATGTCCGGGTCCTGCCGGAGCAACGCGCGCAAGCCGGCGCTGAAGGTCAGGCCAATGTCTTCCTTGACCTGCGTCTGGCGGATGAGCCGCATGCGGTATTCGATCGGGTCTTCCAGCGTGAAGGTGCTCACGTCCGCCGTGCTCGCTTCGCCGAGGACCGCGTAGAGCGTGGTGGTCTTGCCGCTGCCGGTCGGGCCGGTCACGAGGATGACGCCGTAGGGCTTGTTGATGAGGTCGCGAAATTGCGTGAGCACGTCCGGCTCGAAGCCGAGCGCGTTCAGGTTCCCGATCTGCGCGGACGGATCGAGGATGCGCAGCACGACATTTTCGCCGTAAGCGGTCGGCAGGCTGGAGACGCGCAGGTTCACCTCGCGGCGGCCCACCAGCACGCTGGCCCGGCCGTCCTGCGGCACGCGCGTCTCCGCCACGTCGATGTCGGCCAGGATTTTGAGCCGCGTGGTCACGGCGCTCTGCATCGCCTTGGGGATGAGCAATTCGGGGTAAAGCAGGCCATCGACGCGCGTGCGGATGCGCATCATGTTTTCCTCCGGCTCGAAATGGATGTCGCTGGCGCCGCCGTTGACGGCGCGCGTGATAATCTGGCTCACCAGCCGGATGACGGGCACGTCTTCATCCGCCACGCCGGCTTGCTCGGCGGCGTGTTCGAGATCCATCGCCGCCTGTTTGGCTTTCTCATCGAGGATTTTTTCGATCGACTGGTCAATCGTATCGCCCCCTGAGTGATACAACTCCAGGCAATTGAGGATGTCCCGCTCCGGAGCGATGACGACGTCGATGCTCAGGCCGGTGACCTGCTCCAGCGCGTCGATGGCGACCACGTCGAACGGGTCGGCCAGGGCGACGGTGAGGGTTTTGTCGATGCGCGAAAGGGCCAGCGCCCGGTAGCGCCGGGCCACCGCCAGGGGGAGCAGCCGCACCGCCGCCTGGTCCACCGCCACGCGGTTGAGATTGACGGTTTTGGCCCCGGCTTCGTTGGCGAGGAACTCGGCCAGCTTCTCGGGCTCGACCAGCCCGAGCTGCAAGAGGACGTGGTTGAAGGGAGCGGCCTTGCGCTTCTGTTCGCGCAGCGCCAGGTCCAACTGCGCCTGCGTCAACAGCCCGGCGGCGACGAGCCGCGCGCCGAGCGAAAGGCTCTGCGAAGGCGGGCTGGCGCCGATGGCGGGCAGGGTGGCGGTCATGGGTGGGAAAGGGTTGCCTTTGGTAGGGACGCGCTGCCGCGCGTCATGGCCGACCCGCAGGCCGGCCCTACCGGGTTCGTGGAGAGGCGGGCAGAAAGATGGGGGCAGAAAAATGAGGTCATATTCCTGCCCCCATCTTTCTGCCTGCGGCTGCGGTTCCTGGAGAGCCGCCACGATTCGAGCATCGCGCATTGGGGCCAGGAACGGCGGCGATTGGCACGGAGTCCCGGCTTTAGCCGGTTGCGCGTGCGGCCAGGCCCGACCCGCATCCCTTCGGTCGCACTTCCGGCTAAAGCCGGGACTCCATGCGGGGATGGCCGCGCGCCGAGCGACAAGCCTTGGGAGGGCGGGCGGGCGCCGACAGCGGGGTGGGTGGCGATCATGACGGGGGGATGGGCTGGCGGCCGGCTCAAGTCGAGCCGAGCCGGCCGCCGAAGTCCAACGGGTTGTCCGCGCCCGCTACAAGAGAAGCGAGGCGCAGAGGCCGGTTTGCCGTCTAGCGATGGGTGACGTAAATCCGGACGGTCGTCGAAGCGCCCGTTGCGTACTTGACACGTCCCTTCGCATCATCAGTCCCAATCGCGGAGCCAAGCGTCGCCCCGTCGAGCCGGTCATTCAGATCCTTCGCATCATTCTCTGTTACGCCCCCAATCAGTGCCTCAACCACAACTCCACCAGCGGCGTCGTTCTGGCCAGCGCCGCTTCCATCAAGGTCGTACGCGCTGTTGGCGGCGGTCGCAGTTACGTTCGTCCCCAGTGCGGTATTAACCTCCACTTGGCTGTGGCCATCACCAATTTTTACCTGGAAAAGTTTGTCCATGAATCCTTCGGTAAGCAAGGTTTGGTCAAAGTTTGTTGCTCCGGGACCACCAACCACAATCGTCGTGCCATTGCTGGACAAGAGCGAACCGTGTTTGGCGTAGTGATCCGCCAAGGCCGTTTTCACACTGTTGTAACTCACGGCCGCGTTGTTGACGCGCGCGTTGTTGATGGCCTCGAAAATTTTCGGGATGAGGAGGGCCGCGAGAATCGCGATCACCGCCAGCACACCGATCATTTCAATGAGCGTAAACGCTCGTTTCGCCTGCTCTCCGTTTTTTTTCTGGGTCTTCATTTGTTTGTTTTGTTTGTTTGTTTGTTGGACTTGAGCTTTTGTTTCCGCCCTGTGGAATTGCCTTCCCTGGCGAGCCGCCCATCCTGGAACCATCGAATTAGACCAAAACGGGGCCAGCCTGTCAACAACACGATTAGTCGTACCTAACCCCCTGCGCGACTAGGTATTTCTACGATCCCCGCCGGGGTTCGGCCCAACGGGAAATTGAGGAGTGAGGAGTGGGAAAAGCGAGCGTCCGGGCTCTCCACACTTCTCGCGGCTCGCTCGAATCCCAAAGGGATTGGCAGGCGTTCGTTCAATAGCTGAATTGCGCCCGGCGGCTCAGGGCGCATCCCGACACTGCTACGAACGCCTCTGACCGCTCTCGGTCGGCCGCTGGGAAGTAGGGCAGGCGTCTCGCCTGCCCCGCGTCGGCGCAGCCGACGCGCCGCTCGCGCTCGCGCTGGCGCGCTCGCCGGGCAGGCGAGACGCCTGCCCTACTTTGGCCGCGCCCTCGGAGCTTGTCGCATCGCAGTTCCAAGATGCACCCGGCGGCTCATCCGCTCTCGGCCGCGGTTTGACACTGCCCGTTTGCCCGGTATAGTGGCGGGCCTTTGTTATGAACCGAAGTCCCCATGTGGCCGTGGTCGGCGCGACGGGCGCCGTCGGCATCGAAATGATCCAGACGCTCGAGAAGCGCGGGTTCCCGGTTGGGAATCTGACGCTTCTGGCTTCCGCCCGATCCGTGGGAAAGAAGCTCAAGTTCAAGGGCGCGGACGTGCCGGTGAAGGAACTGACGAAGGGAAGCTTCGAGGGCATCGACATCGCGCTGTTCAGCGCCGGCGCCGGCATCTCCAGGGAGTTCGCCCCATTGGCGGCCCGGGCCGGCTGCGTGGTGATCGATAACTCGAGCGCATTCCGCATGGACGACGCCGTCCCGCTCGTGATCCCCGAAATCAACGCGGGCGACGTGAAAAAGCACCGGGGCATCATCGCTAATCCCAATTGCACCACGGCCATCACGTTGATGGCGCTCTACCCGCTGCACCAGGCCTTCGGCGTGACGCGCATTTTCGCCTCCAGCTACCAGGCGGTGTCCGGCAGCGGCGCCAAAGCGATCGAAGAACTTGAACGACAGGTGAAGGAAACCGTGTCCGGCAAACCGGTGACGCGGGAAGTTTACCCGCACCAAATCGCCTTCAACGTGCTGCCGCAAGTCGATTCGTTCCTGCCGAACGGCTACACCAAGGAGGAGATGAAAATGGAGAACGAAGGCCGGAAGATTATGCATCACCCGGCCTTTCGTGCCAGCGTGACTTGCGTGCGCGTGCCGGTCTATCGAGCCCACTCGGTGGCGGTGAGCGCGGAGTTCGAAAACACCGTGAGCGTGGAAGCCGCCCGCGAGGCGCTCCGCAAAGCGCCCGGCCTGGATGTGGTGGACAAGCCGGAGGCCGAGGAGTACCCGCTCCCGCTCCACGTGGCCGGAAAGTACAACTGCGAAGTGGGCCGCTTGCGAAAGGACTGCGCGCTGGAGAACGGGCTTTGCTTCTGGGTGGCCGGCGACCAGCTTCTCAAAGGCGCGGCGCTCAATGCGGTGCAAATTGCTGAAGTGCTCTTGAAGTAGCTTCAATCTTCTTTCACGAAGTGCCGCCAGTCCTCGATGCCGTGGGCGTTGCGGATGAGGGCGCTCGACGGTAGCGCCGCGGGCGCGCGGGGCATCGAGAGCAGCCTCAAGCCGGCTTCGTGCGGCAGGCGGTCGGCCTTCCTCGTGTTGATGCTCTTGCTCGACCACACCAGGTTTTCCCACGTGTCCCGGCCGCCGCGGCTGCGCGGCACGACGTGATCGAGGCTGCCTTCCTCCGGGCGCAGAAGCGCGCCGGTGTACTGGCAGCGGTTGCGGTCGCGCTCGCGAATCGAGCGGGCGCAGAGCTTTGGGCGCTTCTTGGGCACCTTTGCGAAGTTTACGGCCACGATTACGGTCGGCACACGGACGGGCCCGCGAACGGTCCGCACGGCGCGGTCCTGCGCCCGAATCGGCAGCGTGAGCCATTCCTCCCACGTCACGGGGCGGATGTGGTCGTCGGCGTCAATGTCGAGCGCGGTGGCGACGGCGGTGGCGAGCATGCAAAAGGCCTCCGCGGGCGTGCGCACGTGGATGGCCTGCCAGTGCCGGTTGAGCACGAGGACGGTCGATTGGTTAAGGATGTCGCTCATGGATTCGTTAGCTATTGAGTCGTTAAATCGTTGAATCGTTAAATCGTTGAATCGGAAAATGGGCGGGCAGCCGTAATGTTTCGATTTTTTAACGCTTCAACCTTTTAACGATTTAACGCTTCAACGCGTTGTTCAGTGTTTGCTCTTTGTCATAGGCAGAAAGAAAATTGGCCGCCTCGTCCGGATTTGCGCCGGAACCTCCGGGGTCAGAGCCCGGCGCGCTGCGTGTTGCGCCACGAGGCAGGGAGGAAATGCCGAATGCCGAATGCCGAATGACGAATGCCGACTGAAGCGCTGAAAGCGCGTCAGCTCAATTCAACAGTCGACGATAGGCTCTCGACAGTGAATCTGGTCACCCGGGAAGGTTACGCTCCCTCGATTGCTGGGTGTAGGCCAGCCGTGATCCTATTTCACCACCGGGCGGGATCATTTATGATTTACGATTGATGATTTACGATTTACAAGCCGGAGTCAGAATCCGGCGCCAAGAGAGGACGTACTCCCAAATCGTAAATCGTAAATCATAAATCATAAATCCAAAAAGGGAGGCCGGGCGCCGTCCTTTTATCGGCGCCCGGCTGGGAGGATACTGCAACCGCAGTGGGGGGTTACGAAAACTTCACTTCAACGGCTTTGGGCTGGGCGTGTTCGCTCTTGGCCAGGCGCACCGTCAGCAAGCCGTCCTTGAACTCCGCCGTGACTTTCGCGGCATCCGCGTCGTCCGGCAGGGTAAAGCTGCGCGTGAAGCTGCCGTAAGCGCGTTCGACCCGGTGATAGCGTTTGTTCTTTTCCTCTTTCTCGAACTTGCGCTCGCCGCTGAGGGTCAGCACGCCGTTCTCGACGGTGACTTTGACTTCGTCTTTCTTCACTTCAGGCAACTCGGCCTTGATGAGGTACTCCTTGTCATCCTCGGTGATGTCCACGAGCGGCAGCCACTGGGCGACGGTCATGTCTTCCTTGCCGGTGCCGACACGCTGCGGCGCGAGGCCGAAAATCGAGCCGAGCCGGCGCTGCAGTTCATCCATTTCCTTGAAAGGATCCCAACGAGTCAGTGCATTCATGTTGTGTACTTTCTACGTTGGCGGTTGGTTTCATTCGCCGCGCGCCCACCGCCAGGGAACGCATGGCGTTTCATTTTCATCCAGCCCGCCCGTGGCGGACTGTCTGCCATTCGACTTCCATTACTATCAGGATCAGTGCCAGCCATTGGCATGGATGCAAATGCTTGAGCACAAGGGCGGCGCCCGAGGCCAGGCGTCGCGGGGGGTGTGACAGCCGATCCAAAGTGGCACAGCCGTGGGGCGCATTGGCGCAGGCGTGGCACACCTCTCACGTTGGAAAATGGCTGCCGGGGATGGAGTCGCACCATCACGGGCGTCTTCAAAGGACGCTGGACTGCTGTTATCCGACCCGGCAGGGCTGCGGAGTTCCGAGTTCTGAGTTTCGAGTTCCGAGTTCACGAGTGGGATGGTGAAGTTGCGGAACCCGAAAAGCTGGTGGAGCCGGAGGTAGTTGCAACCTCACCAAACCGGATTAAAAGTCCGGTGCCGGTCTGCTGTGGCTTCGACTCCGAGGAAGGAAGGGGGAGGTGGGGTGATGGAGTGCTGGAGTAATGGAGTAATGGAGTAAAGGTCGCCTTGGGCGCGGTGGTTGAATTCTCCATCACTCCAACACTCCATCACTCCATCACTCCAACACTCCATCACTCCAACACTCCATCACTCCAACACTCCATCACTCCAACACTCCATCACTCCAACACTCCATCACTCCAACACTCCATCACTCCATCATCCCAATCCCGCCTCACCGCCCTGGCTTCACTCCCGCCGCGCCGTGTCCGCGGGGCTTTTGGGCGCGAGCACGATGAAGCGGCCGATGCGGTCGATTTCGCGGTAGTCCTCCTGAACGCTTCGGACCAATGGCTGAATCTGCGGCGGCGCGCCGTTCTTCCAGCTTTCCGCCGCGGCGGCCACGACCACCAGCAGCGGCCGTCGCGCGTGGCGCAGCGAGCCGAGGATGTGCTCCTGCTGCCGGTGGCTCAACTGGCCCCAGCCCGTGCTGTTCAGGTGCGTCGGCGGCCGTTTGCCCGCCCAGAAGTAAAGGCTGTTGAACCCGGGATACGTCACGAACGTGTCGCACTCCGTCTCCAGGTAGCGGGCAAGTTCCCGATACATGGCCGTCGTCTCCAGATCGAATCGGACATGCCTGGATCCGGGCAAATCCAGCGCCGGCAAGCTCGCGTAATGCCTGCGCACGGCCGGCAATTTGCACCACACGTTCGCGAACACGCAAAGCAGCGCGACCACGGCCAGGGCAGTGGCGAACTGAATCCGTCGTGGCGTCAGCGAGCTGAACCGTTCTCCAAGCCACCCTTCAGCCGCGGCGGCCTTGAACACGTCCGCAAGACAAACGCCGCAGGCAAGAACCGGGAGGAGCGTGGCCATCATCACCTGTGTCCCCGCGATCGGATACGCCTGCAAGCCTTGCCAGGCGGCGGCCAGGCAGAGAAGAATTCGGGAAAAGGATTCGCGGGGGTTCCGCTCGGGCTCTTCAAGTTGCGGCACGGCCACCAGCCAGACCCAGGGCAGGAGAAACGCCAATTGAGGCGTCGGGTTTCCGATCAGGCAGAAACTCCCGGCGACGCCGAAGATTGCCTTGAGAATCGTGACGGCATTGCGCACGCAGCGCTCCCGCGCCTTCACGCGGACGACGACGGCAACAGCCAACGCACCCGCCGCATTGAACAGGACAGCGTCCGACAGCGGCAACGGCAGCAGCGCCACGCCCGGCAGCTTCAATGGTGTCAGCAACAACCCGTCCAGAAGTCCTCTCAGTGAAGTGCCGGTCCACAACACAGTTCCGATGATCGCTCCGCACACCGCCAGAAAGATCGAAGCCGCTCTCAGAACTTTGGCGTTTCCGGTGCCGCAGTGCCCGGCGAAGCGTTGGGCAATCAGCCACGACGCGGCAATCGCCGAGGCGGCGAGCACGCTGTAATTGCGGCACCACTCGGCGTCGCGATGCCTCCACATCAGCACGAATGGCAGCGTGGCGCACACGCCGGCCAGAAGCCACGTCCACACTCCTCGCGCCAGTCGGTCTTGCGCGGTGCAGCACATTCCCAGGAACAACGCGATTCCGAAGAAGATGCCTGCATTGATTTTCGTGAACGCCAGAACTGCAGTAATCGCAGCCAGCACGCCCAGCGCGGCGATTCCACTGGACTCGTAGCCGCCGACGTGAGGAGGCGGAGGCCCGTAGCCGCCGACGTGAGGAGGCGGAGGCACCGGACAGAGCAACTCATCCGCCTCCTCACGTCGGCGGCTACGGACGGTGGGCTTTTCTTGCGACCTGCGAAATATCCGAGCCAGCCAGTCGAGGGGTCCGCGCTCGCGAGTCGCCGCGAGCATCCCCAGCGCCAGCAGCAAGGCCACCAACTCCTGCGGATGCCCCGGTTCGCCGGCCATGGCGGTCAGATGCACCATGGCCTGCGCGAACACGAACAGTCCTGCAATCCACGAGCGAGTCATCGCTCTGGCCACACACCCCAGCACGACCGCCGTCGCCAGCCAATGGACGATCCCCAGCATCCGAGTTGCGTCGTGGGTCAGTGGCACGGACAGCACCACCCGAACCAGCCACTCGTAGAAATAGTAAACAGGGCCGTACTGAGTGAACACCGAGTCGTAGAGCGGCGCGCCTTCGAGGAAGCTCTGAACGGTGATCATCAAGTAGCCTTCATCCGGAGACATCGGC
>DASTLJ010000264.1:0-2764 GCA_035715125.1 Verrucomicrobiia bacterium
CCCGCTCGTCAAGAACGTCGTCGGTCGTCTCGCGATGACCCTGCCTCCCCACGTGGACGGCGAAGAGCTGTACAGCGCCGGTCTTTCCGGCCTGCTCAACGCCGTCCGAAACTACAATCCCCGCGCCGGCACCGCCTTCGAAACCTACGCCCGGCTGCGCATCCGCGGCGCCGTTCTCGACGAGTTGCGGCGGATGGACTGGGTCCCCCGATCCGTCCACTCCAAAGCCCGCAAGGTCCAGGCGGTCATGAACCAGCTCGAGCAGAAAAAGGGCCGGCCTGCAACGGAAAGCGAGATGGCCACTGCGCTCAAGCTCTCCGCCAAAGATTACCGGCAGTGGCTCGAAGAAATTCGCCCGGCCACTTTCGTGTGCCTCGACGCGGCGTTCCATAACGGAGACTTCGACGACGGAATTACGCAGTACGAAGGCCTGGCCGACCCGCGGCAGGAGAATCCCGTGGACGGCGCATTTCGCCGCGAGGTGTCGCAGTTCATCGCCGAACGCCTCAAGGCCCTGCCGGACATGCAGCGCAAAGTTCTGGCTCTTTACTACTTCGAAGACATGCGCCTGCGCGAAATCGCCGAAGCGTTCGGCCTCACCGAATCACGCATCTGCCAAATTCACGCGCAGGCGATTCTGGCCATCAAATCTCATCTTACAAAGTTTGATCCCCTCTTCGCATAATTTCGTGGCCACGGAGCTTTACCAATCAGAGACCGATGAACCGCCCTCTCCAACAGCTTATTGACGCGCTCCGGGAGGAACTCCAGCAGTGCGGTGAGATGCTCGCGCAACTCGACGAGCCAGCGCGGCTCGCGTCCGCCAACTCACCCGGCGCCGACTGGCCGGGCCAGCCGCGGGCCGACGCTCTCCTCGCCGCCCGTGAAGCCCGCGAATTCTCCTGGCAGCAACTGGCCTGGGCCGCCCAAAAGCCGCAGGCCGTTTCCATCGGCGAGTTGATTCCCTGCCTCCCCCGGGACCACCAGCCTTTGGTCGGCGCGCTGGTGGAGGAGAATGAATCGCTCTGGCGCCGCGTCTACCTCCGCCTCCATCAAGACTTCTGCTGGCTCGATCGCGCCCGCAGAACCAGCCGCCAGAGCCTGGACCTCATCTCCTCCCCGGATGCCGCCACCGCCGGCCTCACCCGGCCACCCCGCGTCAGCGCCGCCTAAACCGAAGAAACCCAAGCCTATGCTCATCCTCTCGCGCAAGCTCAATGAAAGCATCGTCATCGACGGACGGATCATCGTGAAAATCCTGCGCATCGATCGCGACACCGTAAAACTGGGCATCCAGGCGCCGGTGGAACTGCCTGTGCACCGGCAGGAAATCTTCGACGCCATCCAGCGCGGCAAACAGCAGTCGTCGCAAAACGTCGGCACCGAGACCGTCCCGAAGTCGCCGCGGGCGCAAGTCACTCCAATCACGCCGCCGCCGCCCGGCCGTCCAACCGACCCCGGATCGTCGTAACGATTGCGTCCTGTCGCCGCCCGTCTCGCTTGAAGCCCTCTCCTTTGCATTTCGGGCCGGGGGTCCCGCCCGTGTTCGACCCGCACACCTGCCTCGAGTCGTGTCGCAACCTTTCCCGGACAGGCCATGGAGTCTTCGTCTGGCACGGGTGCCGACGCGCCGTCGCGCCGCGCCGGTCGGCTTGTTCCGGCGCGCGGACATCGTTGGCGGAACCCGGCCCGTAAGGTTCTATTCGGAAATCTCCTCCACCAGCGCCGACCCGGGCCTGGCTTTGCGGCCCGCCTTCATTTCGGGCAGCAGCAGCGCGCTGGCTGCCAGGATGAGCGCGCAACTGATGCCCGCCAGCAGCCCCAGCGGCACGCGGCTCACGCACGCAAACCCGACCGCCGGCGCCAACACTCCCCTGACCCCGGTCAAAAACGTGTGGACCGACATGTAGTCCGCCACGCGTTCCGGCGGAGCGAGCTTCGTGACCCACAAGCTCCACGCCACGTCGCCGCCGGCATTGGAAATCCCGTAGACCACAGCGCCCACGACCAGGCCCCAAAAGGAGTTGCTCGTAAAAAACGCCAGGATGCCAATCGCAAAACCGACGTTCAAGGCCGCCCGCAGGGCAAAGAAGTTGACGCGGTCGAATAAATGGCCCCACACGGGACTCAGGACGAGCCGCGCCAGGTTTGGGATCACGCCGGTCAGCAGCGCGATCATTCCGACGGACAGGATTTGGCCTGGATGGTACTTCTCGTTGGCAAGGTACTCGATGCGCAACGGGAGCATCATCAGGTTGGCAAAGCCCATGAGCATCCAGCAGATTAGCGTGTGCCGGAATACCTTGTCATCCCTCGCGAAGCGCAGGGCCCTCAGCGGATGCGCGCGCCCGTCGTGGGGAATGGGCTCGGTCGGACACCGCGCCAGGCAGAAGCCGGCGAAACCCAGCGCCCCGCCGAACACCACGAGCAGCCAGCGAAATCCCTCCAGCCTCTCGCCGCTCAGCGCGTCGCCGGCCAGCTTGCTGAACAGCGCCGCCATCGCAATGCGAATCATCACCGTCCGCGAAAAGCGCCGGCCCCGTTCCTTTTCGGGATAATTATCCTGGTACATCTGGGTCAGGAGCGGAATGATGGCGGCCGACGATGCCATCCCGACCACACTGCACGCCACAAACACCGGCAATACCGGCACTGCCGCCGGCACGAGGAAGCTGGCGGCGCCCACGGCCAGAATGCACGCGGCTGCTTTGCTCGTTGGCCAGCGCCGGTTCGTGACGAACGCCACAACGACGGGCGACAGCAG
>DASTLJ010000265.1:0-20574 GCA_035715125.1 Verrucomicrobiia bacterium
GAAGGATCTGGCCGACCCGTTTTTGCTCCCCAACATGCGCGCCGCCGTGGAGCGTCTCTTCGCGGCCCGCGAACGGGGCGAGCGGCTCGTCATCTTCGGCGATTACGACGTGGACGGCGTCACCTCGACCGCGCTGCTGTCCGAAGTCCTCTCCGCGCTCGGCTGGAAGGCGGACTATTACCTGCCGCATCGGATGGACGAAGGTTATGGCCTCAGCCAGTCCGGTGTGGAGAACTGTTTGAACAAATTACCAGCGACGCTTTTGCTGGCGGTGGACTGTGGCTCGACCGCGGTGGATTCCATCCGTTGGCTCAGGGATCGCGGGGTGGACGTCATCGTCCTCGACCATCATCAAATCAGTTCCCCGGCGCCTGAAGCTGTCGCGCTCGTCAATCCGCTGCTCGGAGCGCCGAGCGCCTGCTCGGCGCACCACGAGGCTTCCGATCATCGAGCCGAGCAGGAGCTCGGCGCTCCTTCCTTTCAACAGCTCTGCTCGGCTGGGCTCGCTTTCAAGCTGGCTCATGCTCTCGTCAAACATGGCCGCGCGACCGGCCTGCCGGGCGCGGACGCCTTCGATCTGCGCCCGCACCTCGACCTCGTCGCGCTGGGCACCATTGCGGACCTGGTCCCGCTCACCGGTGAGAATCGCATCCTGGTCGCCGCGGGTCTCGAACGCCTCAACGCCACGCGGCGGCCCGGAATCGTGGCGCTTAGGAAAGTGGCCTCCGTCACAAACCGGGTCACGGGATACGAAGTTGGGTTCCAGCTTGCCCCGCGCCTCAATGCCGCCGGCCGGCTGGAAACCGCCGAGGAAGCCCTTCACCTGATGCTCGCCCGCGACCCGGCCGCCGCCGAGGCGCTGGCGGCCAGTCTCGACTCCCGCAATCGCGAACGCCAAAAGATCGAAAAAAGCATCGTCGACGAAGTCCTCGGCGCCCTGCGCGCTCGGTTCGATCCGGCGCGCGACTGCGTGATCGTCGAAGGCCAGTTGATGTGGCACATCGGCGTCGTCGGCATCGTCGCCTCGCGCGTGCTCCAGGAATTCTACCGCCCGACGCTCATCATCGGCGGGGACGGCGACGCCTGGCGCGGCAGCGGCCGGAGCATCGAAGGCTTCGATTTGGCCGCCGCGTTGCGCCAATGCGACGACCTGCTGGTTCGTCACGGCGGACACGCAATGGCCGCGGGCCTCACGATAAAACCGGGGAACCTCGACGCCCTGCGCAGCCGGCTCAACGAACTGGCCCGCCGCACGCTCAAGCCCGTGCAGTTCCAGCCGGCCTTGCGGGTGGACGCCGAAGTGACCGTGCCTGAGCTGACCCTCGACCGCCTGGGCGAACTTGAGCGATTGCAGCAGACTGGCATCGGCAACCCGCCCGTTCACTTCATCCTGCGTGGCGTCACTCATGCCCGGGCCCTGCAACGCATGGGCGCGCAAAAGAAGCACGCCAGGCTTTGGATCACCGACGGCCAGTCCACCTTGCAGGCCGTTCTTTGGAACTGCGGCGATGGCCCGCTGCCCGTCGGCCGGTTCGATCTGGCCTTTGCCCCGCAACTCAATGAGTTCAATGGTACTACGAACGTGCAGCTCAAGGTGCTGGACTGGGGCGCGGCCGACTCGAAGTGAAAGGGGAATGTAACCGCTTTACTTCGCCGGAGTCTCAAGTCAGGATCAGCCGTTCCAGGGTCCGCCGTTAGCATGCGGCCCCGGGACACGGTAACAGACCAAAAACAATCGAACCACGTTATGATACGGAAGCACTCTCCCATGACCTCTCTGCTCGGCGTTTGCGCCGTTCTCGCACTCGGCGCCTTCAGCCAGGCTTACGCCGCCGACGCCTCTGGCACTTGGACCTGGAGCACGCCGGGCCGAAATGGCGGCGAACCTCGGAAAAGCACCCTCAAGCTGAAAGTCGAAGGCGACAAGGTGACCGGCACGATCTCCGCTCCAGGCCGGGGCGGCCAGTCCAGCGACACGGCCATTGAAAGCGGCAAAATCAGCGGCGACGAAATCTCGTTCACGGTGACGCGCGAATTCAATGGCAACAAACTCGTCGCCAAGTACACCGGCAAACTCAGCGGCGACTCGATCAAAGGCAAGATGGAGACCGAGCGCGGTGGCAACACCCGGTCGACGGACTGGGAAGCCAAGCGCGAAGGCGGCAAGTAGTAAGCCGGATATGGAGTGCGCCGGCAGCGCGCAGCCGCGAAGGCGCTTTGGCCGCCCGGTATCAATGGTCGAAAGCCCGTGGCGGTTCAGGCCAGTCAGCCAAAGCGGAGCCGCGTTGCGCTCGCCTCCGCACTCCATAGCTGCCGGCTTGCTGAGGTCCATGGGCAGGGAGAACTCGGCCGCTGCGGCACGATTCTTCCAGCCATGTTAAAGCCCCAAACCTGATACAGCCCAAAACCCGACGCGGGCTTCCCGCGTCCCAACCAAAGGAAATTGCCATGAAACCTCTCTCCCACCTTCTGTTCTCCACACTCCTTGCGATTGGTGTGGCCGCACCCGCTGCGCGTGCCGCCCACTGGACGGCCGACTTCAAGGAAGGCAAGCCCGCCTTCAAGTCGATGGGGCCGCTCGCCTTCGGGCCCGAAGGCATTCTGTTTGTCGCGGACACAAAGTCCGCCGCCATCGTCGCCATCGCGACCGGCGATACCAAGGCCGCTGCGGGCGCCAAGCCCCTCAAGATTGAAGGCATCAACCAGAAGATTGCCGGCCTGCTGGGCGCCAGCGCCGAGCAGTTGCTCATCGATGACATTGCGGTCAATCCCGAGTCGCACAGCGTCTACCTGGCCGTCTCGCGCGGGCGCGGGCCGGACGCCATCCCGGTGCTGGTGCGGGTCACGACCGCCGGCGAGCTGGAAGTCGTCTCGCTCGACAAGGTGAAATTTTCGCGCGCGGAGCTTCCCGATGCGCCGGTCGAAGGGGTCGTGGGCGAAGGCCGCCGCAGCAGCAACCCGCGCCAGGAATCGATCACCGACATCGCCTTCCTCGAAGACCGCGTGCTCGTGGCCGGACTCTCGAACGAAGAGTTTGCCTCGACGCTGCGGGCGATTCCGTTCCCGTTCAAGACGGTCGCCAATGGCACGAGCGTTGAGATTTACCACGGAGCGCACGGCAGGTTCGAAACGCGCGCGCCGGTGCGGACCTTCGTGCCTTTCAAAGTCGGGACCACGCCAAGCCTGCTGGCCGCCTACACCTGCACGCCGCTGGTGCAATTCCCATTGAGCGACCTGAAACCTGGCGCCAGGATCAAGGGCAAAACCGTCGCCGAACTCGGCAACCAAAATCGTCCCCTGGACATGATCGTGTATCAAAAGGGCGGCCACGATTATCTGCTTCTGGCCAACAGCAGCCGGGGCGTCATGAAAATCAGCACGGACCAGATCGAGGGCGTCGAGAGCATTACCGCTCCAGTTCCGGGCGGCGGCAAGAAGGGTCTGCCCTACGAGACCATCGCAAGCTGGAAAGGCGTGGACCAGCTCGACCGCATCGATTCGGAGCACGCCGTGGTGTTACGCCACGGCGAAGGCGGCTCACTCACGCTGGAGTCGCTGCCCCTGCCGTGAGGCAGTTGTCAATCCGTGACGCCGAACTCGCTTCGGCGTAGTGGCCGCCGGGCGCATCTTGGAAGCACCACGACAGTCGAGGTCGCACCGGGAACGTAGGGCATGCGTCCCGTTTGCCCTCCCGCGCCGAAGGGCGCGGCGTGCTCAGCTCCTCGGCCTCGCTTCGCTCGGCCGGGCAGGCGAGACGCCTGCCTTACGTTGGTGCTACGGGCAAGATGCACGCCCCGCCCCGGGACTTCTCATGACGGCAGTTGCCTGTCTCGCCCTGGTGGTGCTCGCGGGGGAGGCGCAGGGCGCGCCGCGGGAGCGCAGCGCCATCCGCTGGATCCCGGAAGCATCCGACACCAACAAGGTCGCCGTCGAAGTGTCCGGCCTGAGCGCGCGAGTGCTTCGCGAACTGCGGGGCGCGAACTGGACTCCGGCGCAATGGCGCGGTCTGCTCACGGTTCGCGTCGAGCACGGAGACTTGTTCACGGACGTCGGCATCCCCCCGATGCAGGGGGATTACCGCGTGCGTGATGGCATCCTGCGCTTCGAGCCGCAGTTCCCGCTCGAACCGGGAGTCCGCTACCGCGCCAGCTTTCATCCGGAAATGCTGCCGGGAACACACTCCGGAGCCGCTCCTCCGCTCACTGCAGCGTTCGAGGCGCCGGCGCGCCCTGTCACGCCGGCAACTTTTGTCGCCCGCGTCTATCCCAGTAGCGCGTTCCTTCCGGAGAATCTGCTCAAATTCTACGTCCACTTCTCCGCGCCGATGAGCCGCGGGCACATCTACGACTACGTCCGCTTGCGCGACGCGGCCGGCCGATACGTCGAACTTCCGTTCCTGGAACTGGACGAGGAGTTGTGGGATCCGACGATGACGCGGCTGACACTCATCATCGACCCCGGCCGCATCAAGCGCGGCGTCCAGCCTCTCGAAGAAATCGGCCCGGCGCTTGAGGAAGGCAAGAGTTACGTCTTTGAACTGAGCCGCAAATGGAAGGACGCCGCTGGCGTACCGCTCAAGGCGGATTTCCAGAAAACCTTCAAAGTTGGCCCGCCGGACCGACAGCCGCCCGACCCTGCCCGCTGGCGCATCCAGGCGCCCAATTCCCGAACGCGCGACCCGCTGCGCGTCACGTTCCCGGAGCCGATGGACCACGCCCTGGCCCGGCGGATGATCCGCGTCACCCGCGACACCGGCGAGCCGGTCGAAGGCGAGACGGCGCTCGAAGACGAGGAATGGGGATGGCTCTTCACTCCGGCCAGCCCCTGGCGCCGCGGCAACTTCCGACTGTTGATTCAAACGACCATTGAAGACCTTGCGGGGAACAACATCGGCAAAGCCTTCGACGTGGATTTGGTCGAAAGCACCCAGCGCGCGCTGACCAACTCAACGGTGAAAGTTTCTTTTGAAGTGCGCTAAGGCACAAGACAGTCATCGTCCAGGATTGAGACAGGCTCCTTCGGTCGCGCGCGTTTCCTGAGTCCCAACAATCCATTCCTGGCAGCACGCCTTGGCCGACGAGGCAATGCAGGCGGCCTGTGGAATCGGCCTAAATCGTTTCGGATCAACTTGCTGTAAGACTGGTTCAGGCGCGGACCCTCGATTCGGCGCCCGGCCCACTCCCCTCCATTTGCATGGCATGTCCATTGCTTCCAGATGCCAGCGACTGTTCGAAGGCAATTTGTGGACGAATTTCGTTATCATTCATTAACTGGCCTTCGATCCTTCGTCCACGTCGCGTACAGAAGAAAGTCAGTTCGAAATGAAAATCAGCACCCATCACAAATCCGCCTTCACGTTGGTGGAAATCATGATCGTTGTGTCCATCATCGGTTTGCTGGCAACGATCGCGCTCCCCCAATTCGCGAAGGCCCGGTCCTTCTCCATGAAGAACGCCTGCATCGCCAATCTCAAGCAGATTGACGGCGCCAAGGCCACTTGGGCGTTGGAAATGAAGAAGGCCAACACCGACACGCCGCTGCCGACGGAACTCTACGGCGCGGTAAATTACATTCGCGACGAGCCGGGTTGTCCGGCCGGCGGTTCATACCTCCCCAAGACGGTACAGGAGAAGCCGACCTGCTCGCTATCCACCACCATGGGCCACACGCTCTAAGTTCCACTTCCCAAAAGTCTCAAGGCCCGAGGAATTCCTCGGGCCTCTTTTTTTGATCCGGTTTGAACTGAAGTCAGGCTCGCGGGACGGGTCGGCTCAATCCGACCGATTCGACAGATCGGTCAGTGTCCCGCCTGCCCTGCCGCGCCGAAAGGCGCGGCTTTCGCCCTACCAAGGCCTCGCTTCGCTCGACCGGGCAGGCGAGACGCCCGCCCTACGTTGGCGGCATTGACAAGATGCGCCCGTCTGGCGCAATCCGGGTTTCGGACGGCCCCGAAGGGCCAACGATCATCGCGCCCAGCGCAGCGACCAGCGGTAGTCTCTTGGCATGCGATTCACGAAAATTTGACGAATTCCGAATTCGCACGGCGTCCAACTCGACACATGAAAACCCACACTTCGATTATTGGGGTCGCAGTCGCTCTGTGCGGATTTGCGTTCACGGCGTCGGGCCATCCCGGTTCCGGCATCGTCGTGGACCGGCAGGGAAATGTTTTCTTTTCCGATTTGAGCCGCGGCCTGCTCAAGATCGACACCCAAGGGAAGGTGACGACGATTTCCAAGGAGGGCGGCCACTGGCTGGCCCTGGATACCAACGGCAGCTTTTCGAAAATCGAGTTCGAGAAGTCAGCCCACTGGCCGCGCTGGTTCAAGCGGCGCACACTGGCCGGGGTGCGGCCGGCGCTCATCACCGACGGGGGTTCTCCACTGGTCGTGGCGCCGGATGGCAACCTGTACTACGTTTGCAACGACGAGCGGATGATTCCTGGCGGTCAGCAGATTGCGCGGCTGACGCCGGACGGGAAGGAGGCGTTGGTCAGTCCCGAGTTGCGTCGCATCGCGGAGGAGATGGGCGGCATCAAAGGCCTGGCCACCGGCCCGGATGGTTCGCTGTTTCTCAGCTACCCCAAGGCAGTGCTGCGAGTCGCCCGTGACGGCACGTTCACCACGCTGCTCAATCCGGTCGTGGCGCCAGACTGCGACAAGCATCCGCCTTCGATTCAGGATGCGCCTTCGTTGCGCGGCCTGGCTGCGGATGCGCGCGAGGTCGTTTATGTGGCCGCCACGGGTTGCCGTTGTGTCCTTAAGATTTCGCCCGACGGCAAGGTAGCCACCGTCTTGAAAGCCGAAAGCCCGTGGTCACCCTGCGGCGTCGCGCTGCACGGTGAGGACCTCTACGTGCTGGAGCACATCAACGCGAACTCGGAGGCGCACGAGGACTGGCCGCCACGAGTGCGGAAAATGACGCGCGAAGGCACAGTCACGACTCTCGTGACTTTTGCGGCCGGGCAGAGTAAGCTTGAGCCCAGATAAAGCGGATGAAAGTTCAGACCGTGCCGCCGTACCTGCGCTCCTCCGTCCTCGCCGGCGTCTGTGACTAAGCTGGGGTTCGTTTGGCGGCTTCACTGCAATGAATGCAAGATTGCGTCAATCGCTACGGCGATACATCCCCCGAATTGCGGCGTTCTGCCTCGTGATGGCCTGGGTCGGGTGCAAGAGTGTGTCGCCGTACGACCAATTGGAAATCGAAAAGAAAAAGAATGTGCAGATGGAACAGGAACGCGAAAGCCAACACTGGTGGTACCAACACCTGTCGTTTCCTCGATGACTACACGGCCTCGTAGAGCGGTGGAGCCGAATGCCGCTTGGCTGGTCCAATTCACGGTCGCGGCCGTTCGGCCAGGTACCGTGTGCTCCATCGTCCCCGATGGCGGCTGTGGCTCCGCTTTAGTCTGTTAGTGGGGACTGCCGTGCTGAACAGCCATGGTCTCAGAAACAATCTCCATATCGCACGCCAAGCTGACTGACGAGATCAGCCGCGCCCTCATCGACTCCTTGAACGCGGAGCTCAGCGGCGTTTATCCCGAGGCGGGGGCGACGCATTTTCGCCTGGATGGCGAGGAAGTATCCGGCGGGCGTGGTGCCTTCCTCATCGTTTACCAGGAGGGAACACCCGTCGGCTGCGGCGCCTTGCGGTTGCTCGATCCTGAGACCGCCGAACTCAAACGAATGTATGTGGCACCCGCCCTGCGCGGGCGAGGCCTGGGCCGGCGCCTGGTGGCCGCTCTCGAAGCCGAGGCAAGGGCGCTGGGCGTTCGACGACTGGTCCTCGAAACCGGCGTCCGGCAGGCCGCCGCCCTGGCGCTCTATCGGGCGACCGGCTTCCATCCGATCCCCCTCTACGGGGAATACTGCCTCTCCCCGGAAACCAGCGTCTGCCTCGGCAAGGAACTCGTCGATCGGGCCTCTAACTCCACGCGACCGTCGCCAGGGCGAAAGTGATTGCCTTACCTCACGCGCTGGACCCTCATATTTCATACCGCGCCTGAAACGCCCGCAGCCTGTAGCCGCCGACGTGAGGAGGCGGACTCGTTCCCACGCCCAGTCCGTCCGCCTATCCATGACGCCGGTAGGGCGAGGCTCCTGCCGAGCCGTGATCAAACCGGAAGTTGCGGCTCGGCAGGAGCCTCGCCCTACCGGGTCAAGGTGAAGATGCCCGGCCACAGGCTGTCGTTTCTCCTCGCGTCGGCGGCTACGAATCGTGCTGGATCGGTTTGGGGCGAATTCGCCCTCCGGCTCAGCGGTCGAGGATTCGCGCCAACAGCGCCTCCGCATCCCGGAAATCGGCGATGACCACGTCCGCGCCGACGCCGAGCAGGCGCTGGCGCTTCCAGTCATCGACTCGGCCGGAGCCGTTGTTCGATTCGTCGCTAGCGACGGCAACGGCCAGGCCTCCCGCTTCCTTGGTGTTCAGGATCTCGACATAGCCGTCGCCGAAGGAGAGAAGCTGCGCACCGGGAATATTGTTCTCGCGCAGGATGCGTTCGATGACCAGCTTCTTTGAGAAGTTCTGGTAGTTGTCGAGCGCGCCGTACACGCGCGGGCCGAAGTAACGCTCCACGTCGAGCAAGACGGCTTCCTCCTTCACGAAAACTTCGTCCGTGCCGCTGGCCAAGTAGAGGGCGAAGCCGCGGCGGGCGAGAAATTCCAGCAGCGCGCGGGCGCCGTGCACGAGCAGTTCGTCGGGCTGAATGCGCCCGGAGCGGAGGCCCTCCTTGCGCGTCGCGATGCGCGCTTCGAGTCGGCGCAGGTACTCGTGCTTGTACCAAAGCGGCGCGCGCGGTTCGCCACCGCGCTCGCGGATGCGCTCGGCGAGCTGGATCATCTGGTAGATGGTCTGCTTGCCGTTGAGGCGCATGATGTCGTCGAGGCAAAGCTGGAGGCGTTGCGCGTCGGTCTCGTCCGGCCGCGGCGGGAGCAATTCGGCGAACATCGGCGCCATGACCTCCGGCCAGCCCTCGCGAATGAGCGAGAGCGTGCCGTCGAAATCGAACAGGACATGCGTGACGCCGGGTCGCGGCGTGAACGAAGGCGTGAACTCGACGTAACCGGTGAATCCGCTCGGGGTGCGCATCGGGCCGGAAAGGAAAGCGGTAGCGGCGGGAAAAAGCAATGGCGGTGGTGGAGAATCGTTGAAGCGCTGAAGCGTGATGCGTAAAACGTGAAACGTAAAACGTAAGAGTGGAGGGATGGCGGTTTCGCTTCCGGCGTCCCTTCGCTTTTACGTTTTACGTTTTACGTTTCACGTTTGGCGTGCCATTGCCCGATTTAACGATTCAACGATTCAACGCTTCAACGATTTAACGCTTCAATGCTTCACCCATTCAACTCCAACAAAAGTCTTGGCAACTCCTCAGGCTCGCTCACCATCCCTCGCCATGACCCTTTCCACTCTCACCGACCGTCGCGCGTTCCTGAAGACCACCGCCATTGCCAGCGCCGGCTTCGCCACCGGCCTGGCTGCGCTGGCGCAAAACGGATCGGGCCGTCCGGCCAAACGCAACATCAAGCTGGGTCTCGACAACTTCGCCGTGCGCGCCATGGGTTGGAAGGCAACGGAACTCATCGAGTACGCCGCCCGGCTCAAGACCGATTCCCTCCTCATCAGCGATCTGGACGCCCTGGGAAGCCTGGAAGAGAAGCCGCTTGGCGAACTCAAGGCAATGGCGGCGGACAAGGGCCTGCAAATCCATCTCGGCACATGGAGCATTTGCCCGACCTCCAAGGCGTTCAAAAACAAGTGGGGCACGGCGGAGGAACACCTCGCGCTGGGCCTGCGCGCGGCCCGGGCGCTCGGTTCACCGGTGCTGCGGGTCATCCTCGGCAATCGCGACGACCGCAAAACCGACGGAGGCATCGAGGCGCGCATCGAGGATACCGTCAAGGTGTGCAGGAAGCTCCGCAGCCAGGCGCTCGACGCGGGCGTCAAGATCGCGGTCGAGAACCACGCCGGCGACATGCAAGCCTGGGAACTCGTCACGCTCATCGAGGCCGCAGGCAAGGATTACGTGGGCGCCAATCTCGATTCGGGCAACGCGGCGTGGACGCTGGAAGATCCGCTGGAGAGCCTGGAAATCCTCGGTCCGTTCGCGGTGACCACCAGCCTGCGCGATTCGATGATCTGGGAAACGCCAGATGGGGCGAAGGTTCAATGGACCGCGATGGGCGAGGGAGTGGTCGACTGGCCGACCTACTTCGACCGATTCGAGAAGCTGTGCCCCGGCGTGCCAGTGCACATCGAGACGATTTCAGGGTTCGCGATGGAGTTCGCCTTTATGAAGCCCGAGTTTTGGGGCCCCTTCCCGAGGGCCCGCGCGAAGGACTTCGCCCGGTTTGTCGCCCTTGCCAAAAAGGGAAAGCCCATCGAGCCCTTTAAGCCCGCGCAAGGCCAGGACCGCAAGCAGGCCGATCAGGAATATCAGAAGGCGGAACTGGAGCGAAGTCTGCATTACTGCAAAGGCTCGCTCGGTTTGGGGCTCAAGGCTGGAACGGGGGCTGGATAAACTTCCTTGGCGGTGATGCGCGGCGGTGGAGTGGCTGCGAAGGCAAGCCGGCTTTGCGACGCGAGAGAGTTGTGGAGGCTGTTCGCCACGATCGACCCCAGCACGAGCAGAAGGTAAAAGTAAATATGTCGGCGCATGGAGGGAATCTCTTCCCAGGAATAGGTCTGCGGCTGGTTTGGTGCGCGTGTCATGCCCTTGTCTTACGACGGGACAGGACATCCAACAATTGGGCAGTCTACAAGGCGAAGGCGTGGCAACCGCACCGATCTGGCCATCGGGGAAATACGGTGGTGTGGTCGCCGGATTCTATTCCCTGTTCAAACGTCGCAAATCCCCACTCCTTGCCGCAACGAGGCCAGCACGTCTTTCCGTTTCGGGATGAATTCCTGAGCGACGTGGCCCTTGAAACCGGTCTCGACGATGGCCTTCATCACGGCGGGGTAATGAATCTCCTGGGTCTCGTCGATCTCGTTGCGGCCGGGCACGCCGCCGGTGTGGTAGTGGGCGAAGTGTTGGTGGTGTTTCCGAATGGTGGCAATGAGGTCGCCTTCCATGATCTGCATGTGGTAAATGTCGTAGAGCAGCTTGAAGCGCTCGGAACTGATGCGCTGGCACAGTTCGATGCCCCACGCCGTGTGATCGCATTGGTAGTCCTTGTGGTTGACGCGGCTGTTGAGCAGTTCCATCGCGATGGTCACTTTCTTTTCCTCCGCCAGCTTCATGATGCGTTTGATGCCCAGCGCGCAATTTTCCAGCCCCTTTTCGTCGTCGAGACCGGCGCGGTTGCCGGAGAAACAGATCAGGTTCGTCATCCCGGCCTCCGCGACTTCGCGGATGCGCTGTTCGTAAGCGCCGACCAGCCGGTCGTGATGCTCGACGCGGTTCCACGCCCGCTCGATGCCGCCCAGGCCGTCGACGACCGGATTGCTGACCATGGCGCAAGTCAGGCCGTGTTTTTTGAGGGTCGGAAAATCCGATGGGTTGAGCAATTCGACAGAGGCCAACCCCATCTCCTTGCCCGCCTGGCAAAGGTCTTCCAGCTCCACGTTTTTGTAGCACCATTTGCACACGGAGTGGTTCACGCGCCCTTTGAGTGTGGCGCCCGCCGCGGCGTCGGCGGCGGCGAGCCGATGCTGGAGTGAGGCGGCGGTGGCAGCGACAACGGCGGCGCTTCCGGCGAATTTGCCGAGCGCAGAACGGCGGGTCATGGGCGTTTTCATAAGCGGTTTCTCCTTCCACTACACCGCAAACAATCGCGGCAGTCAAATGGCAACTGGGTTGAAATGTTGAAGCGTTGAAGCGTTGAAACGTTAAATCGGGCAATGGCGCCCCAAGCGTAAAACGTAAAACGTAAAACGTAAAAGCGAGGGGACGACGGAAGCGAACCCGCCATCCCTCCACTCTTACGTTTTACGCTTCACGTTTCAACGCCGAGATTCACTGCTCCCACTGCAAGCCCGACACGAATTTTTCCCACTTGTGCCGAAATGCTTCGAGGTCCGATTCTCCCAACACTTTCTTCAACGTCTTCACGCCTGTCGGGTCGTCCTTCGCGCCGGCCACGAACGCGTGATAGAACTTCACGAGCAGGCCCTGCTCCTGAAGGTAGTAGCAAAGGTATCGGGCTTGCGCGTAATGCTGGCTGTAGCTCCGGCTGTTCGATCCGCCGTAGAACTCATCGTCCGGGAGGGCCAGCAGTTTCTCGAACGGCAGCGCCTTGCTCGTCCGAATCGCTTCCTGCAACGCGGGCAAACGCCAGTTTGGATAACCGTAGATGCGATCGCCTTTCGAGCCGCTCTGTTCGTAGAGCGACGCCAACCCCTCGTTGAACCACGCCGGGCACGATGGAAAATTCGCCCGCACGAAGGGATGCACTATCTCGTGCACGAGCGTGCCGCCCCCGGTGCTGATGTTCATCAAGAGCGCGTTGTGCTGCGGGCTGAAGTAGCCGAACGGCGTCGTCGGCGTGTCGTTGAACAGTTCGCGCGCCCACTTCTCGTAGCTCGTCTTGTCCTTGAACAGCCAGATCTCGACGATGGGCGACGGGTCGCGCTTGAAATAGTCGCGCTTGAGCCGGTCCACGGCCCACTTGACGGTATTCGTCGCGTGTTGGCGAACGGCGTTCGGAGGTTCATCGCCCACGACGACGAACGGGGGCTGCCACGTCCAAGTGAACCCTCGCGGCAGCCGCGCCAGGAGTTGCTTGAGGTGGTTCGTGAGGTCCGTCGGGCTGGCGGACGGGCGGTTGGTCAGGGGCGATGTTGTGGCTTCAGCCGCCCCGGCCGCACTGACGAAGAACGCGGCGGCCGTCAGGGTGAGGAGGGTTTTGGCAATCGCGCCCATGCTGGCCGATGCTCTTACTTCGCCGCGCCGGCGGACGCAATCTTGATTCGTTGAATCGTTAAATCGTTGAATCGTTAAAACGGCGCGTTGGTCCTGCGGTTCAACCATTCAACGATTTAACGATTCAACGCTTCAACACTTCAACGCCCAATCCTGATCCGCTGCGGACTTGATTTCGCTCTCGGTCAATGGCTACGGTCAATCTCGCGCCCGATATGAAAACCCGCGTTCGTTTCGCCCCCAGCCCCACCGGCTTTCTTCACATCGGCGGCGCGCGCACCGCGCTGTTCAACTGGCTCTACGCCCGGCACACCGGCGGCACCTTCATCCTGCGGATCGAAGACACCGACGCCGCGCGCAATTTGCAAGAGGCGGTCAACGTGATCCTCGACGGCCTTCGCTGGCTGGGGCTGGCCTGGGACGAAGGCCCGTTGACGGCCGACGCCACCGGCCCGTGCAAGGGCGATCGCGGTCCTTACTTCCAGAGCCAGCGAAAGGAGAATTACGACCGCCGCGTCGAAGCGCTCCTCTCCCGCGACCTGGCTTACGAGCACGAAGGCGCCGTGAAATTCCGCATGACTCGCGAGCCGATCACGATCCCCGATTTGGTCGTCGGCAACGTGACGCGCGAGCCAACCGACCGCGAAGCCGCCGACCCCGACTTCGTGATCGTCCGCTCCGACGGCCAGCCGGTGTTCCACCTGGTCAATGTCGTGGACGATCTCGAGATGGGCATCACGCACGTCATCCGCGGCGAAGATCACTTGAGCAACACCGCCAAGCACATCGCGCTCTTTCGCGCGTTCGGCGTGGCGCCGCCCCACTACGCCCACATTCCGCTCATCCTGAACCAGGACGGCACCAAGATGAGCAAGAGCGCCACCGGCGCATCCCTGACACACTACATGGAGAACGGCTACCTGCCCGAAGCCGTCGTCAATTACCTCTGCCTCCTCGGCTGGTCGCCCAAAAACAACCGCGAGAAAATGCCGCTGGCCGAAACCGTGGATGCCTTCGACCTCCCACAAATCCTCCGACACAACGCCCGCTTCGACATCGAGAAGCTCAAATGGCTCAACGGCGAATACAGCCGCGAACTCAGCGATGACCGCTTCCACGAACTGTGCGTCCACGCCCTCGCCCGCGCCGGGCTCGACACGAACCGGCTCCCGCTTGGCTACGTGAAGGCCGCGCTCGACACGTGCAAGGGTAAGATCAACCTCTTCACCGAAGTCCCCGCCTACGCCGGCTTCTACTTCAAAGAAGAATTCGACTACGACCCCGAGACCGCAAAGAAGGATTTCGTTCCCGAAAACAAACCGCGCTTGCAAAAACTCCGTGCCTCCTTCGCCGCTGCGGAGCCATTCGACGCCGGGACGCTGGAATCATCCCTCAAGGCCACCGCGGCGGAACTCGGCGTGAAGAACGGCGTGCTCGTCCACCCCGCCCGGCTCGCCTGCACGGGCAACACTTCCGGCCCCAGTCTCTATCATCTGCTTGCCGTGCTCGGCAAAGAGCGCGTGCTCCAGCGGCTCGACCGGGCGCTGGCGCGGATGGGGTAGGAGGAAGCGGAGGAACCCTACCGCGCGCGATTTGTGCTTCTTGGGCTCTGAGGGCTGAAGGCCCGTTCTATTATAGCCTGGGCTGGAGCGAGTCTGCGAGCGCAGGCCCAGGTCAAGACCACACACACCCTCTCCAAGGCCTGAAAGGCCGCCACTCGGTTCGGTGTTGGCGGTAACGCCCTTTCAGGGCTGGGAAGGACTCTTCGTCAGCGGACCTGGGGCTTCGCGCTTCGCGCTTCACCCCAGGCTATAACATGCCAGGCTTTCAGCCCGAAGCACCACTGGCTCGCTGCGTTTTTGACAAGAAAGATATGAAAAATTGGATTCCGGCCGTGATATCCGATCGGGCATCACTCTTGAAGCGGACTTGTTGAAACCCGCCTATCACGGCGCCAACGGGTATCGCTACTACGAGCAGGCTCAACTCCTGATGCTCCAGCAAATCCTCTTCTACCGATTGAGGACTCGGAGTTGGGAAAGGCGTATGAAGCCTACCACCCGCAGCTTCCCAAGTTCGTCGCGGCGGCGATCCGGACCTTCGCGGAGAAGGAACTTGATTGAAAACGGATGACCGCATCGCGCCGGGCGGCTATTGTCGCGCCCATGAAAATTGAATCGCTGTGCATCGGCATGAAGGTCAGGCACCCCCAATACGGCATCGGCACGGTCAAGGCGCTCCAGGAACATTCGGCGGAAATCCGCTTCGACGACGGGCAGCGGACCGTCGAACCCGTGAGCGCCGAGTTGCAGCCAGCGGAGCCGCAGGTAGCCGTCAGCGGGCTGAACCGGCCGCTGGAGGGTTTCATCGAGGATACCGCGCGCGCCGTGGTGCAGGCGATGGGCGTCGAGCGGCCGGACTCAGTGGTCGGCCAACTGGCCGCGCGCTGGCGCCACGGGCGGCTGGTGCTTCACAGCTCGGATCCGACGCTGCAAACCAAGGAGATCCCCATCGAGGTGTTCTTCCACAAAATCGTGATGATGCGAAACAACCTCCGCGTGCTCGAACAGAAGCTCAACGGCAACGAGAAGCTGAACGAAGCGGAGAAGATCGAAATGCAACAGTACATCACGCGTTGCTACGGGTCGATGACAACGTTCAACCTGCTCTTCCGATCCAAGGAGGATCAGTTCACCTCGTAGCTTTTGGCCCGGATAGTTCATAGCTCGCATGAAACGCCCACCGTCCGTAGCCGCCGACGTGAGGAGGCGGACTAGTAAACCCGTTGGATCCCTCCGCCTCCTCACGTCGGCGGCTACGGCGCGTCTGAAATATTCGGGTTGAGCAACCGATTATGCGCTTTGCCGTCCAATGCCATCGGGTATTCGTTGTGGCCCTGCTGGCCGCGGCGTTCGACCTCGCGGCGGCCAATCTCGTCGATATTCCACAACTCGGACTTCGGGTCGCACGCGGCTTTCGCGTGACGCTCTTTTCGGATTCGAACCTCGCCAATGACATCTACGCGATGACCATCGATCCGCGCGGCGACGTGGTGGTCACCAGCCAGGGCTACATCCGCACGCTCCTGGACCGCAACAGCGACGGCGTGGCGGACAGCGCGGTGGAGTTTGCCTCAACGCGCACCGGCGGCATGGGCCTCTGCTTCGATGGAAACGATCTGCTGTTCTGCGGCGACGGCGGATTGTGGCGCTTCGCCGATGCCGACGGCGATGGCCGGGCTGACGGCCCGCCCACGAAGCTCTTCTCGATTGAGTTCGGCGAACATGGCGGGCACGCGCTGCGCCGCGGTCCGGACGGCTGGTGGTACTTGATCGGCGGCAATGACTCGAAGTTCTCCGGTGTTCAGGTCGATCTGCCGTCGGCGCTCAACCGCCGGATCGAGGGCGGCGCATTGTTGCGCTTCGGAACCGGCGGCCAGGCTGTCGAAGCCGTCGCGCACGGGTTCCGCAATCCATATGACTTTGACTTTAACGATTTTGGCGACCTCTTCACGTTCGACAGCGACTGCGAGCGGGATTATTTCCTCCCCTGGTACTCGCCAACACGCCTCTATCACATCGCGCCGGGAGGGCATCACGGCTGGCGGCTCGAAGGCTATATGCGGAGCTGGCCGCGGCCCGATTATTCGCCGGACACCGTGGACATTCTGGCGCCGGTCGGCCGCGGTTCGCCGACGGGTGTGGTCTGTTATCGCCACACGCAGTTTCCACCTTACTTCCACAACGGCCTCTTCGCTCTCGACTGGTCGTTCGGCAGGGTCTGGTTTCTCCCTCACCAGCCCCAGGCGACCGGCTCGACCTACGGCGGCCAGCCCGAAGTGTTCCTCGAGCCCATCGGCAACGCCGGCTTTGCGCCGACCGACGCGGTGGTCGCGCCCGACGGTTCGCTGTTTATCTCCATCGGAGGCCGCAAGACCCGCGGCGGCATTTACCGCGTGCAATACGTCGCGGAACCCGTCCGCATCCTGACCGCCACCAACTGGCAGGTGCTCGCCGGTTCGCCGCTGCTTGAGGTGATCGACGCGCCACAGCCCCTGGACGAATGGTCGCGCGAGATCTGGCTGCCGATCGCCCGGAACGTCGGGCCGGAGGCCATCGCCACCATCGCGCTGGACAATCGCGAGAGCGCCGAGCGCCGTTGTCGCGCCATCGAATTGCTCACCGAGCTGTTCGGCGGCCTCCCCGCGCCGGTCGCCGCGGCGTGCGCGCAAAGCCCCGCGCCCATCGCCCGCGCGCGCACCGCGTGGTCACTCGGGCGAAGTCCGCCGGAAAACTTCGCGCCCCTTCTGGTCACCCTCTCGCGGGACGTGTCGGCTTACGTGCGGACGCATGCGCTCGAGGCGCTGCGCGAAAACGCGGCCCGGCTCGACGCCGCCTCCATCCAGCAGGCGCTCGCGCTCAACCTGGCTTACGCGGACAAACGGGTGCACCAGGGCGCGGCAGCGCTGGCGGCCGTGCTTCCCGACGCCGCCTTCCGCGCGCTGTGGACTCAGCAGCAGAAAAGCGGACATCCCCAGGCCCGCCTCACGCTGGCGCTCGCATTGCTCTGGCGCACGGGCGGCGAGGCGCTCAACACGAACGCCATCGAAGCGCTGACCGTCGTGCTCGCGCAATCCAAAGTTGCCGACCACCAGCTTCAAGCCGTGCGCCTGTTGATGCTGGCGCTGGGTGACTATCGCCTGCGCAATCCGTCCGTCGAAGTGTTCACGGGTTACCAACCGGCTTTCCCGATAGACACTCGTGATGCGATCGCGTTGAAGATTCGCCGGGCTGTCACGCCGCTATTTCCGTCGGCCGACGCCGATCTGGACATCGAATCCACCCGGCTCCTGGCAATGCTCGAGGCCGATGACGCCGCGCTGCCCGAGAAGCTCCTGGGCCGCATCACCGACCGTAGCGCGGCGGCGTCCGACTTCCATTACCTGGCGGTCCTCGCGCGCCAGCGCGTGCCCGTCCCGACGAACTCACTGGCCCGCGTGGCGCGCGCCATGCTGGCCCTCGATCGGAAGCTCGATGGGTTGGAAAAACGCCCCAAGCAGAACTGGTCCCTCCGTCTCGGCGAAGTCCTCGAGGAATTGCTCAAGCGCGATCCGCGGCTTGCCGAGGCGTTGATGCGAGAGCCGGAATTCACACGCCCCGGTAACCTTCCGCTCGTTTCGCACCTCGGCTCCAGCCGCTACACCGCCTGCGCCCGCATCTATCTCGGCGCGCTCCGGCGCGACTCTGGCTTTCCATGGTCCGCGGCATTGATTGATCTCTTCTCCGCTCTGCCCATTGAAGAAACCGCGCCGCTCTTTCGCCGGCAATGGTCGAACATCGCGCTGCGCGACCGGCTGCTCATCGAACTCGGCCACAAGCCCGAGTCCGTTGACCGCGACAAGTTCATCGCCGGCCTCGCTTCCGGAGACCCAAAAGCCGTCGCAGCCAGCGTGGGCTCGCTGCTTCAGCTTCCCCGCGACGGCACCACGCGCCCGCTGGCGCCCGCGATGCGCCTGCTCCGCAACCTGGTGGAACAGCCGAAGGACGAAGCGCTGCGCGAGAAAGTCCTCGCGCTCATCAGCCGCGAAACCGGCCAGCCCTTCAAACCGCTTGATAACGCCGCCGACACGCGCCGCGCCTGCCAACCGGTATTCGACTGGTTCGCCTCCAAGCACCCGAGCCTCTACCGCGAACTCGATGCCGACGACCGCGAAGATCCCGTGGCGTGGAACACATTTTACAAAACGGTGCCGTGGACCGCCGGCGACGCCGCGCGCGGCGAAGCGCTCTTCGAGCAGCGCGGCTGCCAGACCTGCCACCTCGGCCCGCAACCGATCGGCCCCGACCTGGGCGGCGTGGCCAGCCGCTTCTCGCCCGCCGACCTCTTCAACGCGATCATCTTTCCCAACCGCGACGTGGCCGTTCCGTATCGCACAACGACTTTTCGCACCCGCGATGGATCGGTCTACACCGGCATGCCCGCCTTCGAGTCCGCCGACGGAGTGATCCTCCAGCTCAGCGCCACGGCGACCATTCGCCTGGCGGAGGCCGATATCCTCAGCCGCCAGCCGAGCACCTTCTCGTTGATGCCCGCCGGCCTCCTCCGTGGTTTGAGCCCGCGGCAGTTCGCCGATCTTTACGCCTATCTGAAGTCCCTCCAGCCCTCGCGGTAGCGAGATGAACATGCCCTACCAGGAATCCAAACTGCTCGAAATCTCCAGCCAGTTTCACATCTACGGCGATCTGCTCCACGCAGAACCGTGTAAAATTGGCCACATCAATGAAACCTACATCGCCACCTACAACCAGGGCGGCATCCAGGTCCGCTACGTGTTGCAGAAGATCAACACGAATGTCTTTCGCGATCCCGATGCGCTGATGAACAATTTCGTGCGCGTAACCGCCCATCAGCGCCGCAAGCTCTCAGCCAGCGGCGCCCGCGACGCCTCGCGCCGCGCGCTCACCGTCATCCCGACAAAACAAGGCGGCTACTACCACCGCACCAGGGACGGCGAATGTTGGCGCACGCTCGTGTTCGTCGAGGGCGTGCGAACGTTCGAAGCGGCCGAATCGCCCGTCCAGGCGTACGAAGCAGGCAAGGCGTTCGGCGATTTCCAAAGCCTGCTGGTCGATTTGCCCGGGGCGCGGCTCGCGGAAACCATCCCTAACTTCCACAACACGCGGAAGCGTTTCGAGGCGCTCCAGGCGGCCCTGGGCGAGGACCGGGCCAACCGCGCCCACGACGCGCGGACGGAAATCGCCTTCGCGCTCAAGCAGGAGAATATCGTCGACGTGATCCTGCATGGGCTGGCAAAAAAGCGAATCCCCGAGCGCGTGACGCACAACGACACGAAGTTCAACAACGTCATGCTCGACGTGGTTACGGGCAAAGCGATTTGCGTCGTGGACCTGGACACCGTGATGCCCGGCTGCGCGCTCTACGATTTCGGCGACATGGTGCGCACGACGACCAGCCCGACGCTGGAGGACGAACTGGACCTGGCGAAGGTCCACGTGCGCATGCCGATGTTCAAGGCGCTGGCCCGCGGTTACCTGGAGACGGCCGGGCCGTTCCTCACGAAGGCCGAGCGCGCCCTCATCGCCTTCGCTGGCAAGCTCATCACTTTCACCATCGGCATCCGCTTCCTCACGGATTTCCTCAGCGGCGACCTTTATTTCCGGGTCCACCGGCCGAACCACAATCTCGACCGCTGCCGCACCCAGTTCAAACTCGTCGAGAGCATCGAGCGGCAGGAGGCGGCGATGCAGAAATTTGCAGACTCGGTGTGAAAGGGTTGAAGCGTTAAGTCGTTGAATCGTTAAATCGTTGAATCGTTAAATCGCTCGGGGATACAAATCGGCGCTTCGCTTCAACGCTTCAACGCTTCAACGCTTTAACGTTTTAACGTTTTAACGATTCAACGATTTAACGAAATGCAACTGGGCTTGTTCGCCAGAACCTTCGCCCGCCCGACGGTCGAGGAAGTCATCGACGCCGTCGCCCGGCTTCATTTGCGCTGCGTGCAATTCAATTTCTCATGCGCAGGACTGCCGGGGCTTCCGGAGGCGATTCCGGGCGAACTCGCCGATCGCATCCGCGGCGCCGCCGATGAACGCCGCATCTCCATCGGCGCCCTCTCCGGCACCTTCAATATGATTCACCCGAACGTCCGGCTCCGTCGCGAGGGCCTGCGCAAATTGGAAATCCTCGCT
>DASTLJ010000266.1:0-9034 GCA_035715125.1 Verrucomicrobiia bacterium
TTACACACCGGCCGCCGGTTACTCAGGCGCGGACGGCTTCACCTTCAAGGCCAACGATGGCCAGGCCGACAGCGCGCCGGCGACCGTTACCCTCAGCGTCGGTCCAGCGTCCGAACCACCCTGCCCGGCCCCCAGACTCACCGCCGTCGGCGTTTCCCACCGGCAGATCAACCTGTCGTGGACCGACCAGTGCGGCCGTGAAACTGGATTCAGGATCGAACGCTCGAAGCAAGATCGGACGAAGCACGAATTGAAGTGGGAGCCAATCGGCATGGTCGCCGCGAACGTGACTTCCTTCGCGGATACCAGCCTCGAAGGCCGCAGGACCTTCTACTATCGAGTCATCGCCATCACTGGCTCGGCCAATCCCCCCTGCTCGAACGTCGCCTCCGCCTCGATGCGTTGAACGATCCCACCAGGGGAACTTGCGGCCGCCGGGCCTCTGCTTTGCGTCACCGTCACCGTGAGGTTCCGTGCCGGATATTTCATGGCTCGCAGGTGACGCCCACGATCCGTAGCCGACGCCGTGAGGAGAAACGACGGCTTGTGGCCGGGCATCTTCGCCATGACGCCGGTAGGGCGAGGCTCCTGCCGAGCCGAAACTTCCGGTTTGATCACGGCTCGGCAGGAGCCTCGCCCTGCCGGCGTCATGGATAGGCGGAGCGGCACCCTCGCCGGGTCCATCCGCCTCCTCACGTTGGCGGCTACGGCGCCTCGGAAATGCGCCGGCTACGGCGCCCGCGGCGTCACGGCGCGGTAGAAGCGGTTGGACGTGTAAGTCGGGTCGGGGATGGTTTCAACGCGGTTATTCGGGAGCGCGAGCACGTCGGCCAGCTTGGACCACACCCCCAGCCCGAGGTTGTCGGTGAACTGCACCGTGTAAGTGTGGTTGGACATCGCCCCGAAGCTCACCACAGCCGAAGCCGGCCCGGCCGTCAGGCTTACGCCAAGGTAACTCAGAGAGTTGGTCGGGTCCGTGCCGGCGATGTATTCGCTCCAATTGCTCATCTTGTCGCCGTCTGCGTCGAGGTTGCGGTCGACCGCGTTCGTCGGGTCCAGGCCAAACAGGGTTTCCCACACGTCCGGGATGCCATCCGAATCGCTGTCGGCCAGCAGGGTGAGGTTGAACGTCGCGGCGACGCCCTGGCCGATGGACGCCAGATTGCTCACGACCAGCCGGCATTGAACGTTGGACATCGCCATGTTGTTCGCGAGGACGAAGCCCGCCGCCGTCGTGTTGAACGTAACGAAGTTCGATCGGAAGCCGCTCACGGACTGAGCGATCAACCCCGCGGGCACGGTCACCCGCCGCCAGTAGTAGGTGAAGGGAGACGGGTTGCCCGCGATCGACGCGCTGAACGACGCGTCGCCACCGGCGACGACGCTCTGGCTGATTGGGCTGATTAAAAACAGCGGCGTCACGCGGATCGACAGTGTTGCGGACGCGGAGGTCATCCCGGCCGGGCTGTTGATGAGCACTTCGTAAAGGCCGTCGTCGTCGGGGAACTTGACATTGGAGCGGGTGATGCTGGGGCTGGCGGCCCCCGGGAGATTCGTGCCGTTGAAACGCCACTGGTAGGTCAGCGGCGGCGTGCCCCGGGCAACAACGGTGAAGTTGACCGTTGCGCCGGTATTGACGATCTGGCTGACCGGCGGGGCAAGGACCAGCGGCGGCACGAGCACAGCCAGCGCGGCCGCAGCGCTCAACGCCGAGCCGCCGGGGTTGCTCACGACGGCATCGTAGGCGCCGCTGTCCTCGACCACGGCGTAACCGATGGTGAACGTCGCGTTCGTTGCGTTCGGCACGCTATCGCCGTTAAACCGCCATTGGTATTTGAGCGGGCCGGTCCCGTCGGCCGCCACATTGAACGTCATCGTCGCGCCTTCCAGGACGTTTGCGCCTTGCGGCGAGGCCAGGACGGTGGGCGGAGCGACCACCAGGCTGTTGGCCGAACCTGCCGTGGGCGTGGAGGCCACCCAGTTAAGCGGTTCGTTGCCGTAGCTGGTCGGCGATTTGCGCTGGAGCGACAGCCCTCCGCCGTCCACATTCGTGCCCGAAGGCCACGGCACTTTGTCCGTGTAGCTGACGCGGTCGACCAGGATGTAAGGGACGAATCCCGCGTCCGGCGAGGGCGGCGGCTGCGGCGGGTCGGGTTTGAACAGGTCAATGGTTTCTCCGTCGTTGCTGAGCCGGCCCGAATACGGTCCGAAAACGGGCACGGTGGAGGGTACACTGTAAAGACCGCGGAATGCGGCGAGGGCGGCCGAGTCGGTTGGACTGAAGTTCACCACCAGCGCGTTGCTCCCTGCGCCCAGGGTGAAGTTCGGCGGGAAGGTGAAATCCGCGCCCTCGAGGCGCCAGGTGTTCGTGGTATTTATCGGATCGAACAGTTTCACCGGCGCGCCGGAGACATTGAGCAACTCGATGTACTCGTCTTCGCTGCCGTTGATGCCCGTTGGCGGGTGATACATCAGTTCGCTGATGACGACCGGGCCGACGAGCGGCGCCGGATTCGCGGCGCCGGTGCCCGTGCGGAACTGGGCGACGGTCGCTGGTGAATCCACGCCAAAGGTCCGCGCGCTCATCGCCGGGTAATCCACGCCCACGCTGGTCCGGAAGCGGCCGAAGGAGACGCCGTTGGCCGACGCGCCGAATTTCGCCCCGACGCGATAGCCCGTGAGCACGCCCGCGGCGTCGGCCGCGGAAAGCCAGACTTCCTCTCCGTGGGCGGAGTTGAAGTTGAAGGCGTTCGGACCGGTGTCGAACTGGCCGGCGTAAAACACGGCGAAACCGCCCGCCGCAATGCTCGTGCCGTCGGGGATGCGGTATTTCATGAAATTGTCCTGGCTGTCGCTCAGGAACCAGCCTCCGAGGTTCACAGTGTTCGCGCCGGTGTTGCGCAACTCCACGGCGTCCTCCAGCGGTGGGTCGGTGTGGGTGAGGATTTCATTGATGACAAGGTCGGGCAGCAGCGTGTAATTCGGTTCGGCGGGGCTGGCCGAGCCGGGGAAAGTCGTGATGTTGGCCGCGCCGTCGGGCAGTCGGCCTTGCGAGACGCCGGCCAGTTGCGTGCCGAATGTGACCGAGTCGATCAGATTGAATGCCGCGCCGTTGGTGCTGTAAATCTGGATCGACTCTCCCTCGTCATCGAGGGCGAAGTTGACGTGGTTGCGGCCGTCGCCCGGCTCGCCGTCGGCAACCCATTTCACGAAGCCCTTGGGCCCGATGAAACTCAGCGCCGGCACGCGGAACTTCATCATCCCGGCGGTGGAAGGATCGTCCGTCAGGATCAGCCCGCCCATCGAGACCGGCAGGTTCGTGCCGTTGTAAATCTCGAACCAGTCATTGCCGGAAACGGGATTGGCCATCCATTCATTCAGGCGCAGCAGATTGCTCGAACCGAGCGGCGCGGCGGCGGAGTTGACCGCGCCCACTGTGGGCGTGGCGAGCAGCCGCCATTGGCCTCCGGAAAGGCCGATGGATTTGTCGACGATCTGGAAGCCGAACTCGACCGAGTTCACAAGCTGGCGGGCGGGATTGAACAGGTAAATCCCCCCGCTGTCTCCGTCGAGCCAACGGCCCGTATTATAGTCGCCCGAATTGGTCGAGGCGGCCCGGCCGCCGTCGCACCAGACCACGACGTAGCTGCCGCCTCCCAAACTGGCGTCCGGCGGGAAGGTCCACTGGCCAGGCTCAATGCCCCCCACGCTGAGGCTCAAGCCGGCAAGGCTGGCCGAAGTGGCGTTGGTGTTGAGCAGTTCGATGAAGTCAGCGTAGCGGCCCCCGTTGATGACCACGCCCTGGTTGCGGGCGAGGACCTCGTTGAGTATTGGCCCCGAGTACGTCACCAGAAAGTTGTTCGTCCCTGGGCTGCCGGGAGAGGAGAAATCCGCCAGCGTGCCGCTGCCATCGGGCAGCCGGCCGCGGGAGACGCCTTCGACGGCGCTCGCGTAGCTGACGCGATTAATTTCGACCGCTGTGGCGTCGGAAAGAATGATCGACCCGCCCGCCGCCGGCAGGTTGAAGTCGAGGTGCCGCGCGCCGACCCCCTGATCGGCCAGGAATTGCACGAAGCCGAACGGTCCGATGAACGAGAGTGACGTGACCTGATGGACGATGGAAGTCGTCGAGAGATACAGGCCGCGCAGAGCCACGGGGAGCGCGGCGGTGTTGTAGAGCTCGATCCAATCATCGGCGCCCGGCAGGGGGTTGGCCATCCACTCGTTGATGATCAGGCTGCTTTGGGCGGCGGTCGCGGCGGCGATGTTCGGCGCGTTGGTCGTCACCGTGGTCAGCACCCATTGGCCGCCGACGCGCCCGACGGAGTAATCGGGCAGTTGCACGCCGAGCGTGACGGCATCGAGCCGGTTCGTCGCGGCGTCGTAGAGGAACAGGCTGTCGCCATCCGGATCCATCGAGAAGCCCGCGTGCAGTCCGGGCGTTGTGTTCGTGTTGGCATCGAGCCAGACGATCAGGTAGCCCCCGGCGGCAATGGTGGTGGAGGGCAGGATGTATTTCCGCGCGTTGCCGTCGTCGCTGAGGCTCCAGCCACCAACGTTCACAGGCGAACCACCGGCGTTGTACAATTCGACGAAGTCCGGGAATGTGCCGCCGTGGTTCAGCACGGAAGTGTTCGCGGCCAGGATTTCGTTGAGGCGCACGGTGGGCGTTGGCGGTGTGGAACCGGCGCCAGGCGTGCCACCGAGCTGGGTGCTGGCGACCCAATTGGCCGGGTCATCCGGGTCGCCCGACGGGTTGAGGACTTCGAGCGATCGGTTGCCGCCATCGGCGGCCGTCGCCCAGCCGCCCTCGTCATCGTAGGTGGCCGAAGTGATGATGTTGCCGAAGCGGTCCCGCAGCACGACACGTTCGCCGCCGTTGTTGAGCGCGCCCGAGTAGTAACCCGCGACCGTCACTCCCGGATACCGCGCGGCAAACGCCGCCGGGTCAACGCCCGTCGCCAATACCAGCCTCGCTCCGGCGGCCAGGGTCGTGCCTTGCAAGAATGTAAAAGTGACGGCGTCGTCCAACGTCATCAAGCTCATGTCCACCGCCGCGCTGCCAATGTTTTGGATTTCGAGGAATTCGTGCGCCGCGTTGGTGGGGTTGTAGTTCAGTTCGGTAAAGCGAAGGGGAATGCCCAGCGAGGCGACCGTGAACTGCGCGTCGGCCAGCGCGCTCCAGTTCGTGCCGTCCAGGAGCGTGCGAGCCTTGATCCGAACACTGCTGCTCAGCGTGACCGGTCCGGAGTAGGTGACGGCGGCGTTCGAAACCGCGCCACTGAACGGCACGCGCGGGTCGTTTCCATTGGTCGTGAAGTAGATTGACCCGCCCAGCGGCGCGGCCATCGTGAGAGCGAAGCCCGGCGCGACCGATCCGCCGTGCTGGTTGAAGGCGGGCGCATTGGACGACGCGAACGTGCCGTAGAGCGCATTGGACAAGCCGTACAGGCCGTAGGTGTTGAACTGGCCCATGATGATTGGGAACCGGTCCCGCGCCCACTGCAGGATTTCAGTGTCGATGCTGGGGATGAAGCCGAGCATTTCCGTGCGTAGCTGCTCGAAGCGATTGCTGATGTTCAGGCCGGTGAGCGCGCCACCATTGAAAAAGTGCTTCTGGATGCGATCGGCCCAGAGCAGCCGGAACTCCGGGTTGGGCCGAAGCGACTGGTAGATGCGGGCGATCTCCGAGTTGCCCGTGCTGTTCAGGCCGGCATCCTCGGTGCCAGTGCCGCTGAAGGCGAAGGAATCGCGCGACACGGCCAGGGCGTAAATGCCCATGGCCCATTCGGTATCCCAGGGGATGAAGCGCCAGATGGCGTTGGTGGCGCGCTCGCGGCCCGCGCGCCAGTTGTTGGCCGGCCAGTCGCCCATGGCCGTGTAGGCGTTGAGCAGACAGTAATCGACGAAGTTCGGCAGGTCCAGCCGCTGGGACACGGCCACGTAAGCGGCCGGATTCGTAATCAGCCGGAGGGTGGAATTGGACCAGAAGAGGCTCATCAGGCTTCCGGCCCCAGGACTAGCAAGCGTTCGACCAAAGTCGATCCGATCGCCGTCGGTAATGCCCGGGCCTTCGCTGCTGGTGGCGAAGTCCGGTCCGACGACGTCCCATTCCGATCCACCGCCGAAGTAGGACTGAAGCATTTCCTCGTGGACGCGCTCGCAGGGATTGTAAATGGGGACGATCCCCGCGCCGCCGGGGTCGTTGGTGTGGATGGCCGAGTTGAGCAACACCAGCGCCAGGCTCCCGTGGGGAGCCACCTGGCCCATGTCGTGCGACAGGCGCATCGTGATTTCGTTGCGGATGAAAGGGTTGATCTTCTCGTTGTAACCAGCCCGCAGCACGATCTGGTTGAAACTCCGCACGGAGGTCAGGGGGAACAGCGGATAGTTCAGGCGGCCTTCCCCGTAATTGCCGCGGAAATAGAGGCGGAAGGAGAACTTGCTGGTGGGCACCGTCCGGGGTCGCTGCCAGTCGCTGCCCTGCACGCGAATCCCGCAGTCAACTTGAAAGCCCGTGCTGCCGTCGGGCAGGATGTACTCGGCCGAGACCGGCCGTTCATACGTGAGGCCGTGCTGCGAGGGGTTGTGGTAATCGGTCGCCGGGTTGTTCGTCACGAAGGCCGTGCCCTCGGCGCGGCCGGTTTCAGGGTACATGCCGATGACGCCCGAACGGCCGACCCAGTTGTTCGTCGCCGTGACCACGTTCATGACCGGCAACGTCCGCTGGGCCGCGGTCAAGTGGAACAAGTAGCTGTGGGTGCCGATCTTCGAGGGCAGCAGTCCCGTCCGGAACGCGGCGGCGCGCACCATTGTGGTGTTGGTGAGCCGCAGAGGCGCCGCGTAAAAGGCGCCGTTCACCGCTGTTGGCACGGAACCGTCGGTGGTGTAGCGGATGATCGCCGCGGGCGTCAGGCAGGACAGGGCCAGATTGAACGGCTGGCTGAAAAACCCGCGCGACACGCTGAAATGCACCGGCTCGGCCACGCCGACAATGCTGCTCATGCCATTGGGGCCGCCCGGGGTCGGCGATGCGAAATAACGCAGGTTGCCCACGGCGTCATACCCGTAGGACGTGTCGTTGCGCTGCTCGGGAAACGGACTGAACGCGCTGACCAGCGCGCGGGGCGAGTCCGCCGTGTAAAGACCGAGGAATTCGCCGGTCTGGCTGAGCTGGAAGTTTGTGTGCATCCGATTCGGGCCGCTCGCCGGCTTGCGATCCTTGCCCGACGCGAAGACCACGAGGTATTGGCCCGGCGCGATGGTGCGCGCGGGGAACGTCCACAAGCCCGGATTCTCCGCGTCATCGCTCAATGACCAGTCGGCCAGGTTCACCGGGGTTGTGCCGCTGTTGAAGATTTCAATCCAGTCCTGCTGCTCGCCGTCCTCGTCCAGCAATCCGCTCTGGTTGGAAGCCACCGCCTCATTGATCAATAGTTGGCCCGTCGACGCGTTCGGGTCGAATGTGTAGCTCCACGAACCGCCTGCAAAGGCGTTTGGCGCCGGCGCTTGATCCGTGATGCCGTGCCCGCCCGCCCACGCGACTTGCACCGTGCCGGTGGGCGGCGCCGGAAACTGGAACACATACGGCCCACCCGGCGCGCGGGTCACGTTCGTGGCCGGCTGGGAATTGATCAGCAGGTCCGATGCGTTGACGCCGTTGACCTCCTCGCTGAACGTCACCTCGATCTGGCTGAGCGTGCGGACGACGGCTCCGCCGGGCGGGAACAGGTTGAACACCGTGGGCGGCACCGTGTCCAGGAGCGTGTATTGCCAGGTCGCGCTCGGCGCCGAGCCGTCGAACGGGTTGGGCGGCAGCGACAGGTCTGTGATGCCATGATTCGTAAACCAGGAGATCTCCACTGTCCCGTAAGGCGGCTGGGCGAAGGTAAAAGTGTAGTTCGACCCGCTGCCGGACAGCGCGGTGGCTGGTTGAAGGTTGAGCTGCAAATCGTCCGCCGTCACCCCCTGCACCGGCTCGGAAAAGTTCACGGTAATCTGTGTCAGTTCGGTCCGGGTGCCCGCCGGCGGGCTGAAGCTGGTGATGGTCGGCGGGACGTTTTCGCCGACGATCGTTGCCAGCGCGCAATCGAACCCGATGTCGCTGCTGGTTTGCGACGTATTGAACACTTGCACGGTCAGCCAATTCGTCCCGTTGTGGAGGAGACCTGCCATTGTGGACTGGCTCATGCTCACATTCGGCGCGGGGTCAATCGGCTGGTTGGCGGCCAGCGTGTTGGTCATCGGTTCGCCCGACACGTTTTCGCGGAAAACCTCCACCCCGTTGACCCACGCGATGAAGCCGTCGTCGATGAAGTAGTCCAGCTTGAGCCCGCCGACCTGCGCGGCATTGTTAACCATGAACGTGCGCCGCAGGAAGAAGCAGGTGTAATTGTTGGGTCCGGTCCCCTGCATGTCCAGCAACTGCGTCCCCCCGGGCCGAACGTCCCCATACCAGAACGGCGCCGGCGCGTCGACGAAGGCGGCGTCGTTGAAATTGGTGTTGCGCCACTCGGTGATGTCCGGCAGCGACGCTTCGTTCGTCCCGCGGAAAAACCTCCATGTCCCGTAGTTCATCGAGGCAACCGTGTTGGTGAAGGAAATCGAAGCCGCCTGGGAGACGACCGTACAGCACAAGAAAGCCAGTGGAACAAGTCGCGTGGTCATACGGGTGTTGTAGCACAAACTGACCTGGATGGCATCAGGAAAGTTACAGTCTCGTTACGCCGGGGCGCAGCTTACTTTCTTGCAACTCTCAGTAGCACCGGGCTTCAGCCCGGTGATTCGGGCAGGCGCGGGGCAAGCCGTTTCAACGGCTTCCCTCCCGCCGGGGCACGAAAACCGTTAAAACGGTTTTCGTTCACGTCCATCGAACACACCCGGCTGAAGCCGGGTATCTGTTTAGCGGCGGGCGGCGCTCCCCGCATGGAGTCCCGGCTTTAGCCGGCAGCGCGACCGAAGTTATGGCGGGCTGGTTCTGGCCGGATGCCCAACCGGCTAAAGCCGGGACTCCATGCCTTCAGCGCCGCAGGCA
>DASTLJ010000267.1:0-14304 GCA_035715125.1 Verrucomicrobiia bacterium
GTTGTTCGACTCCGTGCCGCCGCTGGTGAAGATGACCTCGCTCGGCTTGCACGTCCACACTCGCGCCACGCGATCCCGGGCGTCGTCGAGCAACGCCCGCGCCCGCCGGCCGACGTGATGCACTGATGAGGGATTGCCCCACACTTCGCCCAGGAACGGCAGCATCGCCTCGCGCACCGCCCCGTCGAGCGGTGTGGTGGCGTTGTAGTCGAGGTAAATGGTGCGCACGAGGGTATAATGTCCGCCACCGCCCCCACGCGCCGAGCCAAAAAGCAGCCTGAGGGCGGCACAGCACAGCGGAGGCATGAACCGGCTGGCGCAGGAGCGCGCACAGCCTTGTCCGCGCGAATCTGAGAGAAGGCCAAAAACACGCGGACACGACTGTCCGCGCTCCTTGCTTGAATCCGCCCAGGCGCTGGAGCCAGCGATGCCGCCTCCAAGTCGCGAACTATGCCGGGACCGCCTCGCGCATGGGGCGTGTGCTCGCTGGAGGCAGTTCTTTGCCGCTCTGCCGGAGTTGCTCAACCTCTTCTTGAACCAAGCCACAGATTTGGCGGTAAGTCTCCTCCTCCGTCGTTCCGTGGCAGACTCCGCCCCACGGGAACAAATCCGGGCAGTAGCCGACGTACTTACAGTCCTTCTCCTCCCACCGGACAAACTTAAGATATTGATCTTCGGGTTTCATTTGCTGGCTCGGTTAATGGCGTTGCGGACCTGCTTTTCTTGATAATGATGCGCGTCGTCACCGTCCTGTCCGCTGAGAATCACGGCTCCAGGCAACTTCGGATGCCGGAATTTGCGATGCGACCCTTTGCCGCCGGGAAACAGAACAAAGCCCGCCCGCTCCAGATCGGCAACCAACTGGCGGATTTTGCGCGGCACATGCAGAAGCCTGCCACAAGGTCAGCCTGGCCGCCACTTGCAACTCAACCTTTGAACTTTGAGCGTCGACCACGCTGTCGTAACGTCTTCCCATGTTGTCGGACAAACCGTGGAAGCTCGAGTCTGTGTTGATGGTCGCCGCCGGTATGCTCGCCACGATGAGCGTCGGTATGTTAGCGGTCCTCGCACTGACGAAATTCGGCGACGATCTCAGCGTCGCGGACAAGTCCTTCTACACGTCGCTGATTGGCAATCTCACCATGCAAGGGGCCACGCTCGTGTTCGCGCACCGTTTCCTGAGCCAGCACTCGATTACGTGGCGTGAGTTCCTTGGACTTCACCGCCCTAACCTCCTTGGCATCCTTCTTCGCGCCCTCCTCGTGGCCCTTCTGGCCGTCCCGATGGCGCACATGTTGCAAAGGCTGGCCGATGTTTTCCTCACCGCCCTTCGTTCCGAACCGCCTGAATTGCAGCCGGCCATCCAGACGCTCCAGATCAGCCAGACGCTGGGCCGGCGCATGTTCCAAAGCTTCAGCGCGCTAGTGCTTGCGCCTGTTGCCGAAGAAGTGCTATTCCGCGGTATCCTGTACGCGGCTGTGAAGGAGCTGGGCCATCCGCGCATCGCCCTCTTCGGCACCTCGATTGTTTTCGCGGCCATCCACCAGAGCTGGGTGAGCCTCGTGCCGCTCACATTTTTCGCGCTCGTGCTCACGCTGCTCTACGAACGCACCCGGAGCCTCCTTGCGCCCATCGTCGCCCACGCCAGCTTCAACGCGGTGAACCTCCTGTGCTTTTTTCTGTTCCGCGACGTGCTTCAGCGCGGCGGCTCCTAGCCTGGATATTTCATAGCTCGCATGAAACGCCCACAGCCCGTAGCCGCCGACGTGAGGAGGCGGACTCGTCTACCCGTTGCACCCATCCGCCTGCTCACGTCGGCGGCTACGGCGCGTATGAAATATCCGGGCTAGGGGTTCAACGCTGTGAACGAGTTCGAGCTCATCCGCCGGCTCACCGCCTCGCTCCCGAGCAACGACACCGTCATCACCGGGCCGGGGGACGATTGCGCCGTGCTCGACTTGGGCCTGCCCGGCCGCCTGGTGCTGTTCAAAACGGACGCCGTCGTCGAAGGCATCCACTTCACGCGCGAGGCGGCTCCGGAGAAAATCGGTCACAAGGCACTCGGCCGTTGCCTCAGCGACGTGGCCGCGATGGCGGGCGAACCCACTGCCGCCCTCGTCACGCTGGCACTGCCGCCACACTTCGACCCCGCGTTCGTCTCCGCCATCTATGACGGGCTGAACGCCCTCGCCCGACGACACGCCGTCGCCGTCGTGGGGGGCGAGACGACCACGAACCCCGAACGGCTCCTCATCTCCGTCGCGCTGCTCGGCGTCGTGGCGAGGGACAAGTGTCTCCGACGCGCCGGCGCGCGGTCGGGAGACGCGATATTCGTCACTGGCGAGCTTGGTGGTTCCCGGGCTGGCCGGCACCTCGAATTCGAGCCGCGGCTGGCCGAAGCGCGCTGGCTTGCGGAGCACTTCGCCATCCACGCCATGATCGACATCAGCGACGGGCTGGCGGGCGATTTGCGTCACTTGCTCGAGGCCGGAAAAGTCGGCGCCGAACTTCTGAAGGCGGCGATTCCCATCAGCCGCGCCGCCAAGGCGCAGGCCCGCGCCGAATCCTCCACCCGGCCGCCGCTCCTGGCCGCGCTCACCGACGGCGAAGATTTCGAGTTGCTCTTCACCCTGGCCGCCTGCGACGCCGTGCCGCTGGCCGACGCGTGGCGCAACGCGTTCCCCGGCGTGAAGCTCAATTGCATCGGCAAAATTACGCCCCTGCCTGGACTGCGGCTGCGTGACAAGGAAGGCGTCCGTCCGTTCACCGGACATGGCTACATTCATTTCGCATAGCCCCGAGGAAACCGCCGCGCTCGGCGAACGCTGGGGCCGGGACGCCGCGCCCGGCTGGGTCATCGGACTCAGCGGCGATCTCGGCGCCGGCAAGACGCAGTTCGTCAAAGGCCTGGCGCGCGGTCTCGGAATTACGGCGCGCGTCCACTCGCCGACGTTCGCGCTCGTCAACGAATACCCCGGCGGCCGTCTGCCGCTCGCGCACCTTGATCTCTACCGCCTCGACACCCCCGAGCAAATCCTGGCCGCCGGCCTCGAAGAATACCTGCGTCGTCCGAATGGAGTAACCGTTGTGGAATGGTGTGAACGCTGGCCGGAATTCACCACGCACCACGCACCACGCACCACGCACCACGCACCACGCGTCATCCGCATCGAGACCGTCGACGAAACCACGCGCCGCCTGACCTTTGAGGCAGAATCCGGCGTATGCGCTTGAAGTAATGCATGGGAACCGCAGATGGACACAGATGGACACAGATTTGAGCGGAAAAAGGCGCTCCACCAATGGGTGAACCCGCCGGCCGTCGCGAGGCCTTCTCATCTGTGTGTCCTCTGAACTACTATCAATGAAAGATTTGTCAGCGCGCACGAATTTTTACCGCAAAGAACGCAAAGACCACATAGAGAAGCCATTCATTCTCTGCGTTCTCTGCGTTCTTTGCGGTTATCGACTTTGGTTGCGGCGTCAGCCGCGCTATGTCCATCTGTGGTTTCAACCGCTCTTTTTAAGATGAAGATTCTGGCGCTTGAATTTTCCTCGGAGACGCGCAGCGTGGCTCTCGTCGAATGCGGCCACGTGGTTGGACGCGCCGCGGAGAGCGGCGGCCGCCACACTCGGGCTTTCGCCCTCATCGATTCGGCGCTGCGTGAGGCAGGCTGGGAACAGGAAGCCATCGAGTGCATCGCCGTCGGGCTTGGCCCCGGTTCCTATTCGGGCATCCGCGCCGCCATCGCGCTGGCGCAAGGCTGGCAGCTCGCGTGCCGGGTCCAGGTGCTCGGTGTCGGGAGCGCCGAGTGTCTTGCCGCGCAAGCGCACAACGACGGGGCGCGCGGCGCCGTTCACTTCCTCATCGACGCCCAGCGCGCCGAGTTCTACTGCGCCCGCGCTGAACTGACGGAGGCCGCCCCGCGCGTTGAGACCCTGCACATCATCGGCCTGGAAGAAGCCCGTTCGCTGCCCCCGGGGACGCTGTTCGTCGAGCCGGCGTTGCTTCAACTCCTCCCAAATGCCCGCGCCCTTTGCCCGGATGCGGCCGCGCTCGGAAAACTCGCTTCGGCCCGCGGCGACTTTGTCAGCGCGGAAAAGCTGGAACCGGTTTACCTGCGGCCTGCCAGCTTCCTCAAAGCCCCGCCGCCGCGCGTGATTCCTTCCCTCCAACAGTGAAACCTTCCCACCGTTGCTGGGCTGAAGTCAGCCTCGACGCCTTGCGCGCGAACCTGGCCTGGATCCGCCACCGCGTCGGACGGAGCGTCAAGGTGCTCACGGTCGTCAAGGCCGATGCCTACGGTCATGGCCTCAAACAGATTGCCGCGGTGCTGATGCAAGCCGGCACGGACTACTTCGGCGTGGCGAATCTCACCGAGGCGCGCGCCATCCATTCTGTCGGCGCCGGCTGGCCCGTGCTCATGCTCGGCGCCTGCCTGCCGGACGAAGTCCAGGACGCCGTGCGGGACCGCGTGCGGCCGACGATTTCGTCGCTCGCTGAAGCCCGCGCGTTTTCCGCCGCCGCGGAGAGGCTTGGCACGCGGACGCGCGTCCACGTCAAAGTGGACACGGGCATGGGCCGTCTCGGCGCGGGGCCTGAGGAAGCGGTGGGCCTGGCGCGCCAGGTCGCCGCGCTGCCGGGCCTGGAGCTGGAAGGCGTCTACACCCACTTCGCTTCGGCGGAGGACGACGCGGTGTTCACGCGCGCGCAAGCGAAGCAGTTTCGGGCGGTGCTCGATGCATTGAGCCTCGCCGGAGTGCGTCCGCCGCTGGTCCACGCCAACAACAGCGCCGCGCTCCTGTTCGAGCCGGACACCACATTCAACCTGGTGCGGCCCGGCCTGCTGGTTTACGGCATCGTCCCTCCGGGGCGTCGCCGCGAGGCGACCAGCTTGCGCCGGCGGCTGCGGCCTGCCCTTTCCTTCCACGCCCGCGTCAGCCTCGTAAAGGAAATCCCAAAAGGCGCTTCCCTGAGCTATCGCCGCGCCTTCATCGCGCCGCACAGGATGCGCGTCGCCACCATTACAGCGGGCTTCGCTGACGGCTACCTGCGGGCTGGAAGCAATCGGGCGGAGGTGCTGGTGGGCGGGCAGCGATGCCGCGTGCTTGGCCGCATCACAATGGATCAAACCCTCGTGGACGTGTCGCGCGTGCCGCGTGTCTCGAACGGCGACGAAGCCGTGCTTATCGGCCAGCAGGGCGGCCAGAAGATCACGGCCAACGAAGTGTCTTCATGGTGCGGAACGATTCCCTGGGAAGTGCTGACGGGCATTACTTATCGCGTGGCGCGCATTTATCGCGGCGGACAGGCGGCGTGAGCGCGTTGCTGGATATTTCATCGCTCGCAGGAAACGCCCACAGCCCGTAGCCGCCGACGTAAGGAGGCGGATGGATGCAACGAATATACGAGTCCGAGTCCGCCTCCTCACGTCGGCGGCTACGGCGCGGATGAAATATCCGCGCCAGTCAATCCGCCCCTTCGAGCCGCAGTTGCTCGCGCGCCTTGTCGATCTTGTCCTGCAAGCGCGCCTTCAACGGCGCGAGCATCGACCCGATGCGCTCATAAATGCGGATGGCCGTCTTCCATTGGCGCCGATCCTCGGCGATGCGCGCTGCGGCCAGGCCCGCTTCCTTCAGCCAGAACGGATCGGTCCCGGTCTGTGCGAGCGGTCCGGCGCCCAGGACGACGTCGTAATAGTGCTCGAACGCCGCCGTGAAAAAGTTCGTCGCCTCGCTCGCCGGCTGGCCGACGGCCTGCAACTCGAACGCCCGGCCAATGCCGAACAAGGCCTTGCTGCGCAGCGCGGCATCGGAGGTCTTGTTGGTCAGGACGTTCCAGTAGGCGTTGGTGGCGCTTTCATACTGGTTCGGCTCCTGGCTGGCCAGTTGCAGCGAGCAATCGCCGATGCGCCCCCACGCCGCAGGCAGGAGCGCCAGGTCGCGCACCAGTTCGTTGGTGCCGAAGTGACCGGGAATTTTCTTGAATGCCTCTTTCGCCTGGGCAAAGCGGTCCAAGGGGCTGCCGGGACCGATCTGCTTTGTGAGCGTGTCGCCCAGCGCGAACATCGCTTCGGCCGCGATGCTGGGCGGACAGTGCGCCAGGTCGTTGACCAGGATGGTGAAATGGCTTTCGGCGTCCTTCCAACCCTGGCGCTTGAACGCGGCGCGTCCGGCGGCCAGCCGCGCCTGGTACGTCAGGTTGGTCACGGGCCAATCCGGGTTCTCGACGATCTCCTGGTAGGCGCTCTGCGCGCTGACGTAATCGCCCAGGTGCACGAAGTAATCGCCGACCCAGAACTTGGCGCGCGGCGCCAGGTCGTTTGTCGGGAATTTCGCCAGGAAGTTCGTGAAAAGGTTGAAGGCGTTCGTTTCGTCGCCCGCCTTCGCGTGCGACCAGGCCAGTGTGTACTCGACGCCGGGTCGCGACTCGTTCGTCGGGAAACGCTCCAGCCACAATTCATATTCTCTCACCGCGGCCGGCCATTCGCCGGCCTCGAAGTGCGTGCGCCCGCGCGCCCGATACACGTCGGCCAGGAGCGGGCTCTCGGGGAAACGCTCGGCAAACTCGGCGTAGACCTTGCGGGCGCGAGCCGGTTGTTTTGCATCGGTGAGGGATTCACCGAGGAGCAAGAGGCTGCGTTCCGCCAGCGGACCGTCGGCCTGCGCCTCCAGAAGCTGGCGCATGGCCTCCTCGGCGGACTTGAGATCTCCGGCGGCGGTGGCGGCGCTGACAATCTGAAACCTCGCGCGGGGGACCAACTCGGCACGCACCCGGGGCAGCGCGGAGAAGTCCCGGGCGACGGCGCGGTAATTGGCCAGAGCGTTGGTCAAGTCGCCTTGCCGCAATTGCGCGTCGGCCAGCTTGAAGCGGGCCACGGCGGCCTCCTCCGAAAACGGCAGCAGTTCGACGGCCGCCTTGAAAGCAGCGGCGCTCTCGGCCGGCTTGCCCTCCAGCCAGAGACACCAGCCTTTGTTCAGAAATGCCTTGGCGCGAATCGGGCTGTTCGTGGACGAGGAAAGCACTTTATCAAACTGGGAGATGGCCTCATCCAGGCGGTTCGTGCTTTGGGAGATCGCCGCAGGCCCCGTGGACACCGTTGCCGCGTCGGTCCCGTTCGTTGCGGCACCCTCCAGATGGAGGCGCAAATTCACTTCGCCCAGGGTCAGCAACACCATGTCAGTCGCCGAAGCCACGGTGTGCCGGGCCAGGAATTCCTTGAGCAACCGCACCGCCTCCTCCAACCGATTTTGGGCCAAATGAAGTTCGATGATGTTGAGCAATGCCAGCCGGCGCCGGTCGGCCGGGACGCCCTCCGCAAGATTGTTTGTGAACACCTGGATCGCCGCGTCGGGCTGGCCAAGTTGCCGCAACAGGCCGGCCTCGAAGGCCGTCGAGTCCGCCCGCAGCTCGGGCTTGGCGGCGCCAATGGCCAGCGAGACGAGGTTCGTCGCTCCGTCGAGCGCCTCCGGCAGGCGGCCTTCGGCAATCTGGACACGGCAAAGCAGGTATTGACGGTCCCACTTGAGGTCGGGCAGCAAGTCCTTTTCGGCAATCGCGAGGACGGTCTTTTCAGCTTCAGCGTGCAGCCGCTGTTCGAGCAGCACCTCGGCCAGGAGCAGCCCGCCGCGCGCGGTAATCGCGTCGGAGGGCCGAACGCGCGCCGCGCGCTGGAACGGACCGCTGGGATTTTGCAGCAGCGCCACGACGCGCGAGAAACCCCGCAGCTTGAAATGCGCGAGCGCCTCGTAGTGGGCCGCCTCGAGCAGCAATCCGGAGTTGGTAAAGTTGCGCGTGAGCACCGCGAACGACTCGGCCGCCACCAGGTAATTGCTGCCCGCGTAGTGCGCCTCGCCGATGCGGTAATAGTATTGGTCGACCAGCGGGCCCGCCTTGGCCAGATTCGAGTTGAGCAGCGAAATGGCCGCGGGCTGGTCGCCCAGTTTGATAGCCGCCCGGGCCCGCAACAGAATCGCCTCCGCAAGCATCGGCGACGCCGGATAGGCGGAGATAAACTGTCCAAACTGCCGCTCGGCCAGATCGAAGAGGTCGTCCTGGAACGCGCTGGCGGCGTCCTTGAACGCCTTGGCTTCGGGTGTTTCCTGCGCCGCGGCAATGCCGGTCAATAGAAGCAGCGCCAGAGTCATCGACGCCAGGGCCGCGAGCTTCGGACGAACGCTCGCGGCGTCCGGGCGCCGCGCTCCGATCGTGGCGCGGGTCGAGCGATGTGGGTCAGGATTCACAGACCGTCTGGTTTCCATTCGTTTGCCCTGTCGTTTATCCCGCAGCAAGCGTGGAGATTCGACTGAAAAATTGTCGACATTGACGGCGCCCGCCTGTTCCGCTTTCGTAACGCCGTGCGCCCGTCCATTATCCTGCCGCTGCTCCTGATCATGCTCTTTGTCCGCCTGACCCTGCACCCGGCCCGCGCCGCCGAAGTCACCCGTCCCGAGCAACTGCTCCAACAAGCCGAGGAAACCTGGAATAGAGGCAGCCGCGCCGAGGCCATCGCGATGGTTACACAAGTCCTCCTGGCCGATCCCAAACATCGCAACGCGCTCGCGCTCCGGGGCCGGTACTTTTCCGAACTCCGCCAGGACACCAAGGCCGTCGCGGACTTCGACGCCGTCATCGCCCTCGATCCCCGCGCCCCGGTCCTCTACCAGCACCGGGGATGGTGCCGCTTCCGGCTCGGCAAATTCGACGACGCCATCGCCGACTTCGACAAGGCCATCAAGCTGGTTCCTTCGATGGAGCCCGAACATTGGCAGCGCGGCATCGTCTGCTATTACGCCAAACGATTCGAGGACGGCAAAAAGCAGTTCGAGCTTCATCAGACCGTCAACCCGCGCGACGTCGAGAACGCCGTCTGGCATTTCCTTTGCACGGCGCGCCTTTCCGGTCTGGACGCCGCCCGCGCTTCGCTCATCCCGATCACCGGCGACTCACGCGTGCCGATGGCCCAGGTCCACTCCCTCTTCGCCGGCAAAGCCAAGCCTCAAGACGTCCTTGAAGCCGCGGAAGGCGGCGACGCCAAGTCCCCCAATCGCAATGGCCAGCTTTTCTATGCCCATCTCTACCTCGGGCTGTACTACGAAGCCACCGGCGACCACGTGAAATGCCGCGAGCACATTCAAAAGGCGGTGACCCAATATCCCTCCGACTCCCCCATGGGCGATGTTGCCCGAGTCCATGCCCAGGTCTTGAAACGCCACAGCAAGTAGCAACGCGACTGACGATCTGTCCGATCCGACTGATCTGACCAATCCACGCGCGATACTACGTCCGCGGCTTCCGCACGGCCTGCCGCGTCTCCCGCTTCGTCTTCGAGACGAGTTTCACCCGGCTGATGGTCATGCGTTTGTCGACCGCTTTGCACATGTCGTAAATCGTGAGCGCCGCCAACGTGACCGCCGTCAGCGCCTCCATCTCAACGCCGGTCTGCGCCGCGATCTTCGCCGAGGCCGTGATGAGGATGCGGTCGCGGCTCTTCGGGATTTCGAAGAGTACCTCGCAATGGCTGATGAGGAGGGGATGGCAAAGTGGGATGAGGTCGCCAGTCTTTTTCGCGGCTTGAATGCCCGCCAGGCGCGCGGCGGCCAGGACGTTGCCCTTGGCGATTCGGTTGGAGGCGATGAGAGCGAGTGTTGCGCGCTGAACGCGGATCTCGCCGCTGGCGACGGCTTCGCGACGTACGACCGGCTTGTGCGACACGTCCACCATGCGGGCCTCGCCGCGGGCGTCGATGTGGGTGAGCCGTTTCATCCCGGCCGTCAGAGCGACGCTTTCCACGCCAGGACGGCCTCACGCATCTGCTCGGCCGCGTTGAGGCGCGGCTTGACGAACCGCGGGGTGAACCACGGGAAAGTGCCCACCAAATCCGGCGTCACGAGAATTTGCCCGTCGCAATCCGGCCCTGAGCCGATGCCAATCGTCGGCACGGGCACGTTCGCGGTGATGGCCTTCGCCACGGGCGGCGTGACCAGTTCGAGCACGATGGCGAACGCGCCGGCCTCCGCCAGCGCCCGCGCGTCGGCCAGCAACGCGTCGCGTTCGGCGTCCGTCTTCCCTTTGATGTGGTAGCCGCCTTCCTCGAGGACGTGTTGCGGCAACATGCCAATGTGCCCGAAGAACGGAATCCCGGCGCCGACAATCGCGCGGACTTCCTCGAGAATGCTCTGCCCGCCCTCGGCCTTCACGGCCTCGGCGCCGGCGGCCACGAGTCGCCGGGCATGGGCAACAGCGTCGGCGGGCGTCTCGTAGCTGCGGAACGGCAGGTCCGCGGCGAGCAAAGCGCGGGGCCTGGCGCGGGCGGCGGCGCGAACGTGGTGCTCCATCTCGGCCATCGTCACGCGCGTCGTGTCCGGATAGCCCAGCGCGACCATGCCGAGCGAATCGCCCACCAGCAGCAGCGGCACGCCGGTTTCGTCGAGCAGCTTCGTCATCGGATAGTCGTAAACGGTCAGCGACGCGATTTTTTCGCCGCGCCGCTTCATCGCCCGGATTTCGTCCACCGTGACTTTCTCGCGAGTCATGGCAGGACGATTGCGGCTGAACGAGGATGTCACAAGGGGAAAATCCGCCGGGCGAACCTGCGCGTTCCGTTACGTAGCGGGAAAGGCGGGACCGATTAATGGGAAGGAGCGGCAGGCTGGACGACGCTATTATCCTTCTTCACGGATTTCCGGGGAATTGCTACGCCGCAAACATGAGGGGAACGCAGCGCCTCGCGGAGCGAGGCCACGATGGTAGACGTGGGCTTCAGCCCACGGATAGGACGAAACGAGGTTGAGCGTCGCGGAGCGACGCCTGAAGTTTGTTTCGCTGGCCTTCGTGCGTCGCTACGCGACGTGTGTGCCTCCTGCGCCGGTCCGTGGGCTGCAGCCCACGGCTCCCACCATGAGGCCGCTCCGCGACCCCTTCGCAGTCCCATTCCCGAAATTCCGTGATGAAACTCGATTCTCACACTTTGCAAAGTGTGGAATTTTGCCTTTCATCGAACGCCATTCTGCTTTTCCTGTGATCAGTCGTCGTCGTCATCGCTCTGTCCAGTCACCGGATCGGGTCAGGGGGCCGGAGCGAGCGGTCTGTCGCGAAACGCGGAGCGTGTCCCAAACGTAGTCAGCGCGCGGTGGATGACCTCGAGCAGTTCCTTCTCGCCCGCGCGCGTCGCGAGTTCCTCGGCCTTCCGTGCCGTGGCGATCGCATCGTCGAACCGCCCGACTTCCGCGTAGGCGGCGGCGAGTGCGGCCAGGCTGGCGGCGTGACGGTGGCCGGTGAACTCGCACGCCCGCGCGGCGAGCGTGACGGCCTCGCCGCCGTTGCGCACACTCGCGTCAGGGCTGGTGGCAAGAATCCATGCGATGCGGTGGAGCGCGTCAATGGCGTCGGGCCGGGATTGCGCGACAGGCTGCAGCAATGCGAGTGCTGCGCGCGGCTCGCCGGTCTCGGCGAGGCAATCCGCCAGCAACAGCCGTGCTTGAATGTTTTGTGGCTGCATCTGCAAGGCGCGCCGCAAAGGTTCCGTGGCTTCCCTTGTGCGGCGAAGTTGTCGCAACGCGAGGCCCAGATTGAACTCGGCTTCGGCCAGCGTCGGATCCAGATGCGTGGCGGCCGTGAAATGTTCGACGGCATCTTCTGGCTTGCCTTGCGCCAGGAGGGCGCCGCCCCAGGCGTTTTGCGCGTCCGAAAGGTGCGGCTCCAGCCGCAAGGCCTCCGCGTAAAACCGGATGGCCTCGTCGAAGTGCCCTTGCGCGGCGTGAAGATCGCCCATGCCGGCCAGGGCCTGGTCGTAGGTCGGGCGCGCGCGGAGGGCGTTCGCAAGACAGGCCCGGGCTTCGTCGAACTGGCCCCGCGAAAGCAGCATCTTCCCGACAATCGTGTCAGCGACGTAATTATTCCGCGTTACGGCACGGGCATGCGTAAACAGCGTCTCGTTATTCTGCCAATGGCGAAGCTGCATCGATGTGCAGATCATCCAGCCCGCCGACAAGACCCAGCCAAGCGCGGCGATCCCAGGGGCAACTTGCGGCCATTTCGCAGCGAGTTCGGCCGCGCCCCACGCGAGCATGAAGCTCACGCCGATAAACGGCAGATAGGTGTATCGGTCCGCCAGTGCCTGGTCTCCGACCTGCACCAGCCCGATGACCGGCACAAGCATGCCGAGGAACCAAAGCCATCCGGTTAGGAGGTAACCGCGCCGGCGAGCGTTGGCCGTCACTCCAATCGAAATGACCACCAACACGACGACCGCGAGCGCCACGAGCCATCCGGCTCGGGCGCCGGGATGCGGGTAAAAGACCGCCAGCTTCACGGGCCAGACAAGCTTGGCGAGGTACTCCACATAACTGACGATCGCGTTGCCCAGCCGGTCGCCAAAGGAAAAGACGTTCGTGGGCACCATGGCTTTGCCGTGGTGTTGGGCGAGGATCGTCACGACCGAAGCCGCCGCGGCGAGAGCGAAGAAGGGAAGTTTTTCGAGAAGGAGTTTAACAACAGAAGCCCGATGCGTCTCCGGTTGAACTCGCTCCGGCGTTGGCGCTGTTGCGGGTCCCCTCATCCCGGCCCTCTCCCCATCGGATGGGGCGAGGGAGACGGCAGGCCACGTCAGGCCCGCGGGGCGTGGTTCGGGTGGGCCGCTGCGCCACCGGTTCAACGGCCACCAGTCGAGCAGGAGCATTATGAATGGCAGCGTGACGAGCATCGGCTTGGCCATGAGGCCCAGCGCCAGGAGCAGCGCGGTAAGGCCGTAGCGCCAGAAGCCCGGCTTGCGCACGTACCCGACATAGGCCAAGAGCGTGAGCATGAAGAACAGTCCGCTGAGCACGTCCTTGCGCTCGGAGATCCACGCGACGGATTCAACGTGCAGCGGATGCCAGGCAAAGAGCGCCGCTACGAACGCGCTGCGCCACGTTGCCCCGGTGAGCTGGACGCCCAGTTGGAAGAGCAGCACCGAATTCAAGGCGTGCAACGCCGCGCTCACGAGGTGATGCGCGCCCGGATTCAGGCCGAAGAGCGAACAGTCCAGCATGTGCGACAGCCACGTGAGCGGATGCCAGTTGCTCATCTCGCCGGTGGTGAAGGCCCACTTCACACCCTCCCAGGTCAGGCCGCGGGCGACGTTCAGCTTGAGCCGGACGTAGCCTGCGTCATCGAGCAGAATGAAACCGTGGCCGCCGGTGCGCCAAAACAACATCAGCGTGCCGAGGCCGAGCACCAAAGCGATGACGCGCCGGGCACGGAGCGTCCTGGGGTCAAGGGGATTCACAGCTTGTTCGAAACCACATTAGCCTGCAGTTATCGCCATCGCTCGTAGCCGCCGACGTGAGGAGGCGGATGGTCCATTGGTTCATGATATCCGCCTCCTCACGTCGGCGGCTCCAGACGCTGGTGTCCTCAACCTCATGGGTGAAATGGCGGTTGGGGCGGCTCAGGCTGGTGCGGCATCGCCCTCCTCGGCGCGGACTGTATTTGTGCGTGCTTCCAGAAACGCCTTGAGGTCCGCCGCCGCCTTGCCGCCGAAGCCGGGCACCTCGGCGATCTGCTCCACGGTGGCCACGCGCAGGCGCTGGACGGAGCCAAACTTTTTCAAGAGCGCTGCCTTCCGCGCATCACCGATGCCAGGGAACTCGTCGAGCAGGCTTTCCGAGATGCGTTTGATGCGGAGCTGGGCATTGTAGGAATTGGCGACGCGATGCGATTCGTCGCGCACGCGCTGAAGCAACTTGAGCGCGCCGGAGCCGTGATCCAGACGCAGCGGCTCGCTCTGGCCGGGCCGATAAATCTCCTCGAACTCTTTGGCGAGGCCGATCACGGCGACATGGCCGAGGCCAAGTTTGGCCAACTCGGCGCAGGCGGCATTGAGCTGGCCCTTGCCGCCGTCGATGAGGATCAAGTCCGGGAGCGGGGGAGTGGGGGAGTGGGGGGGTGGGGAAACGTGGGCGCTGCTGTGCCCACTTCCCCGCTCCCTCACTCCCCCGCTCCCTCTCGCCGCCTCCTTCACCATCGTCCGCAACTCATCCACGATGGCCCGCCCTTCCTCGTCGTTCCGCTCCAGCGGCTTGCCGCCCGCTTCCCGCAGCAGGCGCGAGTAGCGCCGGCGGATGGTCTCGGCCATGCTCGCGAAATCGTCCTGGCCGGTGACGGTCTTCATCCTGAAGCGGCGGTAATTGGCGCGGTCGGGCCGGCCGTTGCGGAAGCTGACCATCGACGCGACGAGGAACGTGCCGCTGATGTTCGAGATGTCGAAGCCTTCGATGCGGGCGGGCGGCGCGGGCAGGCCCAGGGCGCGGCCGAGTTCCTCC
>DASTLJ010000268.1:0-2125 GCA_035715125.1 Verrucomicrobiia bacterium
GATCGCGACGGCACCAAAGACCGCCGGCCCGGACAACGCCTTGAGCGCAATTACAGCCGCCTTCCTGAAGGATGCAAATGATCCGGCCTGGAAGGACGAACAAGCCACCAGGGACTGGCAGGCATTTGTTGAGAAATATAATCGGGCCGGAGGCAAAGACGACAGTTCCGCCGTCTTCGGCTACGCCGCCGCCGAGACATTGGCCCAGGTGCTCAAACAATGCGGCAATGACCTGTCTCGCGAGAACGTCATGAAGCAGGCCGCAGCCCTGAAAGACTACCAAGGCTCCATGCTGCTGCCTGGGATCAAGATCAGCACGGGACCCTGGAACTTCCGGCCGATCAAACACCTGCGGCTGATTCAATTCGACGGCCGCACCTGGCAACCGATCGGCGACGTGCTCGAAACGGCTTTCTCCAACGCGCAGAATTAGGTAATGCGCGTTTGAGCGGGCATGGCTTGGCCAGCTAGCGCTGCAGACAGCAACAGTCCGTCTTCGCTTTCGCTTCGCTCAAGCTACGCCGGACACGCTCCGACCTGACGGTCTCCGCGTGGCTTGCCTAGCCGTAGCTCGCGGCCACAGCCCGCCTTCGCCCTATGGGCTTCGGCGTGGCAGCCTTCTCTCGCTTCGCGAGCGAAGGCTGGTGGGGAAGGAAGGACTCGAACCTTCGAAGCCATGAGGCGGCTGATTTACAGTCAGCTCCCTTTGCCACTCGGGACACTTCCCCGTCCGCCAGCGTCAGGAACCGGCCGCCCGAGTGGCGGAGGATCGGACCATGGATGACGCTGAGGCCGAAAGCCCGTTTTGAACCGGCTTCGACCGGCGCGTTTATGGGCGAAGCAGGATGGCAAAGTCAACCAACGCAAGCCGCTAAAAGCGCCCTCAAGCGACCCAAATTGCCATATTCGGCCCCCCGTGACACAAGCTCCCCATGAGCGATCGCGACCGAAAACCGCCGTTCCGCCGCGGCGGCGGCAAACCCTTCGAAAAAGGGCGGAAATTCGCCCGTCCGCCGGGCCGCCGGGACCGGGACACGAGCCCTGACGGGCTGGTGATTCTCTATGGTTGGCACACGGTTTCGGCGGCCCTGGCCAACCCGGAACGGCAGATCCGAAAGTTGTTCCTGACCGAAAACGCCGCAAAGCGCCTGGCGGACGAGAATATCGACACCCGCGTTCCCCCTGAAATCGTCCGCCCGAACGCGATCGACCAGCGGCTCGGCCCCGACGCCGTGCATCAGGAGCTGCTGGCTGAGGCCGATCCCCTGCCCTCGCCGGATATCGACACGCTGGCCCAGGAAGGCATCGTGCTGGTGCTCGACCAGATCACCGATCCGCACAATGTCGGCGCCATCATGCGCTCGGCGGCGGCGTTTGCGGTCAAGGCAATCGTCACCACCGCACGGCACAGCCCGGAGGCCACCGGCGTACTGGCGAAATCCGCCTCCGGCGCGCTGGAGCTCGTGCCACTGGTCACGGTGCAAAATCTCGCCCGCGCGCTCAACGAGCTGAACGACCGCGGCTTCATGACGGTCGGGCTGGACAGCGAGGGGACCGAGAATCTCGGCGCGGTGACGCTGCAGCAGCCGTTGGCGCTGGTGCTGGGCGCCGAGGGCAAGGGCCTGCGGCAACTGACCCGCGAGACCTGCCGCGTGGTGGCGCGGCTCGACATGCCCGGCGAGATCAAGAGCCTGAACGTGTCGAACGCCGCGGTGCTCGCGCTCTATATCGGCGCCAGCCGGCTCGGCCTGATGAAATGAGCTTTTTTGTTTGACGCGTTTTCTTGACGCGAACCGGTACCCACTTCGCTTGAAAACGCTATGACGCCCGCTCGCAACTCAATGCGAACGGGCGCTGAAATGCTTCGCCGATCGTGAGATCAGTAGTAGCGGCGCAGCACGCGCCGACCGTGATAATAACCGTAGCGGTGCGCGCGATACGGACGGTTGTAGCCGTAGCCATAACCGGAGATCGAGCCTTCGCGATAGACCGGACGCGGCGCCCAGTTGCCGGGACCGGTATAGGTCGGGCCCTGGTTGACGTAATAGTACTGCTGCTCCGGATCGGGCAGACGTTCACGGACCCAGCCGCCGCAGGGATTGCAGCCCGCATAGGCCGCGACCGG
>DASTLJ010000269.1:0-7118 GCA_035715125.1 Verrucomicrobiia bacterium
GGGGAACGCATCCGCTCCGTGGTCAACCTTCCGAACGCGCAGTGGGAATTCGTCGTGTTCGAAAGCAAGGAAGCCAACGCGTTCTGTTTGCCCGGCGGAAAAATTGGCGTCTACACAGGCATCCTGCCGCTCACGAAGGACGACGCGGGGTTGGCCGCCGTGCTCGGGCACGAGGTCGCCCACGCCACGCTCCAGCACGGGCGCGAACGCATGAGCGAAGGGTTGACGGCACAGGTTATCGGGAAGGGACTTGGCACCTACGTCGACGCGAAGGATCCTCGGTGGACGGCGGCCTTTGGGGAACTCTATGGATTCGGCTCGCAGGCCACGGTGTTGCTGCCGCACAGCCGCACTCAGGAAGCCGAGGCCGACCATCGCGGGCTGATCTACATGGCGCGTGCCGGCTACGATCCTGAGGCGGCGGTGGCGTTCTGGGAGCGGTTCAAAGCTTACGGAGACAAGGCGGGCGGAACTCCGCCGAAATTCTTAAGCACGCATCCGCCTTCAGCAGAGCGCATTCAAAATTTGAAAAAGTGGATGCCCGAGGCCAGGGCGGCGACGCAGCCACAAAAGTAACGGCCGGCGATCACTCTTTTCCTTTCCGGCGTGAATGGTAATCCGTCAGTAAAGGCCGGTGGGGCGAGCGTCCTCGCGAGCCGGAGCCAAGAAACGCCGAGTAATCAAGCGGCTCGCGAGTACGCTCGCCTCTCCTGACCGAGGGAATACCGTGCAAGTTCCATTCCTGAATCTCGCAGCGCAGCACGCAGCGCTCAAAGCCGAACTCCTGCCGGCCGTCGAGAAAGTCCTCGCCGGCGCGCACTACATCCTTGGGCCAAACGTCGCCGCGCTCGAAGCGGAAATCGCCGCCTTCTGCGGCGCGCGGTTCGGCATCGGGGTCAATTCCGGCTCGGACGCGCTGACGCTCGCGCTCCGGGCGCTGGAGATCGGGCCGGGCGACGAAGTCATCACCACACCCTTCACGTACATCGCCCCAGCCGAGTCGGTTCACCAGATGGGCGCGCGCATCGTCTTTGCGGACATCGACCCGCGGACGTTTCTCCTCGACCCACGCGAAGTCGCCCGCCGCCTCACGCAGCGCACGAAGGCGATCCTTCCCGTCCACCTGTTCGGCCAAGCCGCGCCGATGGACGAACTGCGAGCACTGGCTGAATCGCACGATATACAACTCGTCGAAGACTGCGCGCAAGCCATTGGAGCGCAATATCAGGGCAAACACGTCGGTAGCATCGGCCGCGCCGGGTGTTTCAGCTTTTATCCGACCAAGAACCTCGGAGCCGACGGCGACGGCGGGATGGTGGTTACCAACGACGAAGCGCTGGCCAGGAAGCTGCGCATGTTGCGCGTTCACGGCATCGAGCGGCGCTACTTTCACGACCTGCACGGCTACAACACGCGCCTCGACGAGATCCAGGCCGCGATCCTTCGCGTGAAGTTGCCCCGGCTGAACGGCTGGAACGCCCGCCGCGCAGACATCGCCGCGAACTATTCCATGGGCCTGGCTGGATTGCCCGTTGAGCTGCCCAAGATCGCGCCCGGCAACAGCCACGTCTTCCACGTTTACGCACTGCTCACCGACCGGCGCGACGAGTTGCAGCAGTTCCTCGCCGACCGCGGAGTGCCGGCGATCATTTACTACCCGCGCCCGCTACATTTGCAAAAGGTCTACGCGGATAGCGGCTGGCGCGAAGGCGACTTCCCCGTGGCCGAAGCCGTCTCTAAGCGCATCCTTCCGCTGCCGATGTATCCCGAACTGACGGACGAGCAGGTCGAATATGTGGTGGGAATCGTGAAGGAGTATTTCTTGCACGGCGGTGATTGAATCCAGAATCCCTTCGGGATTCGCGGAGGCGGACTTGAAGCACGGGTTCCTAATCGGCAATACGCTGTCGCGGTTGGCGAATGTCTTGCGCTGACTGAAGACTGGATACTGAACAATGACCACTGCCCTACTGGACACTGACCTTAACCACCGGTGGCTGCGCATAATCGTTCCACAGTCGGTCGATTTCTGATTTCGTCATCTCGCCGTCGTGGACGATGAAACGGTAGCGGGAGACGTAGGTTTCGCCGGGCTTGATGGCCATGTCGCCGGCTTGTTGCGGAGCGAAGTTGAAGAACGGCTCGGTGGGATGCAGGCGCATGGGCTGGGGGAAGCGGAAGTTCGACGGGTGACAGAGCACCGCGATGCCGGCGGGTTCGCCGTCGAGCAAGCCCCACATGTCGCACCAACGGCCCCGCTGCTTGTTGCCCTTGACGCGGTCGGTCTCGCCTTCGGAGGTGAGGAAGTTCATGTTCGTCGCGCCGTTCCAGGCCCAACTGCCGCGAAGGCCGAGACCACCGTAAAGGTTTTCAGGGAGCTTGAGAGTGTTGGTCGTAGCGCAGCGTTGTTCGGAAACGAGATCGAACAGCCACCAGCGCCTCTGGCTGTCGGCTTGCGCGTAAGCTGTCACCGTCCAGGTCTCGGTTAGCACCTCGACCTGCTTTGGTCCGGTGAGGTCCACGAAGCGGTGGCGCGAACTGAAGCCGGCATGGACGGGGCCGCTCCAATGCCTTTCAAGCGTCACGAAATCTACGCGCCCCTTGCCGTCGCCCATGTTCCAGAAGTCGGGCTTGCGGCCGTCGAACTCGGTGTTGGTCCACGCCCACCAAATGCCGTGGTGATGGATGTGGTTGGGCGGGAAATCGTCGGTGATGACTTTGCCGCTCAGAGTGCGAATGGGATGCAAGTAAGCGCCGCGACGAAAGAGTTCCTTGATGTTGGCGCGCGGAAACTCGCCGGGTTCGGCCTGGTAGGTGAAGAGCGGCTTCGACATCACGTCGCCGGACCGCCGACCGGCCTCCGTGCGAGTGAACTGCACCGTTTGGTTCTGCCGCGTCGCGCCGATGGACGAGGCGTACTTGTGCTGTGGCTCTCCGACCGCGAACTCGAAAGTTGCTTGACTGCCCCTCTTGAGCGGATCGGGGAAGAACGAGGCGTTGGTTTCGTTGATCTGGAGCGGGAACAAACGGTCTCCTGCTTTTAGAAACCGGTGTCCCTTGATATTGGATTCCACCGAGAACGACACCGGCGTGTCGCGCCGATCGAAATCCCCGGCGTCTAATCTGATCGTGACCTTCCGCTCGGCGGCAAGGCAGGCGACGGTTGGAAGCAACAACGCGAGGACGACGGAGGAACGGCGGTGCATAGCGTTGTTTTTCGCCGTTTCCGCTGCCGAGTCAAGGGCGTAGTCGGCACAGCGGGGCGTGCGGAAGAGGCGCATCATCCCGAAGGGATGATTGAAAATAGCCCGGCGTTTCAACGCCGGGAGTCCATCGTTAGTTGAATCAGTCCCGAAGGGACGGCTGATTGGTAGTTTTTGTGGCACGAGTTCAGCCGTCCCTTCGGGACAACGACTATGGCGCTGCTCCTGAGTTTCCGAAAGGCATTCCTGCCAAATCCTGATTCCGCTGCCCCCATTCCCTTGTCAATCTCCCCGTTCCCTCCTCACCGCTTCTTGAGCTTCAGGAAATTCTTCATGATGGTCCGCCCGCTCTCCGTGAGGATGCTTTCGGGATGGAATTGCACGCCCCAAATCGGGAGCGTCCGGTGCCGTAGCGCCATCACTTCGCCCTCCTCGGTCTCCGCCGTCACTTCGAGGAAATCGGGCAGCGAATCCCGCTGGACGACCAGCGAGTGGTAGCGCGTCGCCGCGAATGGATTGGGCATCCCCTCGAAAAGATCCTGGCCATTGTGCTTAATGGGCGAGGTCTTCCCGTGCATCATGCGGTAATTGACAACGACCTTCGCGCCGAAGGTGTGACCGATGCATTGGTGTCCGAGGCAGACGCCGAAGACCGGGATGCGCTGCCCGAACTCACGGATGATGTCGTTGGACAAGCCGGCCTCGTTCGGCGTGCATGGGCCGGGCGACACCAGGATGCGCTCGGGCTCCAGCGCGAGGGCCTGTTCGACGGTGATTTGGTCGTTGCGATGGACCTGCATGTCCACCTTCAACTCGCCGAGGTACTGGACGAGATTGTAAGTGAACGAATCGTAGTTGTCGATGACGAGCACCATGGATGGGACGATAGTGCAGCGGTGCGGTCGGGGGAAGACGGAATCGTGGTGGACCGTTCGATCGTTGAACCGTTGAACCGTTGAATCGTTAAATCGTTAAATCGTTAAATCGTTAAATCGTTAAATCGTTGAACTGGGGCAACGTTGAACCTTCAGAAGCGTTCGCGTTGTCCGCGATTTGGTCATCGGACTTTACGCTTCACGTTATCATTTCACGCTTCACGATTCAACGCTTCACGATTCAACGCTTCACGATTCAACGATTCACGATTCACGATTCACGCTTCAACGCTTCAACGATTGCCAAAGTTTCCTCGCCCGCCACCCGCCCCGCGACTATCCTGCCCCCATGATTTCGCGAGCGCGTTCCGAGGCCCTGTTCGCCGAGGCGTTGCGGCACATTCCCGGCGGAGTGAACTCGCCCGTACGCGCCTTCCGCGCCGTGGGCGGGCAGCCGTTTTTCGCGCAGCGGGCCAAGGGCGCCCGCGTGTGGGACGTGGACGACAACGAATATATCGACTATGTCGGCACGTGGGGCCCCGCAATCCTCGGTCACGCGCACCCGAAAATCATCCACGCCGTGCAACAGGCGGCGGAACTCGGGACGAGCTTCGGGATTCCCAACCCCGCCGAGGTGACGATGGCGAAGCTGATCTGCGAAGCCGCCCCGAGCGTGGAGAAGGTGCGCCTGTGCAACTCAGGCACCGAAGCGTGCATGTCGGCCATCCGCCTGGCGCGCGGGTTCACCGGGCGCGACAAGATCATCAAGTTCGACGGCTGTTACCACGGTCACGCGGATTCGCTGCTGGTGAAAGCAGGTTCAGGCGCGCTGACGTTCGGATATCCCAACAGCGCGGGGGTCCCGGCGGACTTCGCCAAGCACACGCTCGCTCTGCCATTCAACGACACCGAAGCGGTGAAGGCATGTTTCGAGGCGAACACGGGCCAGATCGCCGGCGTGATTCTCGAACCGGTGCCGGGAAACGCCGGGCTCTACGTGCCTAAGCCGGGCTACTTGAAATTCCTGCGCAAAATTTCCGAGCAACACGGCGCGCTGCTAATCTTCGATGAGGTGATGACGGGTTTCCGGCTCGCCTTTGGCGGTGCTCAGGAGCGGTTCGGCGTGCGGCCGGACTTAAGCTGCTTCGGCAAAATCATCGGCGGCGGATTGCCCGTGGGCGCATTCGGGGGGCGGGCTGAGATCATGGACTGCCTGGCGCCGCTGGGGCCGGTGTATCAGGCGGGCACGCTCAGCGGCAATCCGCTGGCCATGGCGGCGGGCATCGCGGCCCTGGAGGAATTGCGGGCGGGCGACGCGTATCGGCGGCTGGAGGAACTCGGCGCGGCGCTGGAAACGGGCCTGCGCGGCGCGGCGAAGTCGGCCGGCGTGTCCGTGCAATTCAACCGCTGTGGTTCGATGTTCTGCGGCTACTTCACGAACGAGCCGGTGCACAATCTCGCCGATGCGATAAAGAGCGACCGTGCGCGCTTCGCGAAGTTTTTCCATGGTCTGCTTGCGGAGGGCATTTACCTCGCTCCCTCGCAGTTCGAGGCCGGCTTTCTCTCGATGGCGCATAAGCCGGACGACATCGAGAAGACGGTCGCCGCGGCTGCTAAAGTGATGAAAACGTTGTAGCCGCCGACGTGAGGAGGCGGATGGACCAAGAGAGGGCACGACTCCGCCTATCCATGACGCCGGTAGGGCGAGGCTCCTGCCGAGCCGTGATCAAACCGGAAGTTTCGGCTCGGCAGGAGCCTCGCCCTACCGGGTCAAGGTGAAGATGCCCGGCCACGAGCCGTCGTTTCTCCTCACGTCGGCGGCTACGGGCTGTGGTCGTTTCATGCAAAGGTATGAAATTTCAAGATGTCCCTTCGGGACAATGGTTTTGGCGCCGCCTTGAATTCCTGATAGGCATCAGCATCAGCCCGCCCGCAGCAGCGCGAGGTGCTTCGTGAAATGTTTGTCCAGCAATTCGAGATGCAACGCGGCGTGCCGGTCCAGCGTTTCGAGGATGCCGTCCTTGAATTTCCGGCCGCGCGCGTCGGCACCCACCGTGAGCACGGAACCGAACGTGACGTGAAGCAACTGCCGTCCTGCCACTTCGTCGAGGAAGCGCGCCTCGTCCTGCGGCCCGGCATAGCGCGGCAACGACTCAACCTGCGCGAGCGTCGTCGAGAGGTGATAGCTCTTGCGGTCGCTGTCGAACCGGCCGCGGGAGAACTCGACGATCTCGGCGAAGAGCGCAGGCGTCGTGCGCGCGACCACCCGCAGCGCTTCGAGGTAACTGGTGCCTGCCGTCTTCACGTGCATCAGCCCGCCGCACGCCCGGCCAATCGCTGGGTAAATGGAGAACTTGTCCGACCCGCTGTGGATACTGATCTTATACGGGCCGCAGAACTTCGCCACGGCGACGTGCTCGCGGAGCTGCGCCTCGAATGCTGTGAGGTCGCCGCGGTAGTCGATGCCCTTCTCGAACTCGCCGATGAAGCGCGGCGCCAGGCTCGTCACCGGCACGCCGCGCCGCTTCAGTTCCAGCCCGCAGAACAGGTGATCGAGCGGGTTGGTCACCGTCTCCGTCTCGTCAATGGAGACTTCGACATCGAAGGGGCGCCCGGCGCACGCTTTGGCGATCGAATCGGACATCACCGCGGCATGCGATAAGGCCCGGGCATATTTGACGGCGGCGCGATCGAGCCGCTCCGGAGTGAACTCCAACGTGAGACGCGCGGACACTTCGAAGCGCCGGCCCAGGTATTCACGCGACCAGCCCTTCGCCAGCACACCGTCGGCTTCCATGCCGGCGATCTCCGCCTCCAGTTCCGCCGGCGCCAGCCGATCCGCCGCGTTGTTCACGAAGGCCGAGGGGTCGATGGTGAAAAATGTGAACCCGGCCGCGGCGCTCCTCGCGACATCTTCGGGCGTCTTGTGATGATCGGCGTCGGCGCCCCACGGCTGCCGGTAACTCGCCGCAGCGAGCGCCCTCTGCGCCGCGCGCAGGACTTCCTGCGGAGAACGCTGCGTGCGTTCCATCTCGCGCAC
>DASTLJ010000270.1:0-4790 GCA_035715125.1 Verrucomicrobiia bacterium
TCGGCGGCGCTGTTCGCGCTGAGCATCTCCTCGATGAAGCGGTCGATGTCCGCGTCGCGGAAAGCGTCCACCTCCTTTGGACGCGTTTCCTGTTCGCCAAGCCGCTCGCGGAGCAGCCGGGCCGCGTCGCCGTGCCAGAAAATGTGACGGCCGGTCTCCAGCTTTACCTCGAACTCCGGGATGGACAGCGTCCACGCGCCCAGCGCGTGCATGAGGCGGCGTTCGAAGTAGAAAAAGCGGAGCAGACGCCGGGCGTTTTCGGCGACGGTGAATTTTCCGCCGAGCAGGCGAGGGTCGCGCGGAAAACGATAGGGGAAAACCTTTCTTCTCTCGGCGGCGCCTTCGCGCTGACCGGCGACAGGGACGTAAGGGATGGAGGATCCGTTGGACGACATTTCGCTGCTCATAAGCTTTCTTTTACTCCTCGCCTCGGCGGATGGCAAGGCCAGGCGCGAGACGTGCGTCGCATCCCACTCCCGGCGAAGACGGCCGAATGGATTCGCGTTCAGGTGAGCGCAGCATGGTCTCGTCGAAGCGGCTTATGATTTCAACGGATTTCGACCGGGCGGCCAGCTGAGTGTGGGCGGCAGGCGAGTGTCGGAAGAAGGCGGCCGCAATGGTCGGCGCGCCTTTGGCGCTGGACCCCAGCAAACCCGGTGGGTGGGTGGTGTTGTCGTCGGGCCACTGGAGCATCGCTACTTGCGTTCCGCCGGTGGGGGAGGAGGAGGGGACGGAGCAGATGGCGGTGGCGGTGCTGGCGGGAAGAGCGGGCTGAACACGTGGGGAGGGTTCAACTGGGGAGGTCATGTGTCGTACGAACGGTTTTCAGAGTCGCGGAGCGACTTCACGACGGTAGCCGTGGGCTTTAGCCCGCGGAACGAGCGCAAGCGGGGAGCGAGTCGCGTAGCGACGCGTGAATAAACCACGCAATTTGTCATGCGTCGCTACGCGACGCGGGGTTTCGGGCGTCTGGCTCCGTGGGCTGAAGCCCACGGCTACCATCGTTGCCTCGCTACGCGAGGCGGATGAGAGTTCCCCGGCTGGCTCCAACACGGAGATGCGTTACGCTCGCTCGTATCGCAGGCGAGATTTTAATGGCAGTGGGAATGCATTCCGGTGCTTAATTACCTCGTCCGGTTGAATCCGCCAGTAAGCAGCAATCCAACATCAGGTTCGCCTTCGGCGCATGATCGAGACCCTCCTCCAACAACGACTTGAGAGAATCCAGAACCTGCAAGACTTGGCGGCGCATTTGGAGCTTCTCCTAAATTCAGGAAGCTGCGTTTGGGAGCAACCGAACGGAGAACGGCTGCTTGTGCAAGGACGTGTCCTTGTCGAGCGGATACACGGCCTGAAGATTCACATTTACGCAGACGAGCACGCGCCGCCTCATTTTCACGTCGTTAGTTCTGACATTGATGCCGCATTCAGGATCGACGATTGCGCTCTTCTCAAAGGGTCCATTGATCGGAAGGCACGCGACCTGATTGTTTACTGGCACGAGAGCGCGCGCCACAAGCTCATCAAAATCTGGAACCGCACACGACCGACAAACTGTCCCGTCGGACCAATCCAGGAATACCGCGAGCATCGCGAGCGGAGGCCCATGTAGCGTGTCCCGCAAAATCTCCTGAAGCCTGAAAGGCCGGAACAATTTGCTCAACGAGCCCCCTCACCCCGGCCCTCTCCCCCGATGGAGACGAGCGAGTGTCTGTGCGGCCCTTACAGGGCGGGGAGGTTTGATCGGCTCGTGCACCTGGGGCTCCACCCCAGGCTGTAACATCGCGGGCTTTCAGCCCTGCCGCTGTGAGTTGGTTGAGAATTGGAAGTTGAGTGCTGAGACGGCGAAGCGGCGTGTGGAGGGAACGGAGCAAGTCGGTTCCACAGTTCTCTGTTACCTCTGCGGCCTCCTGTTCGGATGCCGGCTCAACTGTCGCAGTTTCGAGTTTCGGGTTCCGGGTTCGAGATGGAAAGAACGAACCCCATCAGTCCGGAGCGTCGCCCGCCATCACCGACGCGTTACCTGCTCACCCGCGTAAATCGTAAATCATAAATCGTAAATCCAACGGTGTTTGGGCTTGAGTCCGTCTGGAAGCAAGGCGGCGGGGTCAGCTTCTAAAGTTCCATTCGGCGCGCGAATACTTCTCGGAGACCAGCCGCGCAATTGCTTTGGCGGGTGGCGGGACTGAAGGCGCGCTCGAGCTCCAAGCCTGGCGCAGGGCGGCATGGATGATTTCCCGCGTCGTTTCGAGCCGAGTCAGAAAATCCGCGTGCGCGCGGCCCCGCCGGTAGTCGGGCTGGCGTGGCGGCATTAGGAGCAGCGCGGCCAGGAGGCGCAAGTCGAAGTCCAGCAGGAAGCCGCCGTGGAACAGCAAGTGCGCGCGCTTGCGGCGCTGCGCGTTGCCGGAGAATTTGCGCCCGGCCAGCGCAAGGTCGGTGTGGCCTTCGATGGTAATCGGCAATCCGGTCGCGGCGCCAATCGCGTCGCGGAGGCGTTCAAGGATGAACCGGTTCGCGCCGGAGATGCTCGCCAGCGGCGGCGCGGCGTCGATTGGCAGGACGAGCGAGTAATTCAGGCAGCCTGGTCCCTGGAGCACCGTGCCTCCGCCGCTGCACCGGCGCAGGACCGGGACACCCTGCGCGCGGCACGCTTCGAGATCGACTTGCTCCGCCGCCCGATTGGCGTAGCCCAAAACGACAAAGTGCCGGTCGGATTCCCAGAAGCGCAGCACGCCGGGGCCGCCGCAGGATTCGGCCTCGTCCAGCAACGCCTCGTCGCACGCGAGGTTTTCTTCGGGCGTTGGAAACGTGAGTTCTAAACTGAAGATCAAAACTGATTCAAAAACCGAGCGTCGTTCTCGTAGAACAGGCGAATGTCGTTGATGCCGTAACGAAGCATGGCGATCCGTTCGATGCCGAAGCCGAACGCCCAGCCGGTCCAGACCTCGGGGTCGTAGCCAACGTTCTCGAAGACCTGCGGGTGCACCATGCCGCAGCCGGCGATCTCCAGCCAGTCCCTGCCGAGCTTCTTGACCAGGGAGTTGGTGAAGTCGATTTCCAGGCTCGGCTCAGTGTAGCTGAAGTAATGCGGGCGGAAGCGCAGCGCGACCTCGGGGCCCATCAGTTCCTTGAACACGAATTCGACGGTGCCTTTCAGGTCGCCGACGGTAACGCCCTTGTCGACGTAAAGCCCTTCGATCTGGTGGAACGTCGGGTTGTGCGTCGCGTCGGCGTTGTCGCGCCGGTAGACGCGGCCGGGGGCGATGATGCGGATGGGCGGCGGCCGGGATTTCATCACGCGGATCTGTACCGTGCTGGTGTGTGTGCGGAGCAGCGCAGTGGATGGCGGGCGACTTGCATTGTCGGTCTCGGTCACGCCGCTCAACGAATCTCCCAATCGCCTTGCCGGTTCGACATAAAACGTGTCCTGCGAGTCGCGCGCGGGATGGTCGGCGGGCGTGTTCAGCGCGTCGAAGCAGTGGAAATCGTCCTCGACCTCCGGCCCGTCAGCGACGACAAAGCCGATCTTGCGAAACGCGCGCACGATGTCGTCGGTGACCTGAGTGAGCGGGTGCAATTTGCCGACGGCCCGGCGGCGGCCGGGTAGGGTGAAGTCGGCCGGCTCCTTGGGCAGCGCGGCCTTGAGTTCGAGTTCCTCGCGGCGGCCGGTGAGGGCAGCTTCGAGCTCGGCCTTGGCCGCGTTGATGGCCTTTCCGGCGGCAGGTTTTTCCTCTTTGGGCAGCGAGCCGAGCTGTTTCATCAGGGCGGTGAACCTGCCGTGCGGTCCGATCCAGGCGCCTTTGGCGTGTTCGAGCGCCGCGAGATCGGCTGCGGCTGCGAGGTCGGCGAGCGCTGATTGCTTCAGCGGACCGAGTTCGTTGAGCAAAGACATGGGTCCATTAGCCGCGAAAGAACACAGGGAACGCAAAGCAAAATTTTGGGCTCAAGGGATACCGAATCCTGCCGTTCCTTCTCTTGCACGGGCCTTGCCCAGAAGGCCGGTCGCGATATTGGCAAAGCGTCCGCCTGAGCTGACCCGGCGAAGTTTCGGCAACTATGAGCGATGTCATTCTGAAGTTGGAAAACCTCCGGGTCGAATATCGGTCCAGAGAACTCGGCCAGGAAACCAAACAGGCGCTCAACGGACTCAGTCTGGCGGTGCACCGGGGCGAGGTCTTCGGTTTCCTCGGCCCCAACGGCGCCGGCAAGACGACCACGATGAACGTGCTGCTGGGGTTCGTCACGGCGACGGCTGGCGATGCCTGGCTCTTCGGCGTGAACGTGCGTCAGCCCATCGCCCGCCAGCGCATCGGCTATCTGCCGGAGATGACTTACTACTACAAGTTCCTGACCGCCGAGGAGACCCTGCGTTTTTATGCGAAGATTTTCCGCATCCCGAAGGGCGAAGTGGACTCGCGCATCGAGGCGGTGCTGAAGCTGGTCGAGCTGCACCATGCGCGCCACCGGCCCATCAAAACCTACTCCAAAGGCATGCAACAGCGCGTCGGCCTGGCCCAGGCGCTCATCAACAATCCCGACTTGCTCATCCTCGACGAGCCGACCAGCGGACTGGACCCGCTCGGCCGCATGAAAGTGCGCGAAATCATCCAGCGCCTCCGGAACGAGGGGAAAACCGTCTTCTTCAGCTCGCACGAACTGGGCGAGGTCGAGAGCGTGTGCGACCGGGTGGCGATCCTTCACCAAGGCCTTCTCAAGGCTGAGGGCCGGGTGGGCGATTTGGTCCGCGATTACAAGCAGGACAATCTCGAACAGGTATTCCTCAAGATCAT
>DASTLJ010000271.1:0-13931 GCA_035715125.1 Verrucomicrobiia bacterium
CTCTGCAACCAGGTCCTCAAGACGCGACCGAACCTCACGCGCGCGATCACCTGCACCACGCGCCCGGCCCGACCCAGTGAGCGGGAAGGGGTCGACTACTTCTTCCTCGAAGCCGGCGACTTCCTCAAGCGCGTGCAGGCCGGGCATTTCCTCGAACACGCCACCGTTTACGGCAACAGCTACGGCACTTTGAAGTCCGAGGTGCTCGCCAAGCTGCGCTCCGGCCGCGACGTATTGTTGAACATCGACGTGCAGGGCGCCGCCGCCATCTGTGTCGCGGCGGAGGAGGACCCCGAACTGCGGCGCGCCCTGGTCACCGTCTTCCTCGCCGCGCCCTCACTCGAAGTCCTCGAAAAGCGCCTCCGCAAGCGCGGGCAGGATTCCCCCGCCGCCATCCAGAAGCGCCTTGGCGTCGCCCGCCAGGAACTCGCCCAGGCGAAGAATTTCGATTACGTGATCATCAGTTCCACCGTGGCCGAAGACCTGCGCCGGATGGAGGCGGTCATCGACGCGGAGAAAATGAAACAGGCGCGAGTGCCGTTGCCCGTGTATGAGTGAAATGCTGAATCGTTGAATCGTTGAATCGTTGAATCGTTGAATCGTTGAATCGTTGAATCGTTGAATCGTTGAATCGTTGAATCGTTGAATCGTTGAATCGTTGAATCGTTGAATCGTTAAAACGTAGAGGCGTTATGGCGGCCCGCTGGACTTCCGATTTAACGATTCAACGATTTAACGATTTAACGATTTAACGATTTAACGATTTAACTTAGATATCATGAGTAGTGAAAAGACCATCGTGTTAGGCGTCACCGGCTCCATTGCCGCGCACAAGGCCGTCGATGTCGCCAGCTTGCTCACCAAAGCCGGCCACAACGTCCACGTCGTGATGACTGCCGACGCGTTGCGCTTTATTACCCCGCTGCCATTTAAGACCCTCTCGCGCCATCCCGTCGTTACCGATCTTTACGATGAGGAGGAAGGCTGGAAGCCGACGCACATCACCCTGGCCGACACCGCGGACCTCCTGCTCATTGCGCCCGCCACGGCAAACGTCATCGCCAAGCTCGCCCACGGCATCGCTGACGACGCGCTCACGTGCATCGCCCTGGCGCTGAATCCGGCCGCCGCGCTCCTGATTGCTCCCGCGATGAACGGCAAGATGTGGCAGCATCCCGCCACGCAACAAAACGTCGACACCCTGAAATCCCGCGGCGCCCTCATCGTCGGACCGGATTCCGGAATGTTGTCCTGCGGCTACGAAGGCGTCGGTCGCCTCGAAGTGGTCGACGAGATCGCCAAACGCGCGATGGAACTGCTCAAGTAGGTCTGCCCGTGCCCCGGAGCGCCGAGCTCCGGCTCGGCGCGATCCGAGCGCCTGGGCCGCGCCGAGCAGGAGCTCGGCGCTCCGTTCCGATTCAAGGGCGCCCCGCGCGCAGAGAAATTCGGGGACTCGTCTCCTGGAGTCCTGGCCCGCCAGCCGAAGTCACTCCCCGTTCATCTCGCCCAAACAGCCCGATAGAACGCAGCCCGGCGCGACGGCTCGGGCGGATCTTCGACGACGAGGGTCCGGTAAGCAGCCGATTGGATGGCGACGAGGATCCAGTCGCGCAGATTTTCGCTCCGCTCGATGCGCCAGGTGAGGGGAGCCTGCCCGTCCAATTCCAGGCGCAGTCGGCCGTCGGACAGGACCACAGGGGCCGAGAGACGTGCGGTTCGGAAGTCGCCGGCGATGGGGCTCAATGTGAAGTCCGCGCGGGGCGACGCTCCGGTGGGCGGCACAATCACTTCACGGAGGGCGACGGTCTGGATGCCGTAGCCTGGAAGCGTGCTGGAAAAGATCCCGACGGTCCATTGCCCTGGAAACACAGGAGCGCAATAGTGGCCGTCCGTGTCGGGGCAGACGGTGATCGAATAGTTCGTGCCGTTGATCTCGGTGCTCGCAAGGAGCTGCGGCTGGAGGCCCAAGGAAGGGGCGTTGGAGATCGTGCCGGGGATGCAGGCGACGGGATGGCGGGCCACGAGGACGACGTGGTTCGAGGGCGCGGAGAGAGTTGTGTAGAGCACTGGCCAAAGCTGCGGATCGACGATGACCTCGAATATGCCAGGACGCGCGTAAATCCGATGAGGTCCGGGGGTGGTGAGAAACCCCGCCTTGCCGTCCAGATCAGCACGGCTGAATTGGCTGGTGACCGGGCCAGACGCACGGACGCCCAGGCCGCCCACGGGGGCGCCATCTTCGCGGACGACGGTGACGGTCAGCGTGACCAGGTCTGGGATGTTCGTGGCCACAAACTCGCAACGAACCACATCGTTCGATACTCGGACAAAACGGGGCGCGGGTCTGGTGTAAAGGCTCAGAGGCGCGGCCGAATTGATCGGCGACGCGGGTCGTCGCGCAAGGCCGCCGGAGGCGCCGACCGCCGGGTAGTCCGAGACAGCGGCGCCCACCTGCCATTCGCCGGGAAAAACGTTCAGCGAGAAGTAACCGGAAGCGACGGCGCCGTAGGCCCAGAAATTGGTCCCGTTCACGCTGGTCCATGCGGCGGCGTAACCGCTCAGCAGGAGGCGGCCCTGTTCATCGCGGAGCCGGCCTTCGATGCGGGACGTAGTGTGGCGGGTCACGAGCATGAGGCTGGTTGCCGTCACGCCGGGGGGAAGCTGCCAGTTCAGAATCGGGTTGAGCAGGTATGTCGGTGTCGCCCCGAGGTAACTGAAGTTATCCAGCGAGACACTCCAGATTGCCGGCGGAAGCGGGTGCGAAAGGAGCGGGTCGGCAGGGAGATATTGGTAATCGAAGCCGGACAAAAAAGTCACCCAGGCATCAGGCGCAGGCTCGCCCCTGTCATCGACGACGCTGAGGCTGACAGGGACGGGTTCCCCCGGCACCGGGACAGAGAATTGGAAATTCACTTCCACGTCCTGATTGGATACCACCACAGCGGAAGCGAGCGGGCAATTGGCGTAGGTTTGCACTTCCCAACGGCCGGGCGGGACGTTCGTGCCGAATTGGCCGAACGCATCGGTGAGGAGGGTGGAGAGGGTGTTGGTCCCATTGTTCGTCATTTGAAGGGAAACGAGGCGCGAGTCTGAAGGAGACGCATCGGAAGCGCTGAGCGTTCCGAAGAGGCGCGGCCCCACGCCAGGTTCCGGGAAGACCAGCGTGAGTTCCGGCAGCGGCAAGTTGGTGGTGATGACGACCTCACGCGAGACGTCCCAGCCGGCAAAGACGGGATAGATTCTGGTCGAAGCGATAATTGTCCAATGGCCTTCCGCGAGCTGGAGGTCGGATACGCCCGGTGTGCCGTTAGTTCCCGGCGGCTGCGGTTGCGGCGGCAGAGGATAATTTGGAAAGCCCGTTGTTGAACTGACGGACACCTGAGCGTTGGTCACGACGGCGCCGCTTGCCGTCACCAGGCGGACGCGCTGCGAATACAAAGCCGGGCCGGAAATCTCGATGCCGGCCAGCGTCACCGAAACGCCCTGATTGGTCACAGTGACCAGAAGGGGCACTGGCAGCATCACGGACCGGAGCACGCGACGCGGATCACTGTTTGTGACGGACACACGCCAGGCGCCATTGAAGACTTCAAACGCCAGCGGAGCATCCTTCGGCACAGGCTTCAGCAGGCGGTAGCTCCGACCGAACGCCTCGGTTTGGGCCACGATATCCCAACCACCGAGATTGGTCGGCGTCACGAGAATGGTCGAGGTCGCCGCGGGGGCCGTGATTGTGGCCTGCTTCTCAATGTGCGTTACCTCGACCTCCACCGGTGCTTCTCCGAGCACGCGCACGGTGCTGACGCCCTCGGGCGGTACTAGGCCGGAGAAGGTCCACACCGCGGGCGTGGTTGCCAGAAGGAACGAGCCATCGGCGCCCGTCACCACGTTCGTCTCGAACAGTGCGTTGTTCTCCGTGATGTGCGCCCGCATCGAGTAGCCGGCTAGCGGCAAGCCCGCCTCGTCCGCCAACTGACCGGCAATGCGGTGGGTGAAATCGAGTCGGCGTGTGGTGAGACGTGTGGTGGTGTCGCCGAACACGTCCAAGAGGCTGGACACGCTCAAGTAACCGAGCGCGTTCAATTCAGCGGGCTCTACCTCGATGCTCCACGAGCCGGGCTCACCCGACAAACTGAAGTGTCCGTAGGCGTCGGTAGTGGTGACGGCTTGCGTCGAGCCACTTTCAGAAACGTAGTAGCTCGCCTTCACGGTCAGGTTGCTGAGTCCGTGTCCCAGGTTGTCCCGTAAGAGGCCAGTCAACTCTGCGCCGGCGGCGTCGGGGCCAAGCGCGCCAGGCACCAGGCAAGCCAGGAACAGGAGTGACAGCCGCTTTCGCATGAGGTTTCAGAAAACCAATAGCACTCGGCGCGTTCTGTGAACAGCCAATTATCGCCGCAGATTGCCAATTCCGGACGGATTGGACGACTCTTGCGGGCCGGCAAAACAGGGGCGAAAGAAAGATTGAAACCGAATGGCCGGAGTGGCATTTCATTCCCGTGGCCTTGAACAAAACTCATCCACGGAGGCTTGCATGAAAAACATCCTGTTGTCCCTGCTCCTGCTCATCGCTGGCTCCGGCTGGCTCGGCGCGCAAGCTGCCGCGACGAAAAAGGAACAGGCCGGCTCCTTGCGCGACCGCTACGAGGCGCTCGCCAAGGAGCATGAAGCCGCTCTGTCTGAATTCCGCGCGGCTTACACGAAGGCCAAGACCGACGCAGAAAAGGAGAGGCTCAAATACCCGCAGGCCCAGACGTACGCCAGCCGGTTCCTCGCGCTGGCCGAGGAGAATCCCAAGGACAGCGCCGCGCTCGACGCGCTGGTCTGGGTCGCCACCAATTGCCAGAGCGGCAAGGAACGCGAAACGAGTCTGGAGCTGTTGCTGAAGCACCACGCGAAGAGCCCACGGATGACTCGGGTCATGCACTCGTTGATTTACTCGGAGCGCACGACCGCCGAGCCGTGGCTGCGTTCGCTGCTCAAGGAGGTCACGGAGCACGAGGTCAAGGGTTGGGGGACGTATGCCCTGGGCCGGGTGCTGCAGGCCGAAGATCGCTCAGGTCAACGAGGCATCGCCGAGGCCGAGAAGCTCTTCGAGGACGTCGCCGCGAATTACGGCGATGTGAAGGGCTACGGCAAAACGCTGGCCGACGCTGCCAAAGGCGAATTGTTCGAGCTTCACCACCTCGCCATCGGCCAGACCGCGCCCGACATCGAAGGCCAGGACGTGGACGGGAAGAAGTTTAAGTTGAGCGACTATCGCGGCAAGGTGGTGGTGATCGACTTCTGGGGCGATTGGTGAGGCCCTTGCCGGGCCATGTACCCACACGAGCGGTCGCTCGTGCAGCGATTGAAGGACAAGCCGTTTGCCATCGTCGGTGTGAACAGCGATCCCAAAGCGAAGCTCAAACAGGTGCTCAAGAAAGAGAATATGACCTGGCGTTCGTTCTGGGACGGCGGCGACACCAGCGGCCCCATCGCCTCGAAGTGGAACGTCCACGGCTGGCCGACCCTCTACGTGCTCGACCACAAGGGCGTCATCCGCTTCAAAGGCCCTCGAGAAAAAGCGATGGACGACGCTGTGGACTCGCTGCTCGATGAGATTCGCGCGGAGTCCAAACCCAACCGGCTCTGAGCAGGGTAGGGCCATCGCGCTGCGATGGCCCCGCCCGCGCAGAGCGGGCGGAACGAACACTGCCCCCGACTGGAAGCAGGTCGGAGCGCGACGTTCACGCCGCTTCATCGTTCCTAAGCCTACGGGCCAATCGTTTCGCTCATGCCGCTCGGACGCTGAAGCGGCCTGAAGGCCGCGCCCCGGTGGAGTCGCGAGATGCGCCCCTCCATTTCGCACCCAACGAACGGCGTTGCTGCGCGGCTGGCCTGTCCCCTATTCTCGCCTCCCCAGCTATGAAACGAATCGCGCTCGCCTGCTGTATCGCCGTTCCCGCGCTCCCCGCGCTCGCCGCCGGGTACAAGCCCGACCACGCCAAGTCGCTCGGTTTTCCAATCTACTCGAACGCGTCCGCTGGCAAGCAGCTCTCCGGGGTTTACAAAGCGACCGAGACACCGCCACTCGCGCCGGAGGAATCCCAAAAGAAGATCAATGTGCCGCCGGGTTTCGAAGTGCGCCTGTTCGCCAGCGAACCAGAAGTGGTAAATCCAGTCGCCATGACGTGGGACGAGCGCGGGCGGCTTTGGGTGCTGGAGTTATACGAATATCCCAAGGGCTCGAAAAAGGGGGAGAAGGGCCGCGACCGCATCAAGATTCTTGAAGACACCGACGCCGACGGCAAGGCGGACAAGGTGAGCGTGTTCGCCGACGGTTTCTCGCTGGCGACGGGGCTGGCGCTCGGCAATGGCGGCGTTTATCTCGGCGTCGCACCGGACCTGCTTTTCCTCGAAGACACCAACGGCGATGACAAAGCGGACAAAACCACGGTGCTCAAGACCGGTTTCGGAATGGAAGACCGCCACGAGTTGCTCAACGGCTTCGCCTGGGGGCCGGACGGCTGGCTTTACATGACCCACGGTGTCTTCACGCATTCGAAGGTGCGCGATCCTGTAGCCGCGTCCCGTGAGGGCGCGGGCACCTCTACCGCTGCACAGCCATCCGCGCTCTCACGAGACGCGGCTACGAATCAGCACGACCCCGACGGCTTCGGCGTGCAGATGGACGCCGCGCTCGCCCGATACCATCCGCGCACGAAGAAATTCGAGGTGTTCGCCGATGGCACGAGCAATCCTTGGGGCGTGGATTGGAACGAACGGGGCGACGCATTCGTCAGCGCGTGCGTGATTCATCACCTCTTCCACATGGCGCCGGGCGGCCAATACAATCGCCAGGGCGGCACCTGGGCCAATCCCTACGGCTACGTCGGCGACCTGCCGAGCAAGGGCCTGCCCGCCATCGTGGACTGGCGGCACTTCCGCGCCGCGCACTCGAGCATCTGCATTTACCAGGGCGACCAATGGCCCGCCGAATGGCGCGGGCTGGTTTTCATCGGGAACATTCACGAGAGCGCCATCAACTGCGACCGCCTCACGCCCGTCGGCTCGACCTACCGCGCCGAGCGCGAGACCAAACTACTTGGCCCGCGCAAAGGCGATTACCAGGTCGGCGCTGGCACGTTCCTGGCGAGTGACGACCGCTGGTTCCGTCCCGTCAGCACACAGACCGGTCCCGATGGCGCGGTGTGGATTGCCGATTGGTGCGACAAATATCCCTGCTACCAAAACGCCCAGGCCGACCCCGAAGGAGTGGACCGCGAGCTCGGCCGGATCTGGCGCGTAGTGTGGGTGGGGAATGAAAAAGGGAAGTTGGTGAATAGCAGACGGTTGGGAAATCCATACTTAGCGGGTTCAATGAGTCTTCCGGGCTTTCTTGACCAGCCGAATTCTTGGGAACGTCGGCAAGCGCAGCTAATCCTTGTCGGGATCAAGAACGACCCGAGTCGCGAGCCCGAGAAGGAATGGCTCGAAGCATCATTCCTGGCGCCAGAATCCAAAGACCGCTACAGGGCGGCCCCAGAACTTCGACTTAATTTCCTTTGGGCTTTGCACTCTTGTGGCTTATTGGACGAGAGCTGCTTGGACAAGTGCGCGACCGACCAACAAGTTTCCGTTCGCGTGTGGGCGGCACGCCTAACAGGAGAACGAGGTGATAGCGGTGCTGCCGCACTAGCACGTTTGAACGGCTTAGCTTGTGACAGCGACATAACTGTTCGAGCGGCGACCGCGAGTGCTCTGCGCCAGCTGACATCGGGTTCCCTCACAGTGGATACTCCAGCACCGACTTTGGCATCGAAAGCCGACCTGATTACTCACTTCGGAGGACTCCTCTCCCGCCCCAGTGTCGAAGGCGACTTCTACTACCCGCACATCGTCTGGATGGCGATGGAGCCGCGCGTGGCGGCGGACCCGCAGCCGTTCTTGCCGCTCGTCAGCGCGAACGACAACTCCGTCAGCGCCTACTGCCTGCGCCGCGTCATGCGCCGCATCTGTGATCTGAGCGATTCCGCAGCACGCACGAAACACCTCAACGCCGCGATGGAGCATCTCGCCAGCATCGCCGGCAAGACCATGTTGGCCGAAGCCGCGCTCGACGGACTTATTGACGCCTTCAAGAGCAAAGGCCTGCCGCCCACCATCCCGTTGGAATCGATTTTCCAAAAGCTCACTGCGAACCCCGCGCTGGCCGACAAGGCACGGCGCCTCGCCACCTTGCTCGGCGACGTCAGCGCCAGCCGCGTCCTTATCGCGAAGATCAACGATGCGAAGGCGAGTCTTGAGGAGCGCCTCAAAGGCATCACAGCCGCTCGCGAGACGAAGGACGACGTGGCAAGGGCGGAATTGTTGAACGTGCTCAAGTCCCCTGTAGCGGCGCCTCGTGAGAGCGCCGCAAACTCGAACGCAGGAGATCAGCGGCGCTCTTACGAGGCGCCGCTACAGACGCTGTACGTCGAAGCCCTCCGCGCCCTTGGCGCCTTCGGTGGCGATGACATTGCCTATGCCGTCACCGATGCCTGGAAAAACTTCAGCCTGCCCACGCGCCGCGTCGCCTCCGAAGTGCTCGTGCTGCGCAGCAAGTGGAGCCGCGCCTTGCTCGCCGCGGTGGACCAGAAAACCGCCAAGCCGGAGGACATCTCCGCCAGCGCCCGCCGCGCGCTGGCCCGCAGCGAGGACGCCACCGTGCGGGACAACGCCGACCGTCTGCTGGGCAAATACCGCCCGCCCGGCGAGGACAAGCTCAAGCTCATCGCCGAAAAACGGAAGGTCGTGCTCGCGGGCGAACCGGACTTGACGAATGGCCACGAAGTCGCCAAACGCACCTGCTTCGTCTGCCACAAGCTGCACGGCGAAGGCGCGGACGTCGGCCCCGACCTGACCGGCGTGGGCCGCAGCACACTCGACGCGCTGCTCCACAACGTCATCGATCCCAACGAAGTCGTCGGCAACGGCAACGAAGCCACGGAGGTCGAGTTGAAGGACGGCACAAGCCTCACGGGACGCATCGTTGAGGACTCCCCGTCGCGCCTCAAGCTGCTGGCCTCCGGCCCGATTGAGCATGTCCTCGCCAAGAGCGACATCGCGGTGGAGAACGGCAAGCCGAAGATTCGCACCAGCCAGCTTTCATTGATGCCCGAAGGGCTCGAGGTGCTTCCCGACAAAGATTTCCGGGACATGATTTGGTTTCTCCTCAACCCGCCTCAGGACCAGCGGCCCTGGACGAAGGAACTGAGGAAGGAACTGGTTGGGGAGTAGAGCGGCGGACCGGTAACGTAGGGCAGGCGTCTCGCCTGCCCAGCGCCGAAGGCGCATTACCGTTAGCCGCTCCCCGGCGCTGGAGTTTGGACAAATTGGGCCGGCACTTCGGATCTCCCGGAGGGAGATTTGAGAATAGCCCGGCAGTTCACTGCCGGGTGCAGATTCGCTGTAGAATAAGTCCCGAAGGGACGGCCGAATCCGTCGGATGGCTCTGTTCATTCCCCATGCCAATGGATGTACCTGTGATCCAACCGTCCCTTCGGGACCTGAGGTATCTGTTCGACTGTCCCACCCTTGAAAGAATTCTCCCAAGCAAATCTTCGCGCATTGAACCCCTGAACCGCGATCGGAGCGCCGAGCTCCTGCTCGGCGCGAAACCGCTGTGTCCCAACGGGCCGAGCAGGAGCTCGGCGCTCCGGTTCATGGGGAGGGTGGGCTATTCTCGAATCTCCCTTCGGGAGAAGGCAGATGAGCCAAGTGCCTTGATGGCGTGATAGAGGGGTAATAAATGTCCAAGCTCCCGGGCCGCTTCGCGGCGGAGGCAGGCGAGACGCCTGCCTTACGTTCTTGCCGGGCCTGCGAGAGGCTCCGCTCCCCTTGACGTTTCGCCAGCCTCCCTCCAGCTTAGCAATGCTTGGCGCTGGACAATCCCAGCCCGGCGGACGCCGACGTGTTCGCCGCGGTCGCGCAGACTCCCGCGATGCAATCCCTCCGGCAACGCGTGGAGAATGGAGGCGTGTTGCCGTGCGGCGGCGTGGCCCTGGCGGCGCAGCCGTTTTTCGCGGTGCTGTTGGGGCGCTTGTTTCCGGGCCGGCCGATTGTCGCCGTGACCGAGGGGCTCAAGACGCAGGAGAGCTTTCAGCAGGATGCGGAGACATGGGGGCGTGTCGCGTGTTGCGTGATGCGTGATGCAACGGCGGACGCGGCTTCCAGCCCTCAACCCTCAACTCTCAACGCTCAACTTTTCTTCTACCCTCCCTGGGACACGCTTCCCCACGAAGCCAAGCTCCCCCATGCCGACACCATCAGCGAGAGGCTCGAGACGCTCGTCGCCCTCACGCATCACGCATCACGCACCACGCAACCCGCCCCCCTCATCGTCACCAGCGTTCCCGCCCTCCTCCAGCGCACGTTCCGGCCGGAGCACATCCGCGAGCGCACGCGCACGTTGCGGCGCGGCGACCGCATCGATCCGCTCGACCTCGTCGAGTGGCTCGAGGAGCAAGGCTATGAGCCGGAAGTGCAGGTGAATCATCGCGGCGAAATCGCCCTGCGCGGCGGCATCGTGGACATCTTTCCCCTCGCCAGCCCCTGGCCGGTGCGCCTCGAATTCTTCGGCGACGAGATCGAGTCGATGCGCACGTTCGATCCGATTTCGCAGATCTCCCGCGAAAACATCGACGCGGTCACGGTTTCGCCCGGCGGTGAGTTGGGCATCCTCAAACGACTGATCGAGGGGAGTTCCGGGTTCCGGGTTCCGGGTTTCGGGTTGTCGAGGTGGGGCGAGGCTACTGACGAGCCGGCTCGCCCAAATTCCGGATTGACGGTTCGCGAGGACGCTCGCCCCACCGGTCAACCCGGAACCCGGAACCCGGAACCCGAAACTCCGCTCGCCACTTTCCTCGACCATCTGCCGCCCGAAACGATATTCGTCCTGTGCGAGCCGCAACGTCTCGACGAACACGCCGCCCGCTACGCCGAACTGGTTCCCGAAGGCGACCCCTTCTTCATCGGCTGGGAGGGATTTCAGAAGGGCCTGGCGGCGCAGGGCATGACCACGATTCGTCTTTCCGAAGACGCCATGGATGAACCCTTCGAGCCGGCGCTGGCCACTCCTCACTTTCAAAGCCTCGATGCATTCCGGCCAATCACCGACCGAGCCCCCGACCCGACCGTTGCCGAGGCGCAGCGCCGCGAGTTCTTCGGGCAACTGCACCGCTGGTCGCGCCAGGGCCACGCCGTCCACGTCTTCTGCAACAACGAGGGCGAGCGGGAGAGGTTCGAGGAGGTCTGGAAGGAATATGGATTTGATAATGTAGGGCAGGCGTCTCGCCTGCCCCCGGCTCCCGAGGTTCGTTCGGCTCCTGACGGAGCCGAGGGCAGGCGGGACGCCTGCCCTACTTTGCACCTCGGCGCACTCAGCCGCGGGTTCCTCTTCGTCGACGCCAGGCTCGTCGTTGTCACCGACGCCGAAATTTTTGGCCGTTACAAAGTCCAGCGCCCGCGCCGGCTCAAGTCGCCTCACGCGCAAACATCCCGTTCGCTGCTCCAGATCGACTTCACCGATTTGCAGGAGGGCGACTATGTGGTCCATCTCGAACACGGCATCGGCCGGTATCTCGGTTTGCAGATGAGTCCGCTGCCCGGCGGCGCGAAGAAGCTGGAGAAGGCCGGCGCGGCGATCGTCGCGCAGCAAGAATGCCTCGCCATTGAATACGCGCCCAGGGACCCCGACCAACCCGCGCCCAAACTCTACGTCCCCGTTTCCGAGTCCCACCTCGTCAGCAAATATATCGGGGCGGGCAAGGCGCGCCCGCCGCTGAATGCGCTGGGCGGCGGCCGATGGCAAAAGGCCAAGGAACACGCCGAGCGCGCCGTGCGCGACCTGGCCAGCGAACTGCTCGCCATCCAGGCCGCACGCGCCGCGCAGCCCGGCCACTCCTTCAAGGCTGACACTCCCTGGCAACGCGAATTCGAGGGATCTTTCCTTTACGAGGAAACTCCTGATCAGTGGAAGGCCATCCAGTCCACCAAGACCGACATGGAAGCCGCCAGGCCGATGGACCGCCTGATCTGCGGCGACGTCGGCTACGGCAAGACCGAGGTCGCCCTCCGCGCTGCGTTCAAGGCCGTGATGGACGGCCGGCAGGTCGCCGTGCTCGTGCCGACCACCGTGCTGGCGCAGCAACACTTCAACACCTTCCGCGAGCGCATGGCCGATTACCCGATTCGCATCGAGCTGCTCTCGCGCTTCCGCACCCAGCGCGAGCAGCGGCGCACCGTGCAGGACCTCGCCGCCGGCGCGGTGGACGTCGTCATCGGCACGCACCGGCTCGTGCAGGAAGACATCGCGTTCAAGGACCTCGGCCTGGTCGTCATCGACGAGGAGCAGCGCTTCGGCGTGTTGCACAAGGAAAAGTTCAAGATGCTCCGCAAACTGGTGGACGTGCTCACCCTCAGCGCCACGCCCATCCCGCGCACGCTGCACCTGGCGCTCACCGGCGCGCGCGACATGAGCACCATCGAGACGCCGCCCCAGGATCGGCTGCCGGTCGAGACCATTGTGTGCGAGTTCGACGAGCGCGTCATCCGGGACGCAATCCTGCGCGAGCTGAACCGCGGCGGACAGGTTTTCTACCTGCACAATCGCGTCCTCGACATCGACACGGTGGCCGCGCGCTTGCGCGGGCTGCTGCCCAAAGCCCGCATCGTCGTCGGCCACGGCCAGATGGACGCCGACGACCTGGAGGAAGTGATGAGCCGGTTCGTCAATGGCGAAGCCGACGTGCTGCTCTCCACGACGATCATCGAGAGTGGCATCGACATCCCGAACGCCAACACCATCATCATCGACCGCGCCGACCGCTTCGGCCTGAGCGATCTCTATCAGCTTCGCGGCCGCGTCGGCCGCTACAAGCACCAGGCTTACGCCTACCTGCTCATCCCCCGCCACGCGCGGATGCTGACGGATGCCCGCAAGCGCATCAGCGCCATCAAGCAGTATTCGACCCTCGGCAGCGGGTTCAAGGTCGCCATGCGCGATCTGGAAATCCGCGGCGCCGGCAACATGCTCGGGGCGCAACAGAGCGGCCACATCACCGCCGTCGGCTTCGAGCTGTATTGCCAGCTCCTCAAGCAGAGCGTCGCCGCCCTCAAGGGCGAGCAGGTAAAGCCGCGCGTCGAGGTGCAGATCCGCCTGGATTTTCTCGTGCTCGGGCCGCTCGATGAACGCGCGGAAGCTCGAAGCTCGAAGCTCAAAGCTCAAACGCCGGACGACGAACCTTTGAACGTTTCCGTCCCTCGCGAAGTCGCCAGTTACACGCGGGCCAAATCCGAAATCCGAAACCCGAAATCCGAAATCAAATCCGCCAGCGCCTCTCTTCCCCTGAGCTACGTCCCCGACGCCAGACAGCGCATTGAGCTTTACCGCAAGTTCGCCGAGCTGACGGACGAAGAGGGCATCATTCAGTTGAAGGCCGAGTTGCGCGACCGCTTCGGCCCGCTGCCGGCCGCGGTCGAATTGCTCCTTCAGGTCGCCGCCCTCAAGGTGCTCGCCGACGAGCGCGGCATCGAGGCCATCGAGAGCAAAGAGGAAAGGCTGATGCTCCTTCGCAATGGAGACTTCGTGATGGCTGGCGGAAAATTCCCGCGCCTCACGAAGAAGGAACCGCGCGCCCGACTGAACGAGATTCGCCGGGTGCTGCTGTCGATGCCTGAGGGCATGGGACAGCCTTCCCGCCTGTCAAAGTAGGGCGGGCGTCTCGCCTGCCCAGCGCCGAAGGCGTGTTCCCTTTCGGCCGCTTCGCGGCCGTATCTGTTTAGCGGCAGACGGCGCTCCCCGCATGGAGTCCCGGCTTTAGCCGGCAGCGCGACCGAAGTTATGGCCGGCTGGTTCTAGCCGGATGCCCAACCGGCTAAAGCCGGGACTCCATGCCTTCAGCGCCGCAGGC
>DASTLJ010000272.1:0-11420 GCA_035715125.1 Verrucomicrobiia bacterium
GCGTTGGCATCCGTGGCGGCCACGGTGACCACCGGCGGCAGGACCACGGTCAGCGTCGCGTTGGTACTGGTAATGGAACCGACGGCGTTGGTGATCCGCACCGTGTAATCCCCCGCGCTGCCGCCCTGGGCGTTGTTGATGACGAGGGTGAAGTTGGTCTCCCCCGGCATTTCCGCGCCCTCGAAGCGCCACTGGTAACGGAGCGGCGCGCTGCCGCTGGCGGTCACGGAGAAGTTCGCCGTACTGCCCGCATTGACGATCAGGCTCTGCGGCTGCTGGCTTATGCCTGGCGGCGTATTAATGGTGAGCGAGGCGACCATGCTCGTGGCGGAACCGAATCCATTCGTGATAATGACTGAGTAGCCGCCTTGGTTGGCGGCCTGGACGGCGTTAAGGACGAGCGATGAGTTTGTCTGGCCCCCGAGTGGGCCGCCGTCCTTGCTCCACTGGTAGCGCAGCGGCGGACTGCCTCCAGCCACGACGCTGAACGTGACCGTCGAGCCCGCCAACGCCACCCGGTTCTGTGGCTCGGACAGGATAACCGGCGCGGACTGGAAGCTGAGCGTCACCGGCCCGCTGCCGGCCGCGCCGGACGGGTTGCTGACGACGGCCGCGTACCGGCCCTCGGCGGAAGCCTGCACGTTCGAAAGGACCAGCGTGGCATTCGTCTCCCCTTCGATCAACCGGCCGTAGTAACGCCATTGATAAGTGAGCGGCGCCGCGCCGGTCGCGGTGACCGCGAAGGTGACGTTTTGTCCGACCACGGCCGTCTGGTTCGACAAGGCCGTTGTGATCGTCGGAAGCGTCGTGACGGGCGCCCCGGCCGTGGCGCCGGGCGTCGGCGCGCCGGCCTGCCAATTCACCGGGTCGTTGCCATACTGGCTGTGGACACGGCGGTGCAGCGAGTAGCCCAGCGTGTTGGTGTAGCCGTCCGCATATGTGGGCCACGGCGCGTCATCGGAATACTTCACTTTGTCCACGAGAAAGTAGGGCACCAGCCCGGCATCCGGGGAAGGCGGCACTTCCGGCGCGTCAGGCCGGGCCAGCTCGACGCTGTCCGAACTGTTGTCGAGCTTGCCCGACCACGGGCCGTAGATCGGCACGACCGGCGATACAGCGTACTTCGAGCGGAAATCGTTCAACTGGCTGGCGTTGACCGGATCAAAAGGCACCACCAGGATGGTCATTCCCGCCGTCACCGTCCGGTTCGAAGGAAACGTAAAACTCACCGCATCGCGCAGCTTCCAGCGATTGCCCGGGTTCGCCGGGTCGTAAAGCTGCACGGTCGTGCCGGAAATATTGCGCAGCTCGATGTATTCATCTATAGCATTGTCATTCGTCCCAATGTCCGGCGGATGATACATGATTTCGGTAATGACCATCGGACCGATGAGCGGCGCGGAATTCGTGCGGCCCGTGCCGGAGCGGAACTCGGTGAGACTGGCCGGATTGTCCGCGCCCAGCGTCCGGCTGATCATCGCGGTGAAGTCCGGCCCCGTGCTCGTTTCGTAGCGCCCGAAGCTGACGCCGTTGGACGCCGCGCCGAACTTCACGCTGGTCCGGTAGCCCGTCAGGTTTCCCAGCGCGTCCGCCGCGGCCAGATGAATCGTGTCGCCCTTGGCCGATTTGAGCGGAAAGCTGTAAGTGCGGCCCGGCTCCGGATTGAACTGGTATTCATAAAACACGGCGAAGCCGCCGGGCGGAATCACCGTGCCATTCGGGATGCGGAACTTCGTCAGGTAATCATTGTCATCGCTGATGAACCAGCCACTGACGTCGACGCTGCCGGGCGAGAGGTTCTGCAACTCGATGGCGTCCTCGAGCGGCGGATCGGCGTGGGTGAGCGCCTCATTGAAGGCGATCGGGTCCAGCGGCAGATAATTGCTCTCCCCGGGCGAGGCGCTGTCGGGGAAATCAATGACGGTCGGGCTGCCGTCGGTGAACAAGCCTTCGGACACCCCGCGCAACTGCACTCCGAACGTGACCTTCGTGGTGAGCGGCGCCGAGCCGGGCGGATAGAGCGCGATGGTGTCACCGTCCTTGTCGAGTTTGAAATTCACGTGGTCGGCGCCGGCGGACGGATTGCTGTCAGCCTTGAACTGCGCGTAGCCGTTGGTGTTGACGCCGATGAACGTGAGCGCCGGGATGGGCGACTTCGTGCGATCGCCGAGATCATCCGTGAAAAAGTAGCCACCCAGCGCGACGGGCTGTGGGTTGGGGTTGTACACCTCGAACCAGTCGTCGCCGTTCTTCGGATCCGCCATCCATTCGTTGATGCGCAGATTGGCCACGTTGCCCAGGTTGACGGTCAGGTTGCCCGCCCCGCGCGTGGGCTGGGTCAACTGCCAGGGACCCGTGCCGACCGGCACGCGGCCGATGGAGAACTCGGCCGCCTGCAAGCCGAACACGACCGAGTCTATCTCCGAGCCGCCCCGTGCCGGCGCGTCGTACAGGTAAAGCGCGTCGCCGTTATTATTCAGGCCAAAGCCGGTGTTGAGCAGCGGGCCGTTGTTGGTGCTGGGGGCCGAGCCGGAGTCGAACTTCAATACGAGGTAACCGCCTGGCGCCAGCGAAACGCCCGGTGGAAAGACCCAACGGCGCGGGCCCGCCGTCTCCAGATCGTCGGTCAGGCTCATGTCGGAAAGGTCGACCATGTTGGTGGAGGGATTGTGGATTTCCACCCAGTCGGTGCTCGTGCCGTCGATGTTCGTGAGCGTGCCGGGACTGGCGAGGAGTTCATTGAGGACTAGGTTGACGCCGGTGACGTTGGTCACGCTGACGGTGTGGGTTGCGGACAGGGAAAGGCCGAAGACAACATCGCTGCTGGTGACGGTGGCTTGATGGACCTCAACGGCCATCACGTTGTCCCCTTGCAAGACCGCGGAGCTCGGAATGGTGAAGGTATCCGTAGTGCCGTCCTGGGTGTTTTGAGCAAAAGTTGTCGCCAGCGCCGGGCCGGCCGGCATGCGCACCCGCCAAACTTCGTTTCCATTGATGTACACGACCGCCCCGTCGTCAATGTTCGCCGTGCCGCTGAGGGTGAAACCGGTCAGATCGGAAGTGATGTTGAAATGGGCGCGGAAATAGTAGCTCGTGATCTGAAGCGAGTAATATGGCGAGTTCGTCGGAAGAACCGTCCGAATTGGCTCTGCGTAGATGCCGGGCATTTCGAAGGCCAGCAAACCCTGGCCGTTCGGCCAGGACGAATCGTTGTAACCGCTGGCCCGCCAGGCCGTGAGAAGGTTTGTCCCACTGGCCTCGTAACGCCACGAATTGGACAAGCGAAGCAGCGGGATGCTCGTCGTGAAATTCGATATCGTGGTCGAGCCGCTCAAGCCGGGGTTGGCTGCGCCCGGCGTCGGCGTCGAGAGAAAACCAATCGTGCTGCCACCGCTGGGCCTGCGGCCCTCGGAAACGTCGGTGAATTGCGGCTCATAGTAAATGGAGTCGATCAACGTCAGGTCCGAGGCGAACAAGCCGATGGCCCCGGCGCCCGTCGAGAGCTTGAACCCCAGGTGGTTTGCCCCTTCGGCCGCGTGGCCATCCGCGCGGAACACGACGTGGCCGCCCGCCGCAACGAAACTCAAGGGCAGAATCTGGTGCCGCGCCGGGAATCCCGCCGGTTCGTCCGTCAGATACGAGCCGCCCAGGTCCACCGGCAGCGCGTCCGGGTTGTAGATTTCAACGAAGTCCACCGGGTACACCGCCAGCGCCCGGGCCAACCACTCGTTGACCTTGAGCGTCCGGACATCGCCCACCGGCAATGCCACGTTAGCCGAGCCGAATGTCGGCAGGTTCAGCGTCCACTTGCCGTCCGGCAGACGTCCAATGGACCGATCGGCCAACTGCGGTCCGAACACGACCGAGTCGAGCAAAGCTCCGCCGTTGGCCGGTTTGTCAAACAGGTAGAGCGCGTCCCCATCCTGATCCAGTCCGAACCCGGTCCAGAAGCCGCCGCCCGCGCCCGCATCGGCATAGACCACGAGCCGATCCCCGGGATCCAGCGCGGTGTTCGGCGGGAAGGCGAACTTATACGGGTCGGCCGGATCATCGCTCAAGCCCATGTCGGACAAATCCACCGTGTTCGCGCCGGCGTTCCAAAGCTCGATCAGGTCCGGCGACTCGCCATCGATACTGAGAACGGTCGAGTTGCGCGCCAGCACTTCGCTAATGAGCACACGCGCCAGCGCGGTGTTGACCGTCCAAGTCCGCGACACGGTCGCACCCGCCACGCTTTGAAGCACGCCGGCCGAGTTGCGCCCGCGGACTTCGACGGTATAGGTGCCGTTGGCAAGCGACGAGAGCGTGATGGGCGTCGCGACGGGAAACTCGCTGCTCCAGCCGCCGCCGTTCACGCGGTAAGTGTAGTTCGAGATGCCCGGCCCGCCGACGACCAGCGTCGCGCCGGTGAGCGGCGTGGGTGACGTAGGTTCGCCGGAGATGGACGCGCCCGCCGGCACGACGCCGCCGCGATCCAATCCGTTCGGTCCGGTGCCGCGCGCGGGAGAGCCGGAGCGCAAAGCGAAGTCGCGCCAGATGCTGGCGGCGGTGATGGTGTTCGTGTCGGTGTTGGCCAGGCGCGGATCGGCGACGAGATTGCCGTCAACGCCGTTGGTCACGCCGTCGCTGCTGGAGAAGATATTGCGCCGCACGATGAGCGCGACCGTGCCATTGGTCGGAAATCGGTTTTGGAGGTTGGTGCCCGAATAGCCGGCGGGGTTGTGGAAAATGTTCCCGTCAATTGTCGCGCCGAATCCTGGAACGGTATTGCGCTCGGGCTCGCTGAAGTTGACCGCGGCGATGCCGATGCCCACGGCGGTGTTGTTCACCAACGTCAGGTAGCCGCCCTCCTTGCAGAGGGCGACGTGGTCCACGTCGAAAAACAGGTTGCGCACCGCGACGATGTGCGGGCCGTAGCCGCCGGACTGGCCGTAGGAGATGGCGCTCGCGGTGTCGCCGGGGCCGGTGTTGTTCTTGTGGACGTGCATGAAGACGTTCCCCTCGACGTGCGCGTCCGTGCCGTCGAGATCGAGCACGTCGTCCGTTGCGGCGGTGAAGACGTTGTTCAGCACCTGGAGCACGGGGCCGGGCCGTTGCGCGCCGGAGAAATCAATGATGTCGTTCAAGCCGGCGGTGCCGCCGAAGACGTTGCCCTCGATGATGGCATAGCCGGCGGCCGGGATTGGCCCGCCGTGAATGTGTTCGGCGCCGTTAAGGGTGGGGAAGACTGAGTTGCGCACCGTGAAGGAGGAGCTGCTCGCTTCGATAATCGTGTTGGTGGTGTTGGCCCAGGAGCAGTGATCTAGAGCGAGCGAGGAATTGACGAGCTGGAGATTGTGGCCGGAGGAGTTGGCGTTTTCGAAATCGACGTACGACAGGCTGCTGCCGCTGTTGGAGCCGCTGAACTGGATGCCACCCCAGGACGCGGTCGAACCGGGCGTGCGCGTGAATCGGATGCGCTGGGTGTCGGTGCCGTCGGCCACGAGCGTGCCGTTCACGATGATGGAAACTCCGTTCGCCACGTAAACAGTCGTGCCGGGATTAATCGTAAGCGTGCGGCCGGCCGGGATGGTCAGGTTGGCCGTGACGTTGTACGGACCGCCGGCGGCAGACCATAGCGTGTCCGCGGGCAAGGTGCCGGAAACGCCTGCGACGCTGCCGTCGTCGTACCAGATGTCGATGCTGGTGCGGGCAACTTCGACGTTGTTGCTGCTGAAGGACTGCACGAGTACCCGATTGAGCCCTGGCGAGGCGGGCACGCCGGAGATGGTCCAGGTTCCCTGCCAATTGAGCCAGTTGGCGGGCAGGCCGTTTACCTTGAGGGCGCGGGTCTGGATGACATTGGCGCCGCCATTGAGGGAGAGTATCGGGCTGGTGGTTTGGGGGTAGCCGCTCACCACTGGCAGCGCGCTGGTGACCGTGAGGCTGAGGGGAATTTGCGAACGGACATAGGCGTTGCGGGCAACCTGGTTGTTCTTCATCAGGTTGATCTCCGGATCGGCCCAGCCCACCAGCAGGCGGTCAATCAAGGGGTCGATTTGCGCGGGGGTGAAGGTGCTGTCCAACAGGCGCTGGAGCTCGGCGTAATACATCCACACAAAGGCGTTGTTGGTCATGAACCGGTTGAGCGCGGGAACATTGGCGTTGCCATTCGGCGGGTTGACCATGCGGAAGAGGTTGGCGGTCACGTCGGGCGAGGTGTCGCCCCGGCCCAGGATGGTGTCCAGATCGTGGGGCAGGAGGATGAAGTGGGGGTCGATCACGCCGCGGTAGAGCGAGTAGTCGTCGCCGCGGCCGGTGGCGATGGAGGTTTCAAGGCTGGTGCACATGGACATGAAGGCAAAGTAGCGCATCCACAGGGCCCCGTTGGCTCGCTGGCTGAATGCGGCGACGAAGTTGGCGTCCGAAAAGTTGTTAAGCGCGTCGGTGAGCGCAATCAGGTCGCTCCAGTCGTTCTCGCTGGTGTTGGAGGTCTTGCTGTAGCCGCGGGTCGGGTAATAGGCGGGGTCGGGGCTGTAACTGAGGTCGGCATTGTGGTTGCCGGTTGAAGCGCGGTAGAGGTTGCCGCCGCTGTCCTGCGGGATGTGATTGGCCGCCCAATCGCCGTTGAGGGGTTCCAGGTAGGCCCACGAGCCGAGCTGGGGCAGGCCGGCGCTGGCGAGGTTAGCGCCGTTGATGCGGTATTGGATGGCCGTGGCATTGGCGGCGACCATGCCGGATTGCCGGGAGAGGTAGCTGCCGACGACTTGCAGGTGGGGATATTGGGAGTTGATGTTGAGTGCAGTCACGCCTTTCAACGGCGTGTCGTTCGGGACGCTGATGCGGTTGCCGCGCGGGTCGCGGCTGCGGCTGCCCGCCCCGCGCGTGCGCCGGCTGCAAAGGTAGCGCACTTCCGTGCCTGTGCCGTCGGTGGTGATGAAGGTGGTGTTGAATGGGGCGTCACTCCCGTCGGGCGACGCTTCATAGGCCGCGCGATCGGATTCGGTCTGCACCACGCGAAAGACGGGCTGGCTTCCCGAGTAAGTGCCGTTGTCGACCTGGTAGACCGCGTTGTTCGATTGCGTGGGCGGCCCGGCCTGGTCCGTGGCGACCACGGTCGGCGCGGGCCAGGTGCGGGTGCGGGCGCCGGCGTCCGACGCTTCGAGGTAGAATTCGACGATGGTCGAATCGGCCATCGCCGGCAGGACCGCGCCGTAAACCCCGTCTCCCGCCAGGCTGTCGCGGTGGAGTCCGTCATCGAGCATGTTCGTGCTGACAAAGGCGCCGGGGGAAGTCGTGTTGTGAGTGCGGAACCAGAGCCTCACCGTCAGGCCGTTGGTTTGCTCGTCGAGAATACGTGCAGTAATCGCGACGGTGTCTGTGGAGCGGGGCACGGGCGGCTCGTGCCGCGCCTCCAGGATCATCGGCGCAATGTTGGAAGTGCGGGCGGAGTTTACGACGCCGGGCGTGCCGTTGAAAGTTACACTCGGCGCCCAATTCTGGCCGTGCGCGTTTGCAAGCAGGGGATTTCGCAACTCGAGCGATTTGCCCAGGCCGTCGTGGTCCCCGTACCACTCGACGCCGCGCGCGCCGCCCAAATCCAGGCTGATGCGCCGCGTGCCCCAGTCGCCTTCGTTGGCGTAAGTCACGGTGTCCTGCTCCTGGCCGGCGGCGTTGACGAGCCGGATTTCCTCGCTGCCGTTGCTGAGGACGAAGTTGGTCGTGGCGCCGCTGCCGTTCCAGCCGGGCGTCACGTTCAGCACGCCGGGATACTTGGCCTGGAAGGTGGGCAGGTGCGAGGGCACCACCAAATACGCCCCAGGGGCCAGGGTGACGTTGGAGAGGACGCACTCGATGCCGCGCGTGAAGCGCCAGCCGTTCAAATTCACCGTGTTTGTGCCGCGATTGTACAGCTCGACGTATTCCTCGAGGACATTTCCACTCTGCGGATGGTACATGATCTCATTGAGGATGATGTCCGCCGGGCGGGCCGGTACGGCGCTGAGGAACAAAGCAAGGCCAAAGCAATTCAAAATGAAAAATGAAAAATTGCGCTGGCGGGCGCCCAGCGTGTGGGGATGCATTCTGGATTTTGAATTTGGAATTCTCAGGAGCTTCACGACTTTCGCAATGTTAGTTTACTTAAGAAGCTTAAACCGCTAACAGAGCTGAGAGGAGCACGTGTTGAGAGTTGAGAGGCCGGAATTCTCAACTCTCAACTCACTGAGCGGTTCAATTCGATTCAAAGACGAATAGGTACGCGGGTCATCGAGCTGTTGGGCGTAAATGATTTGTCAAAATGGCTCAAACGAATTGATTTGTCCAGATTTGAGACGAGAAAGTTCAATGACGAAATTGTCACGGGAACTGCAGCCATGCGGCCGCGGGCGGATCGATTCGGAATCGCAAATTGAAAATTTGCAATTTGCAATTTTCAATTGCGATTTCGCAATCGGGCCTCACTGCCCGACCTTCAACCGATAGACCCTCGATGGGCCGGGCGCGGCGGTATCGGTCGCCTGGCCTTGTACGCCGGCGGCGGTGTTCGTCGCCACAGCGGACCAGTTGGTGAGGCTGGAGGCGCGCTCAAGCGAATAGGAGCGGCCGGGAGTGCCTTCGTAGGTGACGCGGAAGGCGCCATTCGTGAGGAATCGGCCCGAAAGGACGCGCGGCCGGACGATGAGTTCGGCCGCCTGGCTCATCGCGCTGCCGACGCTGTTCACCGCGACGACCGAGTAACTGCCGCCATTGGTATACTGCACATTGCCAAAGAGCAGCGTCGGATTCGTCGCGCCGGGGAGCGACGCGCCGTTGCGCTGCCATTGAAACGTCAACGGCGCGAAGCCGGTGGCGGCGACGCTGAACGATGCCGCCCCGCCCACGTCGGCGACGACCGATTGCGGCTGCGCCGAAATCGCCGGCGCCGCCCGCACGGTCAGCGAGGCGGGCGCGCTGGTCACCGAACCGGAACTGTTCCCAATGAACACCGAGTAGATGCCTTCGCTGTCGGGTTGGACGTTTGTCCGGCTCAACGTGGGCTGCGCCGCGCCCGGCAGGTCCATCCCGTTGAAGCGCCACTGGTAGCTTAGCGGCGCGGCCCCGGCCGCCGAGACGCTGAACGTCGCGTTGGCGCCCTGGTTCACGATCTGGCTTTGCGGGTGTGTCAGGATCCGCGGCGCCGGGTTTGGCAGGCCCAGGTGCAGCACGATGCTTCCGCCCAGTCCCGCGGCATAACTGTCCACGGCAATCTGGTAGCTACGGCCCGCGACCGCGCTGAACGACACCCGGCTGTAGAGCACGAAGGAATCTGCGTCATCGTTGAACGCGACGGCGACAAGGTTTGTCACCGTTTCGATTGAGACGGGATTGTTCGTATAGACGCCGAGCACCGTGTCGAAGTCGCTGCCCATCGTGTCGATAGTGCACACGCCGCTGGCGGGGGCCGTCCAGCTCAGCCAGCCGGAATGGTCGCCCTGCCGGGCCGCGTGCCGCGGTTCGCCCGGCTCCCTGGTGTAGAAGGAGCTGTTGCCCGGGACGAAATTTGTGAAACCCAACAGCGCGCCGCGGCTGGCGAAAAAGTCCGAAAACCCGGCGCTCGGGTAGTTCACGCGCACATTGGCCTGGGCAGAAATAGTGATCATCCCCCGGTTGTCCGTGGCTTGCGCGGTGAAGGAGTAATCGCCGGCCGCCAGGTTCGATACCCCGACGGTGAACGGGCCGCTGGCGCGCCGGGCCAGCAGGGTGGCGCCTTCGTAGAAATCCACGTTGGTCACACTGCCGTCGAAGTCCGAAACGGCCGCGCCCAGCGTGAGGCTGGCCGGGGCGAGGAATGCGCCGCCATTGGGCGGGTTGGTGAGCGTCACGCTCGGACTGGCGTTGAGCACGAGGGTGACGGGCTCCGACAACGTGCTGAACCCCTCGTTGTCGATGGCCAGCGCGGTCAACTCGTGAACCGCCGGCGGCGGATTCGACCAGACGAACACGTAAGGCGGCGCGCTGAACTGGGCCAGCAAGTTCGTCTCGTTCGCAAACAGCAACACGCTCACCACGCCGCCGGCGTCAATCGCCGAAATACCGATGGCGACGTTCGCCGGCGCGGCGATCAACGCGCCGCTGGGTGGATTGGTGATCGCGACCAGCGGCGCCGAGTTGTCGTCGTCCTGGATCGTCACCATCGCAACGCCCGGAGTGCCGACCACATAGCCGACCCCACCGGCCAGCGACAGCACGACCGTCTCGGTCCCTTCCGTGTCCGGGTCGTCAATCGGTGTGACCGTCAACGCCGTCGAGCTGAGGCCGGCCGGAATAGTCACCGGACTGGAGAGCGGCTGGTAATCCGTCCCCGGCGTGGCCGTGCCGCCGGCCGTGAAATTCACCGTGAGTGGCGCAGCCGTATTGCCGGTGCGCGTGACGTTAAACCGGCCCGTGTTCGCGCCCGCCTCGGAAGCAAAATTGTCCGTCGCCGCCACGGTGACCGTCGCCGGTGTGGTGACGCCGAGCGTCGCGTTGCTGCTGACGACGGAGCCGACGGCGTTCTGCACCAGCACGCTGTAAAGTCCGGCGTTGGTCAATTGAACGTTGCTCAAGGCCAGTGTCGGGTTGGTCGCGTTGAGGAGGTTTGCATTGTTGAACCGCCATTGAAAGCGCAGCGGTGGCGTGCCTTGCGCCGAGACGCTGAAACTGACGCTGGCGCCGACCAGCACGTTCGTCCCCTGCGGCTGCGAGACGATCACCGGCGGCATGGAGATGGTGATGCTCGCCGGATAAGTGGTCACGCTCCCGTAGAGGTTTCGGACCACCACCGTGTAAGCGCCGACGTCGCTCATCTGGACGTTGGTGAGGACGAGCGCGGCGTTGGTCGCGCCCCCGATGGGGTTTCCATCGCGGCGCCATTGATAACTCAACGGGAGTGTGCCGGTGGCCCCAACGCTCAACACGACCGTCGCGCCGACCAGCACCGCCTGGCTTTGCGGCTGCCCGGTGATAATGGGCGGGGAGTGCAGTTCCACGAACGTCGACGCGGTGTCGGCGCCGGCCCCGTTGACGACCAGCACCGAGTAAGTGCCGGCGTTTGTGGCCTGAAAATTATTCACCGTCAGCGAGGCGTTCGTTGCCCCAGGTATCGCCACGCCGTTCAAACGCCACTGATAGGCCAACGGTGCGGCCCCGGTCGCCAAGACGGTCAACGTGTCGCTGGCGCCCAGCAGCACGATGTGCGAGGGGGTGATGCTCTGGATGGCCGGCGGCGCCGGACCTGGCGCAGTCGCTCCGCCGGGCGTCGGCGCGGCGGCGATCCAGTTCACCGGGTCGTTACCGTAATTGGGCGACACGCGGCGCTGGAGGGAAATGCCGGCGCCGTTGGTCGCCCCGTCCGCCAGCGCGGGCCAGGGAGCGGAGTCCGCGTACTTCACCTTGTCGGCCAGAATCCGCGGCACGAACCC
>DASTLJ010000273.1:0-29059 GCA_035715125.1 Verrucomicrobiia bacterium
CACTTCGTCTCCACCGGCGCTCAGGCCGAAACCCGTGTTGAGCTCTGGGCCGCCGGCATTGGTCGAGGCCGGAACCGACCCGTCGCAGCGCACGAGCAAGTAAGCTCCCGAGGCCAGCGTGACTCCGGCTGGAAAAACCCAGCGGCGCGGCTCGTCCACTTTATCACTCAAGCTCATGTCAGCCAGGCTGACGGCGCTCGCCGACGGGTTGTAAATCTCGACCCAATCGCTCGCGTTGGTCGCGCCCGCGTTCGTGATGGACTGGTTGTTGGCCAGCACCTCGTTGAGCACCAGGCCCCGCGTCGTGCAATTCGTCACGTTCAAACTGGCGGCGATCGAAAGGCCGAATACGATGTCGCTGCTCGTCGTGGTGGTTTGATGGACCTCGACGGCCATTACGTTGTCCCCCACCGTCAACGCCGAGGCGGGAATGACAAGGTTGTCGATCGCCGGTTCGGTGGCGCTCTGGGCCAGGCTCGTGAAGGTAACCGGGTTGGCGGTGATGCGCACGCGGCCCACTTCGTTGCCGTTCAGGTAAACCACCGCGCCGTCATCGGCGAAGATCCGGGCGTTGATCGTCCATCCGGCCAGGTTGCTGGCCACGTTGAAGTGGCTCCGGAAATAGTAGGTGATGATCTGCGGGCCGCCGCCGGGCGGCTGGAGCCGTAAGACGGTGCGGATCGGTTCCTGGTAGACACCGGCCATTTCCACCGCCAGCAAGGCTGGGCCGTTGGACCACGCGGAATCGTTGTACGTCCGGGCACGCCATGCCGTGCCGAGGTTCTGACCGGACTCGTCATAGCGCCAGACCTGGTTGGTGGGCATCAGCAACACGGACGACGAGGTCACGGTGCAGTTCACGGTCAACACGGCGTTGGGCGCGCCGGGGGTGGGGGTGGAGAGCGTGGCGATGGTCGGCGCGCCGTCGGGCTGCCGGCCCTGCGCGGCGTCAATCACTTGCGGCCCGTAGAAGACGCAATCGATCAGGTTCGTGCCCGCGTCGAACAGCCCGATGGCCCCGCGATCGGCGGAAAGCCGGAAGTCCACGTGCGCCGCACCTTCCTCCGGATCGCCGTCGGCGATAAACACGTAATGGCCGCCCGCAGCCACAAACGTCAACGGCGCCACCTTGTGGCGGCCCGGCCAGCCCAACGGCTCGTCGGTCAGGTGGAGCCCGCCGAGGTTCACGGGCTGCGCGGCTGGATTGAGCACTTCAATGAAGTCATCCACGAACAAGCTTTGCCCGTTGGCGAGCCACTCATTGATCTGAAGCATGCCCGGATCGCCCAGCCGAACGGGGCTGTTCGGTCCTCCCAACGTCGGGTGGGTGAGCGTCCAGGCGCCGTCGCGGTCTCGGCCGATGGACAAGTCGGGCAGTTGCGTGCCGAATGTGATCGAGTCGACGAGGCTCGTGGTCGCGTTCACGAGTTGGAGCGTTTCGCCCGCCTGATCCAGCCCGAAGCCGAGATGGATGCCCGCAGTATTCGTCCGGCTATCGGCATGCAGCACGAGATACTCTCCCCCGTTGAGCATTGTGCCCGCCGGGAACTGGAACTTGAACGGCCCCTCGCCGGGGAGGCCGCCCGGATCATCGCTGAGGCCCCACCCGGTAAGATTGACCGGGAGGTCCCCGCTGTTCCACAACTCAACCAGGTCAGGGAACCCGCCTTCATGCGCGAACGCCGTGTCGTTCCGTGCGAGCACTTCATTGAGGCGCACGCGGCCGAGGCCCGTGCTGACGACCCATGTCCGCGATACGGCAGGCACGGTTTGCAGGACGCCTGCGTCGTTCCGTCCCCGCACCTCGACGCTGTAGGCGCCGTCCGCCAGGCCGCTCAATTGGATTGGCTCGGAGACTGGCCCCTCCGGACTCCACGCGCCTCCGCCGCCTGCGGCGGGTTCCGGGTTCGGGGTTCCGGGTCCCGGGTTGCCGGCGGCCCCAACTCGGAACCCGGAACTCTGAACTCGGAACTGGTACGTGACGATGCCCGGCCCGCCGACGGTAAGCGTCGCCGTGGTTTGCGCCGTAGGCGAAGGCGGTTCGCCCGAGATCGACGCGCCCGACGGCACCAGCGCGCCCATATCCAGGCCGTTCGGCCCTGTGCCGATGGCGGGCGAGCCCGGCCGCAGGCGGAACTCGTCGCGCACTGCGCCGAGGGTTCCGGGTTCCGGGTTCAGCGTTCCGAGTTGAAACAACCCGGAACCCGGAACTCCGAACTCGGAACTAAACAGGGGGTCCAGGAGCGTGTTGCCCGCGCCGGGAAAGTTCGTGGGAAGGACCGACCGGTCGACGGTCACGTTCATCGTCGCGCTGGTGTAGTTCTCGAACAGCACGGGCGTGGCCCAAACGATGTTGCCGTCCAGGCGGGCGCCCGCGCCGGGGACGAGACCGCGCAGCGGCTCGTTGAAATTCACCGCGGCGTTGCTGATGCCGACAATGGTGTTGTTGACGAACGTGTAGAAGTTACCTTCCTTTGCAAGCGCGGCGTGGTCGCAATCGAAGAAGATGTTTCGGACGATGGTGATTTCGGACGTGTTCCCGCCATCGCTGCCGCCTGACACGGCGCTGGAGGTGTCGCCCCCGGGCGTCGCCTGGTGCGCGCCATGGAACAGGTTGCCCTCGATGAAGCAGTCCGTCCCGTCCAGGTCGAGAATGTCGTCACTGGCGCCGGAGAAGACATTGTTGAGGATTTGGAGGATCGCGCCGGGCCGTTGGCCGCCGGAGAAATCGATGATGTCGTTCAGCCCGGTAGTCGTGCCAAACCAGTTGCTCTCAATGATGCCGTGGCCCGCCGCCGGCAGTCCCGTGCCGTGAATCAACTCGATTCCGGCGGAACTGGGGAAAATTGAATTCCGAATATCGAATGATGAATTATTCAGGTTCACGTACTGGACCGCCGTGTTCGTGAAACCGACATGATCCATGAGCAGGACGGAGTTTTGCGATCTAACGGCTCCGCTACCCGAGCCGGCCGAATCGATGTCCACGTAGCTCAGCCGTGTCTCATTGGTGGTGTCGATGAGGCGGATCTGCCCCCAGAGGCCTCCTCCGGGCGTGCCAGCGAGCCGGATGCGTTGCGTGTCGGTCCCTTCGGCGAGTAACCGTCCGCCGTTCGAGACGACGAGGCTAGCGCCTGCGGCGAAGTACAACGTGCTGCCCGGCTGGATTGTCAGCGTTACATTCTCCGGCACAATCAGCGTCGAATCGATTGAATATGGGCTGCCCGCCGAAGTGAACGTGGTATCGGCAGCCAATGTCCCGCCCGCTGGCGTCGCCGCGCCCGTATCGTAAGCGACATCGAAGTATGCCCGGTCCACCTCGCGCCCCGCTGCATCAAATGCCTGGATGAGCACGCGGTTGAAGCCCGGATGGAGCGTCGCCTCGCCCTGCCACAACCCGCGCCAGGCCGTCCAGCTCGCGGGCGCGCCGTTGACTGTGATGAAGTGGGTCTCAATGGCATTGGCCCGTCCGCCCAGGGCGATGGTGCCGTTGGTCGTCATCAGCCCTTGCGGCGCAAATCCCGGCGAGGGCGCCGCACCGACGCTGATCACGCCGGCCAATTCAAAGTCGAAACTCAGGTCCGAGCTGGTCGGAGCTTCCTGGTGAATCTCCACGGCGATGACGTTGGTGCCATTGACGAGCAGCCCGGCGCTGAATGTTGCGCGGTCAATGGCATTTTCCACGGTTGACGTGGCCCGGGTCTGGTTGGTGATCGTGCCCGCGGGCAGGTTTGGGCTTCGGAAGACTTCCGTGCCGTTCAGATACACCACGCCGGCGTCGTCGCGCAGCAGCCACAGGCTCAGGCCCGTGTATTCGGCGGCGTTGGTGAGCTCGAACGCCTGCCGGAAATAGGTGGTGATGTATTTGTTGTTCGCGTTGGGGCCGAAGTTCACCACGGTGGCCTCGTCCCCGTCGCCGTAGCCCAGTTGGGCCCGGCCGCTGGCCCAGGCGCTGTCGTTGAAGGCGGGGTCGCGCCAGGCCGTGCCTTGGTCCGAGCCATTGTCGAGGAACCGCCAGAACGAATTGCTGGCCACCAGCACGCGCGTTTCGAAGCCCGTGACCGTGACCCGCACTGGGGCCGACGTCGCCATCAGCCCAATGCCGTCCGTCGCCACGGCGTACAATGTGTAGCTCCCGCCCTGGACGTTCGTCCACATCAGCTGGTACGGCGCCGTCGTGTCCTGCCCAAGACGGGCTGCTGGCGCAGTGCTACTGACTTGATAAAACTCGACCCGCGCCACGCCCACGGAATCCGAGGCGACCGCCTGAAGGCTGATGCTGGCCGGACCGGAAAAGACCGACTCGTCCGCGGGGCTGGTCAGGCTGAGCGTTGGAACCGTTTTCACGGTCAGGTCCATCGGGATTTGCGATAGTACGTTGGCGACCCTGCTTGCGGCGAAGGTCTTCATATTGTTAATGACCGATTGCGGCACGAAGCTGCCGAGGTGATTGTCGAACAGGGGATTCAGCTCTGACGGGCTGAACACGGTCGTCGCCAGCCGGAAAAGTTCCCCGTAATACAGGGGCACCAGGTCGGGGAAGGTCAGGAACCGCGCCACGTCGGCCTGATCGGAGAAGTCCGCGGCGACAAAAATCGATTCGTTGATATTCCCCGCGGTGTCGCCCTCGTTGAAAATCGTGTCGAAGTCGTGCCCGATGATCTTGATGCGTGGATCGGCGATGCCGCGGTAAAGCCCGTAGTCGTCCCCTTCGCCGCTGCCGAGCGAAGTCTCCGTGTACTCGGTGAGCGAGAAGAGGGCGAAATAGCTCATCCATTCGCGGACGTTCATGCGCGCGCTCACGGCGGCGACAAAGTTCGAGTCGGGGGTATTGGGGCTTAACGCGTAGGTCAGGCCGATGAGGTCGCTCCAATCGTTTTCGCTGGAGTTGGAAGTTTTGGAGTAGCCGCGTGAAATGTAGTTGGCGGGGTTGGTGCCCTGATAGCTGAGGTCGGCGCGGTGCGCGCCGTCGCTGGCCCGATAAACGTTGCCGTCCGGATCGGTCGGAAAATGAGTGCCGGCCCACTCGTTGTTGATCGGCTCCAGCAGGATGTAGGAGCCGAAGCCCGAACCGTTGCCGCGCGTGGGCACGTCGCTGCGGGCGCGATTCACGCCGTTGAGGCGCACTTGCAGGATTCTGCCGTTGGCGGCCGGCACGCCGCACTTCTGGGACAGGATGTTGCCGATCAGACTGGCGTGGATGTACTGGGCGTTGAGGTTGATGGCCGTGAGGCCGTCGAACGGCCGGTCGCCGGGGATGTTCACCCGCCAGTTCTTCACCGCCGCGCTGCGGCTGCCAGCGCCGCGCACCCGCACGCCGCAGTTGTAGCGGATTTGGGTGTCGGTGCCGTCGATGCTGACGAGGGTGACGTTCATCTGGGCGTCGGCGTTGGGGCTGTTGGCGTCGAAGGTGGCGCGGTCCGCCTCGGTCATCACCAGGCGAATGATCGGCTGGCCGGTGGTGTTGGGCGAATTATCGACTTGCAGGTGCGCGTTGGCTGTTTGCTCGAACACCCCGTCCAACGCGGGCGCCGGCCAGGTGCGCGTGGCCCCGGCACGGTCGGCGGCCTGGATGTAAAACTCGAGGATTGTGCCGTTGGTGCGCGGCGAGAGCGTCGCACCGAACACACCGTCTCGGGCCACTCCGTCGCCGTGCGCGCCGTCGTCGAACATCGGTGACGCCGTGAAGCTCGGCGGAGTGGTGGTGGTGACGTTGCGGAAGAACAGCGTCACGGTGGGGACATTGGTCAGTTCGTCGATAATCCGCGCTCTAATCGCGACGGATTGCGAGGAAGTCGGCACAGGCGGCGAGTGCTCGACGTCAAGGATGAGCGGGGCGACGTTGCCCAGGCGTACGGAATTGGGCAGCCCGGGGGTTCCGCCAACCGGATTGCTGGCCGCCCAGTTCTGGCCACTGCTGTTGTCCAGGGCCGCGTTGATCAGCTCCAGCGAGCGGCCGCCGCCGTCGTGCGTGGCGACCCATTCCCAGCTTGGCAACCCGCTTGAGGGATCGGGCAGCCGCGTGCGCACCGCCCAGTCGCCTTCGTCCGCGTAGCGCACTGCGTTCACCGTGTCGCCCAGCGCGTTTTGGAGTTCGATGGTTTCGCCCCCGTTGGCAAGCTGGCCGGTCCAGCCGCCGACCAGGTTGCCCACGTTCGTGTAAATGAGCTGGAACACGGCCACATCCGCCGCGACTACCAGGTACCCCCCTGCCGGAATCACCGTGTTCGCCGGAAAAGTGAAGTCGACGCCTTTGGCGAAACTCCACGCCGAGATGTCCGCGGGCGTCGGCGAGAAATTGTACAGCTCAATGTACTCCTCGCGGGAGTCTTCCGACTGGGGGTGATACATGATCTCGTTGATGACGACCCGCTGGCCGAAAAGGGACGAAGCGCCCAACGCCAAAATACACAACACCCGCGCAATGAAACGATTCATAAGTCCGAAAGTGAAACGCGAGCCCTTAGTTTGACGGGCGGGTTGCTTGATTCAAGCTCGTTGTTGTAAATTCCGGCTATTCACGGGCCGCGGTTGGTTCTAGATTTCCGTCAATCCGCCTTACGGGTTCGCTGTCGCGGTTCCGGGTTCCGGGTTCCGGGTTCCGAGTTCCGAGTTCAGATAACCCGGAGCCCGGAACTCGGAACTCCGACGGCGGAACTTGAAACCTATGGCTCGCACCAGGCAGCTTGGAGCCGGAATTTCGCGGCTCGCTCATCGCGGAATCTCCGTAGGCTGGCTCCTCTGCCTGACGGCGGCCGCCGCCGCCGCGACCGACGAGGATTTCTTCGAGCGCCGTATCCGGCCCGTGCTCGCGGGCCGTTGTTACGAATGCCACGGCGCGGCCAGCCAGCCTCCCGCCGCCGGTCTGCGCGTCGATTCGCACGACGCCCTGCTCACCCCGTCCAAGTCCGGGAGAGCCGCAATCGTCCCCGGCAACGCCGCTCACAGTCCCCTCGTCGAAGTCCTCCGCGCCGGACACGCGACGCTTCCGGCCCGGTCCGACCTGCGCTTGAGCTCCGAACAACTCGCCGACTTCGTGGCGTGGATCGAGTCGGGCGCGCACTTCCCCACAGCCCGACCCGCGCCCTCTAAAACGGCTCACTGGGCTTTTCAATCGCTCAGCCGCTCGCCGCTCCCGAAAGTCAGCGCCACCTCGTGGCCGCGCACATCCATCGACCGCTTTATCCTTGCGAAGCTCGAATCGCGCGGCCTCCAGCCCGCGCCGCCCGCGGACAAACGCACGCTCCTCCGCCGCGCGACCTACGACCTGACTGGGCTCCCTCCCACGCCGAAGGAAGCCGAGGCGTTCCAGCGCGACACTTCGCCCGAGGCCTTTGCCTGCGTCGTGGACCGGCTGCTGGACTCTCCGCACTACGGCGAGCGCTGGGGCCGGCATTGGCTCGACGTCGCGCGCTACTCGGACACGAAGGGCTACGTCTACGACCGCGAGGAGAAACGGTTCGTCCACTCACACGTTTACAGGGACTGGGTCGTCCGCGCCCTGAACGAGGATTTGCCTTACGATCAGTTCCTCCTTCAGCAAATTGCCGCCGACCAACTCGAGCCTGCGCCGCACCGCGCCGCGCTGGCCGCGTTGGGGTTCTTCACGGTGGGACGGCGATTTCTCGGCGTGCAGCATGACATCATCGACGACCGCATCGACGTGCTCACGCGCGGGACGATGGGCTTGAGCGTCGCCTGCGCCCGTTGCCACGATCACAAGTACGATCCGATCCCCACGCAGGATTACTACTCGCTCTACGGCGTCTTCAGCAGCACTTCGGAAAAAACGGTCGCGCTGGAAACGCCCTCCGCGCCAACCAGGGAACAGCAGGAATTTCTCAAAGGCCTTCGCGAGCGCGAGGAGAATCTCAACAAGACCTTTGAGCGCAAACGCGCCGGCCTCAACGTCCGGCTCCGCGCGAAGACGCCCGAATATCTCGCCGCGGTGCTCGACGTGGCGAAACTCCCGAGCGAGGAGTTTTACGCCATCATGGGGCCGGACGATCTGAACCCCATCATCGTCCGACAGTGGGAACAGTTCATCTTTCAGCGCCGCGGCGCGGCGGATCCAATCTTCGGCCTCTGGAGTTCTCTCGCCGCGCTGCCGGAGAAAGAGTTCGCCCCAAAGGCACCCGAGGTCGTCGCGCGGATTCTTTCGGCCTCCCTCTCCCCATCCGATGGGGAGAGGGTCGGGGTGAGGGGTCCGGGTTCAACGTCCATCAATCCACTCATCGCCCGCGCTTTCACCAACGCGCCCGCCTCGATGCGCGAAACCGCCCGGCGCTATGGCGAAGCCATCGCTGCGGTCAACACGGCGTGGATCGAGACGCTCAACACCGCCACGACCAACAAGACCGACCCGCCGACCGCTCTTGACGCCGAACGCGAGCCGCTGCGCCAGATTCTTTATGGTTCCGGCTCCCCCGCCAGCGTCCCGAACGGCGCGATAATCGACCTCGAGTGGTTTTTCGACGAAGGCGGCCGGGTCGAACTGGCCAAGCTCCAGGCCGAGATCGATCGCTGGATTATCAATTCGCCCGGCGCGACGCCCCACGCCGTCGTGCTCGAGGATCGGCCCGAGCCGAGGAACGCCCGGGTGTTCGTGCGCGGCAATCCCGCCAACAAGGCCGAGGAAGTCCCGCGCCAATTCCTCCAGGTGGTCGCCGGCCCGGACCGGAAGCCGTTCCAGCACGGCAGCGGCCGGCTCGAACTGGCCCGCGCCATCGCCAGCCCGGACAACCCGCTCACCGCCCGGGTGATGGTCAACCGCGTCTGGCAGCATCACTTCGGCGCGGGCCTCGTGACCACGCCCAGCGACTTCGGCAAACGCGCCGAGCCGCCCAGCCATCCGAAGCTGCTCGACTGGCTGGCGTGTGAATTTGTTGAGCCCGTTGAATTGTTGAATCGTTTAAGCGTTAAATCGGGAAAAGGCTCCGCCAATTCCAATGCAGCTCACGATTCAACGATTCAACGATTCAACGATTCAACGAAAGCCCGCCCTTGGTCCCTCAAGCACCTCCACCGCCTCATCCTCCTGTCGGCCGTGTACCAGCAGTCCAGCGACCCCCCCGGAATGTCTCGCGCGAAAGCCGCGCGCGTCGACCCCGAGAACCGCCTGCTCTCCCGCGCTAACAAACAGCGCCTGGATTTCGAGTCGATGCGCGATTCGCTTCTCTACGCCTCCGGCGAACTCGACCTCACTATCGGGGGCAAGGCCGTCGACATTCTCGGAAAGAAACCCGTGCCGCGCCGCACGCTTTACGGCTACATCGATCGCCAGTTCGTCCCCGCGACGTTTCGCGCGTTCGACTTCGCCAATCCCGACCTCCACATCCCGCAGCGCTCGGACACCACCGTGCCGCAGCAAGCCCTGTTCTTCCTCAACAGCGCCTTCGTGGCCGATCGCGCCCGCGCCCTGGCGCGCCGGGCCGACGTGCAATCCGCCGCCAAACCCGCCGACCGCGTGCGCCATTTGTATCGCATCGCTTTTCAACGCGAGCCAACCGCGAAGGAACTGGACAACGCGCTGGCCTTCCTCAAGGACGCCGAATCCGTCCCGCCGCCCCCACCGCCCAAGCCTGTGGTGACGGCCTGGCAATACGGCTTCGGCGGCCTCCCCGGCGAGGGGCTCGACGCCGCCGCCCAACGCACGACGAACTTCACGTCCCTTCCCTACTTCACCGGCGACGCCTGGCAGGGCGGATCGGACTGGCCTGACTCCAAGCTCGGCTGGGTGCAGTTGACCGCCGAAGGCGGCCACGCCGGCAACGACCTTCAGCACGCGGCGATTCGCCGTTGGGTTGCGCCGCTGGACGGCGTCGTGAGCGTCTCCGGCACGCTCCAGCACGAACACGCGCAAGGCGACGGCATCACCGCGCGCCTCGTTTCCAGCCGCGCCGGCGTTCTCGGCGCCTGGACGCTCCACGACTCGAAGACCAACACCGCCATCGAATCCATCGAAGTCAAACGCGGTGACACGCTCGACTTCATGGTCGATTTCCGCGCCAGCCTCAACAGCGACGACTTCAAATGGGCGCCGACGATCAAACTCGTCAGCCCGCCCGCCGGCGCGGAGGTCACCGAGTGGTCCGCGAAGCGCGAGTTCACCGGCCCTGAATCGATGCCGGCTCAGCGGCTCTCGGCGTGGGAGCAATTCGCCCAAGTCCTCCTGCTGGCGAACGAGTTCGTGTTCCTCGATTGAAGCCTAGGAATCCCCTTTTCCCCCTCGCATATCGTCGCACGTTCTTTCGCTCCGCCCGGCCAGGGCTACTGACGAAGTAGCCGTGCGCTTTCTCGTGGAGGGTCAGGATTTTTCTTTGCAAAGTCCGGAACTTCTGTCTATTTCGCGCCTGCATGGGTGCGTACGCTGAATACTTGGACAGGGGTATGGATTTCCTCCAACAACAGGCGGAAAGAAAAAGGCAGTTGGCTAGAATCTCGGCGGCACGCAGTGGAAGGGATGTGCTCGTCTATGCCGGCGACTTGACGAAAGGCCAAGTGGCCTCGATGGAGTACAGTGACATCCTCCCTTTCAAAGACCAGTTAGCCAATCTCTCCGGTTCCGCCCTCGATATCATCGTCGAAACGCCCGGTGGATTCGCAGAGGTTGCCGAGGACATAATCCACTTGGTACGTCCGCGATACGAACGCGTCGGCATTATCGTGCCCGGCTGGGCCAAGAGCGCAGGAACAATTTTCGCGATGGCAGGCGATGAGATTCTAATGGGTGAAGGTTCCGCTCTCGGTCCGATTGACGCCCAAATTCTCCACAGCAACAACAAGCGCTTTTCTGCCCACGCCTTCTTGGAAGGGTTGAACAAGATCAAGGAAGAAGTGGCTGAGACAAAGCGATTGAATCCGGCCTACATTCCAATTCTTCAGAACATTTCGCCGGGGGAAATTCAGCACTGCTTGAACGCGCAGGAGTTTTCGGCGTCTCTGGTCAGAGACTGGCTTGAGCGGTTTAAGTTTAAGTACTGGGAAATGCGCGAAACCTCTGGCGAGCCGGTCACGGCGGAATATAAAAAAGCCCGGGCTCGTGAAATCGCGGGCAAGCTCTGCGATCAATCACGCTGGCTGACCCATGGCCGTTCGATTCGAATCCGAGAGTTAGAAGGGGAACTGAACTTGAAGATTGTTAATTACTCTAAGATTCCTGACCTCAATGATGCGATTAACCGTTACTACACACTCCTGCGGATGGCTTTCGAAACAAACCTCTTCAAGGTTTTTGAGACGCCTGTGTCGCAGATCTACCGTTTCACGGGTATGCTGGCAGTGCAACGGAAAGAACAAGAGCCCGACATCGCGACAGTAGAACTGTCCTGCCCTAAATGCAAAAGGAAGCTCAACGTACAGGCAAATTTAGGGAGAAAAGCCCCACTCCAACCTGGCGCAATTCCATACCCAGTGGAAAATGACGTCCTAAAGTGTCCTCAATGCGGAACCGAAAATAATCTCGCAGGATTGAAGTTGAAATTAGAGGGCCAAAGTGGTAAAAAAATTGCATGAAATCTCTGATCGCACAAGACTTCGAGATAGTCTTTAAAAAGCTGGACGAGGCGCTGTTGGAGCAGGGTCGTCTGGATGGAGAGGCAGTCCCGACAGCACTGCAGGAGTGCGAGGTAATCCAGCTGCTCAAGGAGACTTTTGAGGACATAGTAGAGCCCCCCACGCCAGTTTACACTCGCGGCTAACCGGCCACCTCAGCAGTAATCGGCGCATCGGCCCGTGCGCCGGTCACCTCCGCCCAGACACCCTTGGGCGCGACAGTACGCCGCGCCAGCCGGGGGAGAAGGGAAAGGCGCCCGCGATGCGCGCCAGCCCAATGAGCGGGCTGCTATCCGCGATGATGATCTCCTCGGAGGGCACGCAGTTCGGCTTGGATTTCCTCGTCGTCCAGGTTCACCACCGGGATTTTCATCCGCCCAAGCTCGTCGGCGAACCGCACCCGGTTCATGCCGACGAGTTCGGCCGCCTTGCCGAGGGAAAGCTGACCCACCTCGAAGAGCCGGACGGCCAATTGCAGCGTCAACTCTGCCTCCACCGCCTGACGCTGCTTGCCACTGGCGACCAGGAGGTCATCGGGATACTGTACCGTCAGTTCAGCCATGCACCCAACGTAATCCAGGGCGACCGCTTGACGCAAGGCTGCTTCTCGTGGTGCGGCGGTGCGGGTGCTTGCTTGAGCATCCCGTTTTGCGGATTTCAGTTCCCCTCCGCGGCGGCCACGGCAGGCGTGCCATTTGGGCGCCGGACGGGCAGGTAGAGCAGCACGTTGGCGAACGTGATCAGTCCGCCGCCGACGAGCAGCGCCCGCGTGAGCGTTTCGTTCGAATACGCGATGCCAGCCCACGCCGAGAACCAGCCCGGCAGGAACATCGCATAGAGGCTCGTGAACACCGGCTCCACGCAGTAAATCAGCCCGGCGTGCGTCGCGGGGACGTGGCGCTGCCAGTGGTTCATGAGCATGTAGGCGCCCAGGGTGCAGGGGAAAATCAGGATGGCCAGAAAGCCGATCACCGGCCCGGTGCTGAAGGCCGCAATCCACGCTCCGGCCGACGGCGCGTTGGCCACCGCGACCGGCACGCACACCAGCGCCATCGAGACGAACATCACGATCGAAAAGTGGCTCACGTTGTTCCGTGCGAACTTTGGCCTCTCGAGCCACAAAATCTGCGCGGTGAAGGCGACGGACCCGGCAAGGGTTTCCAGTTCACCCCGCCCGAGGCGGAAGTTTCTCCAATCCACGCCGGCGAGCACGGCGACGCCCGCCACGACGAGGGCGCAGCTCAGGAACAACTTGGCCGCCGGCCAGCGACGCTGGCGCAGCGCGACCCAAATCGGAATCAGCAGGCAATAGCACTGCGTCAGGAACGCCGACGTGGACGCCGCCGTGTACGTCAGACCGTCCACTTGGAGCAGGATTCCCGCGCCGCCGAACAGGCCGAGCCCTGCGCCCTGCCACAGTTCCGAGCGCGTCAGTTTCGGCAGCGTGCGCGCTGCGAACAATGCCAGCAGCACCGCCGCGATCACGAACCGGTACAGGACGCAGAGCGCGGATAGGAACCACGAGTTCGCACCCGGCACGAGCACTTGCTGCGCGGCAGCGATGGCCTTCACCGTGGGAAAGCTCAGCGCCCAAAGCGCGGTGCCGAGCAGAAGCATCTGCACCGCGCGGGCGGAATGAGGGTTGGGGGAGGACATTCAGATTGGGATTCCACCGCGGCGCGCTGCGAGCATGGCGCGGATCGGAGTGTTGGAGTATTGGAGTATTGGAGGATTGGATCACTGGGCGGGCCGCAATTGCAACCATTACTCCATCACTCCACCACTCCATTAACTCCATCAGCCCGCAGACCGCGGCCTGCACGACGCCCGAACTCTATGGAGTGCGCCGGCAGAGTGCGGACAGCTTTGCCCGCGTGAGATTGATGGCATGGTGCCTCAAGTAAAATGAACTTTCTGTCATCTTCCAAACGACCGCTGAGCTTGCGTTGGGACTGGAATCATGGTATCGACTGAATGTTCCGCGTCGTTCTTGTGCTGGTGCCTGCTCCTCTCCCGATTGCGCCCGCGCAGCGGCGATCCCGCACGCTTCGGGCCGTTGCCCGGAGGGGGATAGCGTCACTCGGATGTAACCTTGACGGATCGCCGTTGTCATACCCGGCACCTGCATGATGATGAGAATCGTTTCCTTCGTGAAGTTCCATGCCCTCCCATTGCTAATCTTGATCGCCTGCGCATCGGCGAGCGCGCAGTTCTCCCTGGACCGCGAGCCGCCCGGCCCGTCGAGCCGGAAGACGGGGCTCGCGATTACGGAAATCATGTATAACCCCCGACAGGTGCCAGGCCTGGCCACCAACCTCACGCTGGAGTTCATCGAGCTGTTCAACTCGAAGCCGTGGGCCGAGGACATCGGCGGCTTCGCAATCAGCGGCACGGTAAACTACGTTTTTCCGTCGAACACAGTGCTCGGCGCCGGCGCCTACATGGTCGTGGCGCGGGTGCCGTGGCTGATCCAATCCAATTACAACATCACGAACGTGGTCGGCCCCTGGGACGGGGCGGACACCAACCGGCTGTCCACCGAGGAAGGCATCGTGCAATTGCTCAATCGCCAGGGCGCAGTGCTGCTCGAAGTCGATTACCGGGATTCGCCCCCCTGGCCCGAGGCGGCCGACGGCACCGGCCATTCGCTGTCGCTGGCGCGGCCCTCTTACGGCGAAAACGACTTCCGGGCGTGGTCGGAAAGCGACCGCGTAGGCGGCTCGCCGGGCGGGCCCGATCCGAAGACGATGGATCCGCTGGCCAACGTCGTCATTAACGAGTGGCGAAACCACAGCGACCCGGTGGATTGGATTGAACTCTACAACCACGGCAACAGCGCGGTGGATTTGTCCGGCGCCTGGCTCTCCGATGATCCGACGACGAACAAGTTCCGCATCCCCGACGGCACCTCCATTCCCGGGCGGGGCTTTCGTTCCTGGGACCAAACGCAGCTTGGCTTCGAACTATTCGCGGGCGGAGAGACGATTTTCTTCTGGAACTCCAACCAGACGCGGGTCCTCGACGTGATCGATTTCCGTGGCCAGTCCAACAATATTACCAGCGGCCGCTGGCCCGACGGTGGACCGATTCAATACGGCCTGGCCAGCGCTACGCAAGGCGGGCCGAACAGCGCGCCGATGCGCTACGGGGTCGTCATCAGCGAGATCATGTACAATCCGCTCTCGGGCAATGTGAATGACGAATACGTCGAGATCCACAACCGCAACAACACGCCGGTCAGCCTCGCCGGATGGGAATTCGTCGTCGGCATCAGCTACGTCTTTCCGACCAACGCGATCACGTCGAACATGCCGGCTGGGGCCTATTGGGTCATCGCGCGCAGTCCAACCAACCTCTTCAACATCTACACCAACCTCAATACGAACAACACCTTCGGACCCTACGGCGGCACGCTGGCCAACGGCGGTGAACGCCTCGTGCTCGCCGCGGCGGATTATGACGTCGTCCTGAATCCCGGCGGGAGCATGATCGAAAAACTCCCCGTCCCCGTCTGCGACCTCATTTACGGCGACGGCGGCAAATGGGGCTACTGGAGCGACGGCCAGGGCAGCAGCCTGGAACTCATCGACGTCGAGTCCGACCCGCATCACCCGTCGAATTGGGCCGACAGCAATGACACCGGCGAAAGCCAATGGACGGCCATCGAGTGGACCGGCCCGCTGGGCGAATCGCTTGGCTCGCCCGCCAACGACAGCCTCATCATCAACCTCCAGGGCGTTGGCGAATGTCTGGTCGACGAAGTCGAGGTGCGCGTCGACAACGGCCCGAACCTGGTCGCCAACGGCGGCTTCGAATCCGGGCTGACAGGTTGGATCCTTCAAGGTTCGCACGATTTCTCGACCGTCGAGAACGAAGGGTTCACCGGGGCGAAGAGCCTGCACGTGCGCGCCGGTTCACGGGGCGACAACCAGTCGAACCGCATCCTCTCGGCGCCGTTCGCCAGCCCCATTCCGCCGAGCGCCGGCACTGTCTCGTTGCGGGCGAAAGTCCGTTGGCTGCGAGGCCACCCCGAACTGCTCCTGCGGCTGCACGGCAGCGCCACGGAAGCCTACGGCCGGATGGCGCTGCCCCGGCGGCTTGGCTCGCCCGGCACGGTCAACAGCCGGCGCATCTCGAACGCCGGCCCCGCCGTTTACGACGTGAAACACACCCCGCTGCTGCCGGTCGCCAGCCAGCCGGTCGTGGTCACCGCCCGCGCCACCGATCCGCAAGGGGTGGCGCTGATGAAGGTCCGCTACCGCGTGGACCCGACTCCGACCTACACGGACCTGTTCATGACCGATGGTGGCACTTCCGGCGACGCCATCGCCAACGACGGCATTTACACCGCGGTCATCCCCGGCCAGCCCTCCGGCAATATGGTCGCGTTCTACGTCGAAGCCCGGGACAACCAGGCGGCGATCGGCACGTTCCCGCAGTACGTCTTTCCCCCGGCCGGCCTGACGCGTTGCTGGCCCAACGACGCCCTCGCGCGCGAATGCGTCGTGCGCTGGGGCGAAACCCAGATGCCGGGCGACTTCGCCACGTATCACCTCTGGGTCTCGGCGGTGAACTCCAACCGCTGGCACACCCGCGACCCGCAAAACAATTCGCCGATGGACGGCACGTTCGTCTACAACAACTCGCGCCTCATTTACAACGCCGAGCCGCTCTACTCCGGCAGCCCGTGGCACCGCACCAATGCCACCACCGGCCCCGCGGGCCCCAACCGCGTGGATTACCAAATGAACTTCCCGGAAGACGACCCGCTGCTCGGCGCGGCTAACTTCGTCCTCGCCAACCCGGGCAATCCCGACCGGCTCACGATCAGCGACCTCAGCGCCGTGGCCGAACAGACGGTCTATCGAATCTTCGAGAGCCTGAACCTGGTCCACAATCACCGCCGCTACATTCACTTCTTCGTCAACGGCAACCAGCGCAGCACCGCCTATGAACGCCCCGGCAATTTCATCTTCGAGGACTCGCAGCAGCCGAACGGCGACATGGTTGGCCAATGGTTCCCCAGCGACGCCGGCGGGCAGTTGTTCAAGGTCGAAGACTGGTTCGAGTTCGAGAACAACGGCTACGATGTCGCCGCCTACAACGACGCGGACCTGCAGCGGCGCACCATCCTGCTCGACGGCGTGCCGACCTTCGTGCCCGCGACCTACCGCTTCATGTTCCGCAAACGCTCGGTGAACGTCGGACTTTCCGCCAACGATTACTCGACGATTTACGCGCTCATCGACGCGGTGAGCCCCGCCGAAAACCCGACCAACGCCCTCATCGACCCAATTTTGCTCGGCGCCTCGGTGGATTGGGAGGCGTGGATGCGCCACTTCGCCGTCCAGCGCACGGTCGGCAACTGGGACAGCTTCGGATGGGAACGGGGCAAGAACGACTACCTCTACCAGACCGCCGCCGGCTTCGTTCACATGCCGTGGGACATCGATTACAGCCTGGGCCTGGGCAAGCCCGCCAACGAGCCGCTTTTCGCCTCGAACGACCCGCGCGTGGCCGCGATGTTCAACACGCCGGCCATCCAGCGGGCCTACTGGCGCGCGTTCAGCGAACTGGTCAATGGCCCGTTCAACAATGCCACGCTCGATCCGTTCATCGACTCCCGAGCCGCGGCGCTCGTGGCCAACAACGTGAATATCGACCCAGCCGCCGTCACCGCGATCAAGACTTACATTGGCGACCGCCGGGCGTACTTGCTAAGCCAGCTCGCGTTCGTGACCACGCCGTTCAACGTCCACGGCTCGCTCAGCTTCAGCACGAACAACAATCTTATTATCGTCGTCGGCACCGCCCCGGTCGAGGTGAAGGACATCACCGTCAACGGCGTCGTCTATCCAATCACCTGGACCAACGCGACGAACTTCGTCATCCGCCTCGTGCTGGACCCAGGCGTCAACGACTACGTGATCCAGGGCGTCGATCTCCTCGGCAATCCGCTGGCCAGCGCCAGCAATCTCCTGAGCGTCACCTACACCGGACCCGTCGTCGATCCGGTGGGTTCGCTCATCATCAACGAAATCTCCTACGCGGTCTCCACCCCTGGCACGCAGTTCATCGAGATCGTGAACCGCGCCCAGTACAACTTCGATCTCTCCGGATGGCGGCTGGACGGGGCGAATCTCGTCTTCCCGCCCGGCTCCATCGTCACCAACGGCCAGACCCTCGTCCTGGCACGAAATTACAATGCGTTTCGCCAGGCCTTTCCCGGTGTGCCGCAATTCGCGCAGTTCAACGCAAATCTGACTTCCTCCCAGCGCCTCGTGCTGGTGCGGCCGGGCGATCCCGATACGATCATCGACGGCGTCCGCTACGAGGCCGCCGCACCGTGGCCCGTCACCACGAATGGCGTCTCGCTCCAGCTCATCGACGCTTCCCAGGAGAATGCCCGCCCGGGCAATTGGGTCGCCGATCCGGCCGCGCCCTCGACGCCCGGCGCGCCGAACTCCGTCGCCGCCGCGATTACTCCTTACGACCCGCTTTGGCTGAATGAGCTTCAGTTCGAAAGCCTCGTCGGCCCGATGGACAACGCCGGCGAACCGTCGCCATGGATTGAACTCTACAATTCCGGCGCCACTCCGGTTAGCCTGGCCGGTTACTACTTGTCGGATAACTACACGAACAACCTCGCCCTTTGGCCCTTCCCCCCGGGCACAATGATCCAGCCCGGCGAACACAAGGTCTTCTGGGCCGATGGCGAGACCGGCCAGACCGCCGGCACGAATATCCACACCGGATTCCCGATCGACTACCAGGGGCGCCTGGCGCTCGTGCGCGTCGTCAGCGGCCAGCCGGAAATCATTGATTATCTTACCTGGCGGTTGCCCAGCCCGAACGTCGGCTACGGGAGTTACCCCGACGGCCAACCGGTCTTCCGATACATTCAGCACAACCCAACACCGCTGGCGGCCAACACTCGCCGGCCCCTCGCGTTGATGATCAACGAATGGATGGCCAGCAACACTTCGGGGACGATCCGCGATCCGGCGGACATGGCGACCGACGACTGGTTCGAGATCTACAATGGTGAATCGTTCACCGTGGACTTGAGCGGCTTCTACCTGACGTTCGACACGAACAATCCGACCTTCTATCAGATTCCAACCAATGGCCAATACCGCATCGGGCCCGGTGGCTTCCTGCTCGTTTGGGCGGATGAACAGCCCGGGCAGAACTCCGCGACTCGGCCGCACTTGCACGCCAACTTCAAGCTCGATGCTTCCGGCGGCTCTATCGCCCTTTTCGCCCCGGATGGCCTGACGCTCATCGACAGCATCACCTACGGCCAGCAAACCAGCGACGTGAGCCAAGGCCGCTTCACCGACGGCGCCAGCACGATCTACGCCATGGCGAAGGCGACGACGAATGGAGTCAATCGCATTCCCGGCTACAACACGCGCCCCGTTTTCCGGACGCTGGCCAATCAGTTCGTGATTCCCAACACGACCAGAACGTTCGACATCCGGGCCATCGACCCCGAGGTGCTGCAGCAAGCGCAAGTCCTGACTTACTCCATCGTCTCCGCCCCTGCCGTGTCGCAGCTGAGCCAGGGCGGCCTGTACCGCTGGATCGTTCCCTCCAACCAGCCTCCCGGCGACTACCTGGTCCAACTGAGCGTCGTCGACAACGGCACGCCTCCGCGCGGCGACAGCGCCAGCTTCGTCATCACAGTTCGGCCGCCCTTCGTCCCGGTCACCGGCACGCCGCCGCCAATCATCCACTCCTTCGCCGGACCGGGCGGCCAGTTCACATTCAGCTTCGATGCCATTGCCGGCCGCACGTATCGCGTGCTCTACAAGGACGACCTCTCGGCTCCAGCCTGGATCCAGATCGATCTCGACTTTGTCGCCGCCAATCCCATCGCGAGTATTACCGATACCTTGAGCAATCCGCAGCGCTTCTACACCGTGTTGCAGGTTGACTGACGCGGTTCCGGGTTCCGAGTTCCGCCTTCGGAGTTCCGAGTTCCGGGTTCCGAGTTCCGAGTTGGAAAAACCCGGAACCCGGAACTCGGAACTCGGAACCGCGAGAGCGAACTCGGAACTCGGAACTCCGAAGGCGGACGCTTTCTTGACTTGGCGGAACGCCCGCCGAAGCATCGCCGCGACATGCGTTCCAGTTTCCCGGCCAAAACTGCCTTCATCGTTTTTGCGGTGGTGACGGCGCTCTACTTTGCCGCCTTCCATGGCATCGAGTATCTCCGCGCGCGCAAAGGCCCTTGGGAGGTGGCCTTCGGCGGCGACAAAGAAGGAAACGCTACGCTGATCGTGTCGCAGCCGGCGCTGGGCCTGTCCGGCGTGCGGATCGTGGCGCGTGGCGAGCGGCCGACCAACTCATCGGGCATAGTGCGCTTCGATCAAGTCAAGCGGCCGGTGCCCGACGGACGCGTCATCTACGAGGACCTGACATTTCTGCCAGGGGTCGTGACCTTCGATTTCCACGGCCACGAAGTCGAACTGCTCCCGCGGACGCTGATCGTCAACAAGCGGCTTGTTCCCTGGCAGAGTGGCGCGACAGTGGAACTGTGGCCGACGAACAAGCCCGCCGAGCCACCGCAGCCGCCAAAGACGAGAAGCCGTTAGCGATGAGCGCGTGGATTCCAGACGAACTCCGGCTTATCCTCCACGAGACTCCTGCGCTCTCCCGGGCTTTTCTCGTCGGCGGTTGCGTGCGCGACTGGTTGCTGGGCGCGGCGAACAAGGACTTCGACATCGAAGTGTTCGGCGTCACTTGCGAACAACTGGCCGAGGCATTGACCCGCTGGGGCCGGACCGATCGGGTAGGGCGTTCCTTCGGCGTGGTGAAGCTGACGACCCATGGCGGAAGCACGTTTGATTTCAGCGTCCCGCGGCGCGATTCGAAAGTGGCGCCGGGACACAAGGGATTTGAAGTGACGTTCGATCCGGCCATCACGCCGCGTGAGGCGGCGGCGCGGCGCGACTTCACGCTCAATGCCCTGATGTACGACCCGCGGCGCGGCGAAGTGCTGGACTTCTTCGGAGGGCAGGAGGACTTGCGCAACCGCGTGTTGAGGCACACCAGCGCGGCGTTCGCCGAGGATCCGCTGCGGGTGCTGCGCGGGATGCAGTTCGCAGGCCGGTTCGGCCTGAGCACCGCGCCCGAAACCATCGAGGAGTGCCGGCGGATTAAGAGGGGCTACGCGGAGCTGGCCGTCGAGCGCGTGCGCGAGGAGTGGTTCAAGTGGGCAGAGAAGAGCGTCAAACCCTCGGCAGGCCTGAAGTTCCTCGAAGCCACCGAATGGCTCGAACACTTTCCCGAAGTGAACGCGCTGCGCGGCGTGCCGCAGGACCCCGAGTGGCATCCCGAGGGCGACGTGTTCACGCACACTTGCCACTGTCTGGACGCGCTCGTATCGCTGCCGGAGTGGCAGGGAGCGGACACCGAATCGCGTATGGTCTATTCGCTGGCGGTGCTGGCGCACGACTTTGCCAAGCCGCAAACCACGCGCCAGGAGATGAAAGACGGCCGGCTGCGGATTGTTTCGCCGGGGCACGAGCAGGCCGGCGGCCCGCTGGCCGAGCGATTCCTCGAACGCATCGATGCCCCGTTAGGCGTTCGCGAGCGGGTCACCCCTCTGGTTACGAACCATCTGGCGCACCTTCAAACCATCACTGATCGGTTCGTGCGCCGGCTCGCCCGGCGTTTGGAGCCGGAGACAATTGAAGGGCTGCTGGTGGTCATCACGGCCGATCAATTCGGCCGTCCGCCAAAGCCGCGCGAGCTTTCGGAGAATCTTCGGGCACTGCGCGACCGCGCGGCCGCTCTCCAGGTGCAGTCGCACGCGCCGAAGGCGATTCTGATGGGCCGCCATTTGATCGAACTCGGCCTGGCGCCCGGCCCGCAATTCGGTGAAATCCTCGACGCGGCTTATGAAGCCCAATTGGAAGGGCGTCTCAGTTCGCTCGCCGACGCCTGGCGATGGCTGGCGGAACAGCCTGACCTCGACCTGCCGCCCGAGGCCCGTAAGAGTCTCGAATCGCGCCCCTGAACCGGGACGGAGCGCCGAGCTCCCGCTCGGCGCGATCCGGCACTCGGGCCGCGTCGAGCGGGAGTTCGGCCCTCCGATTCGTGGACAGCTTCGACCTCCAACATAGGATGCGCATCGAGGCCATCCACTGTCTCACTGGGAGCGCCGGCATCCTGCCGGCGAGTGATCTGGCTGTGAATCGGGAAACTCGCCGGCAAGATGCCGGCGCTCCCAGGGCAGGCCGGCGAAACGCCTGAGCGGCTTTGTTGGCGGGCGGGCTGCCGCTTGAAGCTTCAGCTCACGGAAAAAGTCGATCCGAGGGCGGTCTTGCCCGCTTTCTTCGCGACACTGCGCCCAGGGTTGGCCGCAAGGTGCTCGCAGATTTTGAAGACGGTTTCCGCGGCATCCGGAGAGCCGAGCGCCGTGGCGATTTCTGCCGCGGACAGGCTCCGTCCTTTGATCGAGCACAGGTGGCCGACAATCCGTCCTTGGAGGGCCAGGACGGCCGCCGCGGCCTTCTTGCCGGCCTCGACGCCCGGCTGGTGATAGGCGTTGATGTTCACCAGCGACGCATAAAATCCAACTGCCCGCTCGAACAGCGCGATGAGCATCCCCACACTGGACGCGCTCAGTTCGCGGACGGTGAGGGTGACGCTCTGCCGGCCCTTCTCGTAAAGCGCCTGGCGCGTGCCGAGCAGCAAGCCGCCGAGGTAATCGCCGCTGGTGACGCCTTGCTCGACTTCGATGCCGGTCCCGGCGCGGTCGCGCAACACCTCGATGAATAGCGCGAAGAAGTTCAGCACCCCCTCGCGCAATTGCTGCACGTAGGCGTGCTGGTCGGTCGTACCTTTGTTGCCGTAAACGGTCAGACCCTGGTTCACGACTTTGCCGTCGAGGTCGAACTCTTTGCCGAGGGACTCCATGACGAGTTGCTGAAGGTACCTCGAGAAGAGTTCGAGCCGATCCTTGTAGGGCAGCACCACCATGTCCTTGCTGCCTCGGCCGTCCGTGAGGAAGTGCCACGCCAGGGCGAGTTGCGCCGCCGGGTTCTGGGCCGTGACCGGGCGGCGCGTCACTTCGTCGCACGCGCGCGCGCCCGCGAGCAGCGCGTCGATGTCGAACCCCTGCAATGCCGCGGGCAACAAACCCACGGCGCTGGTCTCGCTGGTCCGCCCTCCGACCCAGTCCCACATCGGGAAGCGCCGGAGCCAGTGGTCCTTCTGGGCCAGGAGATCCATCGCGCTTCCCGTGCCGGTGACCGCGACGGCGTGGCGTGCGAAGTCCAGTCCGGCGCGCCTCCAGGCCGCTTGGGCTTCGAGCATTCCATTGCGTGTTTCCGGCGTCCCACCGCTTTTGGAGATGACCACGGCGAGGGTCCGGCCGAGTTCATCGCCGAGTTGAGCCAGAGTGCGGTCCATGCCGTCCGGGTCGGTGTTGTCGAAAAAGAACGGCTTGAGCTTGTCTGTGGCGGGATGGCTGAGGGCGTGGGCGACGAATTGCGGCCCGAGCGCCGAACCGCCAATGCCGATGACCAGTAATCTCCTGAATGGCCCATTGGCGCCCGAGGCTTTCCCCGCATGCACCTCGACGGCGAAGGTCTTCACCGCCGCGACGGTTTCATCGATGGTCGCGCGTATCGCGGCATCGGGCGCCAGCGCGGAATTACGCAGCCAATAATGGCCGACCATCCGCTTTTCGTCCGGATTGGCGATCGCGCCCATTTCCAGTTCGGCCATCGCCTGGAAGGCGTGCTGCATCCGCGGCTCCATGCGGGGGAGGAAATCCTCCGGGAAATCGACGCGGCTGAGGTCCATGGCCAGACCGAGGTCGGAGAATTCAACGTAGCGCTCCTGGAAGCGCTGCCAGAGTTCTTCGCGCGTTGGCATGGCAAAACACCATTCTCTTTCCCCCAGGCTGTCCAGCCCAAAGCGGCCTGGCCTGGATTACTCACCGACGGTCGTAGCCGCCGACGTGAGGAGGCGGATGGGCCGCACTTCCACATCCTCCGCCTATCCATGACGCCGGTAGGGCGAGGCTCCTGCCGAGCCGTGATCAAACCGGAAGTTTCGGCTCGGCAGGAGCCTCGTCCTACCGGGTCAAGATGAAGATGCCCGGCCACAGCCCGTCGTTTCTCCTCACGTCGGCGGCTACAGTCGCACGCCTGTCCTGATTCGCCTGGCGAGACAACTCGGTTAGGCCAGGACGAAGCGCTGGATCACTTCGGACACTTGCGTCGGCTTGAGTGTTGGCTCGGCAAAAGCATCCGTTCTTTCCGAGATCAAGATCGGCCAGTCCTTGCGATGTGCCGGGCGGATGCCGTGCGAGCCTTTGACGAGCCCGGCGTCCAGGGGGATGACGTCCATCAGCATGCGCAGGCCGAGGCGTTTCTGAAGCAAACGCCAGGCGATTCGCAACTTTGGCAGCGCCAGCCTGGGATCGAGGAACAGCTCCACCGGGTCGTAACCGGGCTTGCGGTGAATGTCCACACACCGCGCAAAATCCGGCGCCAGCGCATCATCCAGCCAGTAGTAGTAGGTGAACCAGGCATTTTCGGCCGCGAGCGCGACGAGGTCGCCGGCCCGGGGGTGATCCAGCCCCAATTCCTTTTTTTCCTCCGCGCCCAGCACGCGGGCAATGCCGGGTTGCGTCTCAATCAACGCACGAGCCTCGATTTCCAATGACCGGTCATTAAGATAGACGTGCGCCACTTGATGATCCGCCACCGAAAAGACGCGGCTTGCCCCGCAGTCGAGGGTTTCCAACCCGAGTTCATCCTTGATCGTGATCCAGCCACGCTGCCGAAAGACCCGGTTCAGATGCACGGGCGTGTCCACCGCCGTGATGCCATATTCGGAGAGCAACAGCGCCGAAACCGACCGTGCGCGGAAAAACTCGATGAGATCGCCGACGATCGAGTCGATGGCCCGCATGTCCTCCGCGATGCCCCGATGCGCCGGGCCAAGGCGCTGGAGGTTGTAATCCAAATGCGGAAGGTAGATCAGACTCAGGGTTGGCTGGTGCCGCTGTTCGATCCACTTTGCGGATTCGGCAATCCACCGCGACGCTGCGTCCGGCCCGCCTTGCGGCGACTTGACGCCGGCGGCTGGACCCCAAAAGGTCGCGAACGGAAAGTCGCCGAGCTCCTTTTTTATTTCAGGCCGGAGCGCCATCGGCGCCGTGTGGATGTCGAATACCTTCCGTCCGTCGGCGGGATAAATCGGCCGTGGGGTGATGCTCCAGTCGGCGGAGGAATACATGTTATACCACCAAAACAGCTTCGCGCACGTGAAGCCGGGCGCGAGCGTGCGCAGTCGTTCCCAGATCTTTGGGCCGTGGACGAGGTGGTTGGACTGCTTCCAGAATTGGACTTCGGCCAACTCGCGGTTGTACCAGCCGTTGCCCACGATGCCATGTTGCGAGGGTGCCGTGCCGGTGAGGTAGGTCGATTGGGCGCTGCAGGTCACGGCCGGAAGGACCGGTTCGATGTGCGCGAGCCGTCCTGTTTTGAGGAACGCGTTGATGCGCGGGGAGTGAGGGCCGAGAAGTCCTTCGGTGAGACCGACGACGTTGATGACCGCCGTGCGTCGCATGCGCGCGGTCAGCGGCGGAAGAGGGGAATCACACCGGGCTGGGTCCGCTGTTGGTGACGTTGCTCCAGTTCGCGAATCGATTCGAGCATCGTCGGGAAGTGAACGTCGTTGACCTCAAAGCCATGCCCGATGCCGCGCAGCAGCGTGATCGTCAGCCGGCCGCCCAGGTGCTCGCGAAATTCCTCGAGGCCCTTCAACACGACGAAGCCGCCGTCGGAGTCCGCGTGCGCCAGCTCGTTGGCGAACAGCTCGAATCCGAGCGACTCGATGAGACGCAGCACCCGCTCGGCCTCCGCCGCGCCCAGGAAACCCATGCGCCGCGAGTAAATCACGTCCACCGCGATGCCGACCGCGACCGCCTCGCCGTGCCGGATGCGGTAGTCCGACAATTGTTCCAGCTTATGCGCGGCCCAGTGGCCGAAATCCAGCGGGCGGGCCGATCCCATCTCGAACGGATCGCCGCTGGTCGCGATGTGATTCAGGTGCAGCTCGGCACAATGCCGGATGAGCCGCTGCATGGCGTCGGGAGCGAAGTCGCGCAGCGCGGCAGCGTCCCGTTCGAGCGTTTCAAAGAACTGCCGGTCGCGGATGCAGGCGACCTTGACGGCCTCGATATAGCCCGCCCGCTTGTCGCGCGGCGAAAGCGAGGCCAGAAGATCGAAGTCGTTGATCACCGCCCAGGGCACGGCGAATGTGCCGATGAAATTCTTCTTCCCAAATGCGTTGATCCCGTTTTTCACGCCGACGCCGGAGTCGGCCTGGCTCAGGGTCGTGGTCGGAATCCGCACGTGGCGGACGCCGCGGTGGGCCGTCGCCGCCGCAAGCCCTGCCAGATCGAGCAGCGCCCCGCCGCCGACCGCCAGCACGCAGGAGTGGCGGTCGATGTGATAGCGGTCGACGTGCGACTGGATTTCGGAGACGTGAAAATAGGAATTCTTGACCCGCTCGCCGCCTTCGAGCACGAGCGGCGGGCAGGCGAGCTCGACACAATCGGCGATGGTCCTGAAGTAGGTTTCGATTTGCGGCGAGAGCGCCGGCTGGGCGTCGTGGAGCGATTCGTCGATCACGATCAGCGCCTTGATCGCCGGGCCCGCCGGGCCGGTCAGCACGTCCTTCAGCAGCGGATTCCCAAGCCCGAAGACGTTCCGGGTGAAATAAACCCGGTGCTGAAAGCGAATCGAAATTGTCTTTTCGATCAGGGACATGCGGCCCAAGAGTGGTTGCTTTGACGGCGGTTGGCGAGGGAATATTCTCTTTCCGGCGGCGGCCGCACTCCGCTCTTGCATTTCAACACCTCGGCCCAAACGATTCGCCCGTGCCGCGCCAGCCGCAACAGACCTCCGCCGCTCCCGCTCCCCCCGTGGGGCAGAACCCGCTCGCCGAGCTGCGGATCGAGGGTGTGGATCCGGCGCCCGTGCTCGCCGATGACGCGCGCGGCGTCTGGCTTTATCGCGGCAACTCGCTGGCGGCGCTCGACGCGATTGCGGAGCGTTACCCGGACGGCCTGTTCGATATGATCTTCGCCGACCCGCCCTATTTTCTCTCCAATGGCGGCATCACCTGCCACGCCGGCCGAATGGTGAAAGTGGACAAGGGGGACTGGGACAAGTCGCGAGGGACTGAGCTGAACCACGAGTTCAACACCGAGTGGCTCAGGCGCTGCCAGCGCGTGCTGCGGCCGAACGGGACGATTTGGGTCACCGGCACGAGCCACGTCATCTTTTCGGTCGGCCATGCGATGCAGCAGCTCGGGTTCAAGATCCTCAACGATATCACCTGGGAAAAGCCGAACCCGCCGCCGAACCTTTCCTGCCGTTACTTTACGCACTCGACCGAGACGGTGCTGTGGGCCGCGAAGAACGAGAAGAGCAAGCACTGCTTCAACTACCCGCTGATGCGCCGGATTGCAGGCGGCAAGCAGATGAAGTCGGTGTGGCGCTTGGCCGCCCCGCGCAGCGAGGAAAAGCAGTTCGGCAAGCACCCGACGCAGAAGCCGATCGCACTGGTCGAGCGGTGCATCCTGGCCTCAACGCGCGACGGGGACTTGATCCTGGATCCGTTTGTGGGCGCGGGCACGTCGGCAGTCGCAGCAGTGCGCACGCATCGACGGTGCGTCGGCATCGAAACGGACAAAGGACACTTGAAGGTCGCGAGCAGTCGCTTGCAGGCGGCGGCAACCGCTGCGATGGAGATGTTGCCGTTGTTTCAAGATGCCGCCGAATAGCCTGCAAGGAGTCGATTTCTGTGGAGCGGGATGATGCCATTCGAAGGCTGAGGGAGCTAGACGGACATGAGTTGAGGCCGCTCGCGGACGCATACGGTGTCACCGTTTGGTGTGGTGCTCGAATCAACAAGGGCTGGGCTGGCCATGTTCTGGAAAGGCACTTGGGGATGCCAATCAATAGCAGCCAGCACCCTGACTTCGGTTCGTGGGAATTGAAGCTCGTTCCGTTGAAGCGCCTGCCGTCTGGAGCGATTCGAGTAAAAGAAACGATGGCCATCACGATGATTGATCCTATCCACGTACTGGAAACCTCGTTTGAGCGCAGCCACCTTTTCGCGAAACTCCGGCGCGTAGTTGTTTGTGCGAGGTTGTTCGAGTCCCAAACTGAAGTCTGTTCGCGACTCGAACGAGTAACTACTTTCGACATGTCGGATCCAAAGACCATCGACCAAGTCAGGGAGGATTATGAATTGGTTCGAGAAACGATTCGTCACCTCGGTTTCGGTGCGTTGTCTGGACGCATGGGAGTTCTGGTCCAGCCTCGGACAAAAGGCCCGGGACACGGCAGCACAAGTCGAGCGTTCTACGCCCGTGTTGACTTCGTACAGCACATGCTGGGACTCTGATTCCGATCCGTTCCGTGTCGCCGTCAGCAACGGCGCACTCTCGCGGCTCCGCAGCTCGGGATGTAATCCGCCGACTGGGCGCGAATCCGCTCTAAAAGCGCATCCTCTCTGTGAATCCCAAAGGGGTTCCGCAATGAAGCCCAGGGTTGCGAGGAACGAGCTACCCTGGGTGTAGTGGGCGAAAAACAACAACCCCAACGGGGTTGCGCCGACGCGGCAGTTGTTCACCAGAGACGAAACCCCGTTGGGGTTTTCCTTTTTCTGATGGTTGTCCCAGGGTAGCTCGTTCCTCGCAACCCTGGGCTTTGGGACGCAATCCCTTTGGGATTGGCAGAGGTTCGTTCAGAAGCTGATTTGGGCTCCCGCTGGCACCATCGCAATGAGGCAGTTTTTGCGTTTGACCGCCGTTGGTCAATGCGAGTAGGGTGCGCGCTCTTTGAATTTAGAATAATTCTATGTTTGGCACGATTCGCAAACATCAAACCGGGTTGTGGATCATCATCATCGCTTTGATGAGCGTCAGCTTGTTGTACTTCTTTCTGCCCGGCGGCAGGGCGCCTGGAGGGGATGACAGCCGCACGGGGAACTACGGCAGCATTGCCGGCAGGCCAGTGAAACCGAAAGAGTGGTTTGAGACCTTGCGCGAGGTCCAGTTGACCCACTTCTTACGCAGCGGGGGGAACTGGCCCACCAGCGAGGAAGCCTCGGGCCGCGCGCTCGAAAGTGAAATCCTCCAACGACTGCTGCTCATCTACAAGATGCGAGAACTGGACATCCATCCCGGCAACAAGGCGGTGGCTACGATGATCCAGGAGCAGCTTGGTGATCATCTGACGCATGCAAAGTTTGTGCAGGAACTCCTCGCGCCTCACGGCCTGACGGCGGTGGATTACGACCGTTTCCTTCGGCACGAAGTCGGCCTCCGCCAGCTCATCGCCGCCGCCAGCGTGAGCGCCAGATTCGTCGTCGCTTCCGAGGCCGACGTAATCTACCGCAAGGAGCACCAGGAGACTGAAGTCCAATTGGCGGTCTTCTGGGCCAGCAATTTCCTGGACACGGT